>NZ_JAMYLR010000048.1:0-43626 GCF_040318155.1 Mesorhizobium sp. M1307 | reverse complement strand
TATCTGCAATCTCTTCTCTCCAACAGAATGCAGAAATTACTTCGCAGCCGCAGGGTATGGACTCACATGAAAGTCCGCCGCTCTAATGATCACGTCATCCCCGATTTCGATCTTCTCAGCCGCCACGAGGTGGCTCTTGCCGATATAGGATCTTTTTCCAACGGTGATCTTTGCATCGGCGCGATCGAAGGAAAAGACGCTGTTGATGATGCATTCTTCGCCAATCGCATGCTTGCCTCGCCGCAAACTGCGGACGCTCCGCAAACTTAGCTTCGTTGCGGGGCCGGAGTTGATGCCGGCTAGGCGGTAGAGGAATGGTGGAACGAATGGCATATCAGTTGCGGCCGAAGCGCGACTTTCGCACCCTCTCAGCGAAAAGCTGCGATCGCTCGAAGAAATGCTTCCAATGTTGGTGTTCAGATACCCCTTCGAAGAATGCCGGCGCCGCGTCTTCGAGGTCCGAATCAATAATTGCACGTGGGATCGGTGGCTCGTCGGCTAACTGAGCCGACAACCGAAATCGGCTGTTCGCAATAGACAGGTCAGCCTCCATCATCCATGCGTCTCTTTACGGCCTAGCTATTGCGACAAGCGGCGGCGGTTTGCAAGCTTGCGAGACGACCGCGTCCGCCAATATAGACGCCGTGAAAATCGCCGAAAGACGTCAGAAGAATCGGGAGCCGCGCGAGGTCACACCAACATGGCGCTGCAACTCGACCAGAAATCCTGGGGGGAGAGGTTTCGGCAAGAGTTTATCGCTGACGCCGACCCAGACCCACCGCGGCGGAGCCGCTACCGTCTGCTGTCCTGCGGCTTCTGGTGCGGGTCCTGGCTTTTCGACCACCAGACAAAATACAGCGAGCCCATCTTCATTACAGGCACGCGGCGGTCGCGTTCCCTGGCCCGCAACTCACGATAGGTCTTCATCTTCAGAGTGCCGCCAGGCAACCTGATACGCACTGCCATCGGTCCAACTCCCGTTGTGCAACGCAGCAATTTTCGTGCAATGCGGTAAGTAGAGACCTTCCGTTACGGAAGAGTCAACAGCAGGATCATCAACTTATTTTGCGAGCTGCGGAGGCTTCGCGGTGCCGGGCGGGCAGGCCCGGCCGAAGGAGCTTTATCCTGGCGACTGATCATCAATCAGGCGCTGGCGGTTCGACCACCAGGTGAAATAGATCCGGCCGATCTTGACGACGGGTATGCGGCGGGCGCGTTCGCGGTCGCGCAATTCGCGGTACACCTTCACCTTCAGTGTGCCGCCAGGCATCCTGATACGCACCGCCATCGATTCCGCCACCCCATTGTGCAATGCAGCATCAGAGACCTTCCGCTGCGGAAGAGTCAATGCCTGCCCGCTGACTATTTCTGGGACTAGTCGAGCGGTCTCGGAAGTTTTGGCGCGCACGGCGGTTCCTGATCACCGAGGCGTCATTGCCCAGCCGGCATCGTCTGGTGCGCGGGCTATTTCCTGGGCGAGGATTTTCTGGGCGAGGACGGGCGATCGGACACGCCGCTCGGCCACCAGATGACGAAGTAATTGCCGAGCTGCCAAACCGGCACCTCGCGGTTCTGCTCGCGGCGCCGCAGCTCGTTCCTTTTCTTGATCTTCAAGGTGCCGCCCGGAAGCCTGATTCTTATCGTCACGTGTCCTCCCGTACCCGCTACAGGTACGAACGATAGACGGGAACAGTTTCATCCCGGCTAAGCAATTTCATCCAGGTCGAGCAATTTCAGGCGCGGTAGACGCAGGAACCGGGACCTGAGCGAGATCGCCGGAACCGGCTTCATTTGAAGAAATCCGCAATGCCGTTGATGGCCAGCACCGCATAGACGATCGGTCCGACGATAAACGCACAATAGAGGCAGAGGATCGCCGCCAGCACCAGCAGCAGCGGCTTGTCGCGAGCGACGGCGCGGAGCTCGGACTTCACCGTCCAGCGCGCCGCAGCGGTTTGTTCATCATCAGACATGTGCACCATCCCGCGGCCATTTCACACGGCGGATCGAAAACATCAACCTTCCTTGCAACATCGGCACGGGCTGCCGCCCAATTCTGCTTTGCCGCCACGCATCTGCTTTTTCAACCGCAAAACCTTGCCCGCGAGGGCGGAAAGGACTGCCCATGGACATGACGTTCAGGGGCGCCGCCAGGCGCCTCGATGATATAGACTTGCCGAAACTCGGTGCCCGGATCGGCGTCGGCGAGGACGAGATGCACGCGTTCCTCGATGTTGAAACCAGCGGGCACGGCTTCGACGCCGTTGGCCGGCCGGTCATCCTATTTGAACCGCACGTCTTTTACCGCAACCTGTCGGGTGCCAAGCGGGCACAAGCGGTAGCCGCCGGCCTCGCTTATCCGAAGTGGGGCGAGAAGCCCTATCCCATGGATAGCTACCCACGGCTCAGGGCAGCTTGTGCGATCGACGAAACCGCGGCGCTCAAATCCGCGTCATGGGGGCTGGGTCAGGTCCTCGGCGAGAATTTCAAGGCCGCGGGCTTCCTTACCGTGCAGGCGATGGCCGAGGCAATGATGGCGGACGAGGCGCTGCAGCTCGGCGCGGCAATCGACTTCATCGTCGAGAACCGGCTCGACGGCAATCTGCGCAATCATGACTGGTCGGGATTCGCCAAGGGCTACAACGGCGCCGGCTATCGCAAAAACTCCTACGATACCAGGCTTGCCGAGGCCTATCGCAAATGGTCGCGCATCAAGGACACGCCCTGGCCGTCTGCCGGTCCGGCGTCATCCGCGGTCGTCCCTGCAGCCCCGCCAGAGCCCGCTAAGCCAATTGCCGTTCCACAAGCGACCGCTACGCCCTCTGTGCCTCCTGTGCCTGCCGCCAGGCCCGGCTTCTGGGCAGCGCCGATCGCCGCCATCCTCAAACTATCAGCCATCCTCAAACTGTTTGGAAGGAAATGACATGTGGACCCGGATCAAGAGCTTTTTCCGCGACAGCGAGACAATATTCTGGGCGCGGCTTCAGGCGGCCATCGGCGTCATCGCGGCCATCGTTACCTATGTCGACCCGCAGGTTCTTTCGCCGATCATCCCGGGGGAATGGTTCCCCTGGTTCCTCGTCATCAACGGCGTTTTGACCGAGTTCCTTCGCCGTCGCCGCGCGGAGGATCTGTGATGGCAGCGCTTCTCAGCATTCTCAGCGCCATCCTCGGCAACAAGGTCGTCATGACGGTATTCGCCGCTGTGGCCGGCGGCATCGGCCTTTATGTTGCGGGCGGCATCAACCGGGCGAAGAAGGAGGCGGTCAAACAGGCCGAGGCAAAAGTCGCGGCCGCCGAAGACCGCCTGGAAATGAGGCGCGAGGCCGCCGCCGAAGAGCGCAAGGCCGCCGGCATGCCCGATGCGGCAGCAAGAGCGGAGGCTGAGAAATGGGCAAAGCGCTGATCCTCTGCGTGGTGCTCGCCGGCTGCGCGACAACCGCACCGGCCGGCAATCCGCGCCAGGTCTGGTGCGACCACAACCAGCCGCGCCGGCCATCGGCGGCCGTGGTCGCCGCCATGACCCGGCCAGAGCTCGACGAGATGAACGCCTTCAACGGGCAGGGCGCCAGATGGTGCGGTTGGACGCCATGATGCACGAATTGCTCGATGTTCTGGGCATCAAGGCACCGGTGTTGGTCGCCGGCCTGTCCGGCGGCATTTTGCGGGCCTTGTCGCGCCATCGCTATAAGGTCCGCGAAATGGTGGCCTCGCCGATCTGCGGCGCGCTGGCGGCGGCCTATCTGACGCTGCCGGTCGTGCATTATTTCCGCGCCGCCGGCCTGCCCATCCCTTCTCCGGACGACGACACCACGACGCTGGCCGCGGCTTTTCTGATTGGCGTCTCGGCGATGTGGATTTCGGACATCGTCTTCGAGGTTATCGTGCGCCGGTTCGGGCCGGTGAAGGAGGAATAAGCCGCCCAAGCCCGACGAAATAGTGACGTTCGGTTGGAGCCCGCCGCGCCGCAAGGTGCGGCGGGCTTTTTGCATTTTCCCTCGCATTCTGTACGATCTGCCTCTGCGCGACGGCGGCTCGATCCGGCGCTGCCCGAGCAAGATGCGGGTTAGGCATGGGAGATGGTGTCATGCTTGCCAAGGTCCTGACACAAGCGGCGGTCCTGACAGCCGGGGCGCTTCTGTTTGCCGCGACGGCCCACGCCCGGCCGGACAGCCGCGCGATGACGTGCGAACAGGCACAGCTTCTGATCCAGAGGCATCGCTCGGTGGTGCTGACCACCGGCCAGAACACCTACGACCGTTACGTCCGCCAATTCGGCAATGAATGCGACTGGCCGCAGGTGCCGCGCGCCGCTTATATCAAGACGCGTGACGGTCAATGTCCGGTCTATCGCTGCCAGGATCCGGTCTTCGACCTCCCGGACTGAAAGCAAGGGTTTTTCATCCGGCCGCCGATGCAGAATGCGGAAGGCGGTGGCTCATTCCTCGTCGAAAGCACCACGTTCCCGTTCGAGATCGCGCGAAATGACGCGTTCATCGGTGTCGTCCGGCAAGGCCTCGTCGCTTTCCTGGTAAGCGTTATCGTCGTCCTCCTCCGGCAGTTCGCCGCTTTTCTCGACGTCATAGCGAATATCGCCGTTTTGCGGCACGCCGTTAGGGAGGATTCTCCCGCTCCGGATGGCATCCCAGTCCTGCTGCTGGATCGTCGGGCTCTCCGTCTCGTCGTCGGTTCGTTCTTTCCTGCGCGGTTCCATCGCCGGTTCTCCATAATGTCAGCGGCCCTGAATTGGCTCAGTGGTTGAACTCATAAGTCTGGCGGCCGGTTCCGTGCCGCTGCGGTCCGGGCGCATTGCCGCACGACGGAACCAATCGCGCCTGCCCGCCTTCACATTCAGAAGATACTGGCGCGAAAGGAGCTCGATATGAGACCGCTCATTTTCTTGCCGTATATGCTAGGTGCGCTGCTGCTGGCGGTGCCGGCGGCCGCGCAGCCGGGCGAACAGGCGCAATCCGACCGCTGCAAAGTCGAGCTGCCGGACCAGAACAGCGAGCAGCAGAAGCCGGCCGGCAACAATTTGTCCGATACGCTCGAGCCATGCGGTGGGGTCCTGAAGCCCCCGCCAACGGGCGATCAGGGCATGGCGGCGCCACCGCCGGACGAGGGCAGGACCCCGGTGATCAAGCCCGGCGAGGTGCCGCCACAGCCGCCAAAGCAGTAGCAGCGACGAGCGGCAACTTCGCGCCGCTTGCGCCGGCAGGTTTGTTGCAGTCGCTTAGGAACATTAGCTTGTCCTAAATGTTATTTCAGACGCAGTAGATATCACCCCCCTCCGGTATCGCTGCTGATCGGGAAACCGATCGGCCCGCGTCTTGCGACGCGGGCCACCGCAGTTCATTCGCAGTCCATTCGCCGCATCGCGCAGGCACTTCACCGCTGTTCGATTAGCCGCCACTTACGGAACAACAAGGTGGCGTGGGCGTTTCCCTAGAGGGTTCGCCGCTTCGACCGGAATGCCGCGTCGCAATTGTAAGGGCGAGGCCCGTAACAACAGGAGTAGACGATGAAAATCCACCTTGTTCCTGCTGCGGCGGGATTGGCGTTGCTTGCCGGCGTCGGCGTGGCCACCGCGGACCAGGTGATTGTCACGCCCGAACAGCAGACGGTCATCCGCGAATACGTCCACAAGCACCCGCTTGCGTCGATCAGTCTTCTGGGGGTGGAGCTCAATATCGGTTCCACGTTGCCCGATACGGTCGAGCTGCAACCGATCGATGTTCCAGACGTGCGGTACAGATACGTCGTCGTCGGCAATCGCACCGTGCTCGTCGACCCAGGCACCCGCAAGATCGTGCAGGTCATCGAGTGATCGGCGTTGCCAAACCGCGAACCGGGTTTGGAAAGGTCACGGTCTAATAACCAAATCAGAGCTCCATCCCGAGCGATCGGGATGGAGCCCTTATCGTCTCGAAACAAGGAAAGGAGCCATTCCCATGCTGCCGCATGTCGAGCCGGTCAACGTGGCCGCCGCCGTCGACAAACTGCTTGCTGAACGAGGCGATGGCCTGCTGTCGATGAAGGCGGCGATAGCACTGTTGCGCGAACGCACCGGAACCGAGCGCTCGGACGCGGACCTTGAAGGGCTGATCATCAAGAAGGCGGCGCTCCTCGGCGTTGCTGTCCTGTGTGACAGAGAGGTTCAATAACGGTGTTGCCTGCCGCTCATGACGCGGGTCGAAATTTCAGCTAGAACAAGGTTGCTTACGCATGAACCGAGCCGACGGAGGTATCAGTGACGGACAGGCAGGAACGGATTCGCCAGCGGGCACACGCGATCTGGGAACAGGCAGGCAGGCCCGATGGGGCACATCAGCAGCATTGGGATCAGGCTACCGCCGAAATCGACGCGGAAACCGCCGCGCCGGGGACCGCCAGCCGACCGAAGCCGAAAGCACGCCAGCCTAAGCCGGCCGCCGCCAAGGAGGAAACCAAATCCAAGGCGCGACCACGCAAAGCGTGAACTCGAGCGGATTTGATTCCATCGCTGGATCTCGCCGTTCGGTTGGACGGGACCAGTCCTAACCGGTCCCGCTGCCGTAAGCCCACCCGCGATTGTAAACCCGATTGTCGCGGCTAACTACTTACCGCAATTGTTGTCGTTGACAGTCGGTGAAACCGTCCCGGCAGGCTTGTTGGACGCATCGGGTTGAGCTCCCTGCGGGGTTGCAGGGCAGTTTTCATCCGCATTGGAGTTCGTGGCACCCGTCGTACCCATCGTGCTGCTGGTCGTGCCAGGGTCAATACCGTTCGGCTTGGGCTGGACGACGATGCTCTTCTCGCTGCCAGGCGCATTGTTGTCCGAGCCGGCGTTCTGGGCCATCGCCGCCGTCGCCAGACCGGCCGCAAGTATGGAAGCTGTCACGATTTTCGTAAGCATGCTGATCTCCATCGTTCGGTTATCATCATGTGGTGACTACAGAGAAAGCAACCCGGGTGATGGAAGGTTCCGGCAAAAATGACGCAGCACGGTGAAGCAAACCCGCGCAGCGCGGACCTTCTCGGTCCATTGTTCTATTGCCGTAGGTAGGTTTGATGTTGTGGGTTGCAGATTAGGAATTCGCCTTCTTTTGGCCGCCGACCGTCGCGACGTCCGTCTGTTGCGGCGCCATCAGCTGAGTCTCGCATCGCTTCAATCGGTAGAGGCCGTCCCAAAGTAAAACTTTCGGAAAATTTCACTACAAATTTCACGCGGCTGTTATTTGAAAATATACCATGGGGCCAGCGAGTTGACCGGCAAAGAAACCGATTATCTTCTTGCAAATTAGTAGGTATGCAAGCGGCGGCGTCGCGGGCTGTTCAGCGCAACTACAGCAAGGAGAGTGTTATGATCACAATAATCAAAACAATCACCGATGCGGTGGCAGGCAGCGCAGTTATTTTCATGCTCTCGATGCCCGTGAATGCCGCGGACGGAATTGCCGTTGGTGTTGGAACATCCATCGGCGGCATCAAAGCCGGCCTCGGCGCGACGGTTGGCGGTCGCGGCGGCATCAACACCGGTGCCGGCGCGACGGTTGGCGGCAGCGGCGGCATCAAGGCAGGCCTCGGTGCCTCGGTGGGCGGCAGCGGCGGCGTTAACGCCGGTGCCGGCGCAACGGTTGGCGGTTCCAGCGGCATCGCCGCGGGCGTCGGCGCGTCGGTCGGGGGCAGAAGCGGCATCAACGCCGGTGCCGGCGCGACGATCGGCGGTCCCAGTGGCATCGCCGCGGACGCCGGCGCATCGGTCGGGGGCAGAAGCGGCATCAACGGCGGTGCCGGCGCGACGATCGGCGGTCCCAGTGGCATCGCGGCGGGCGCCGGGGTAGGTATCGGCAGCGGCGTTAATGCAGGTGCCGGGGTCAGGGTCGGCAGTGGCATCAATGTCGGCGCAGGTGTCGGGATCGGTGGTGGAAGCAATCCGTCCAACCCGGGCAGCCCGTCCAATCCCAGCAATCCCAACAATCCCAGCTTGCCCCAGGTCGTTGCCGACATGTCGGGCGACAAGTTGGCCAGGATGAAGAAGCGCTGCGTTGACGTGCTCAGCAGCGCAGGCACTTACGACAGCGATCTGCGCCAATTGTGCCTGCTGATCGCCCGCCGCTAAGGCGAATACATCGGAAGAAATGTCGGACCGGGCCGAGAGGCCTTCGTCCACCAAACCTCCAGCAGTCCAAAGCCCGCCATTGCGGCGGGCTTTTTTGCCGAGCACGTGGCGGCAGCATGGCGGGGGCTCACACGAGCACGCGCCTCAGTGTGTTTGACGGCCAGGATCCGGCGAAGCGGACGCTCCGTCTTCCAAGGCGTCCCAGCCCACGGCGGGGCTGCTTTGCATCAGCTGAGGGCACGCAAACTCCGCCAGATCGGTTTCCGCGAAGCCGTCGAACTCGATAGCCGCCCCGTAGAGCTGGGCTGCTTGCATGACGAGCCATTCGATGTCTTCGCGCGCAACATTCTCGGCGAGGTTCTGCAGTCGCGCGGCTTCGGCGACAGCAGTCAGATTGATGGCAATCCCGGACCGCAATGTAGCCCGAACTCGGGAACTGACGTCTTCGTGCAGGCGAACTGAAAATCCGTAGCGCATGGAAAAACCTTCCCTTCAGGAGCGGTTTGTCCCTCGTGTTCCACGATGCGCCCAGGATTCGCGATTGGCAAGCGAAATTCCTTAAAACTCGTTTTATGTCAAATAGTTAGCGTATTTTGTTGATTGCCCATTTGATGCTTGTTCCGCTTCATCGGACTTCTGCATGACTCGCTGATCTGAAGGCCTTGACGCATTCTGCTCACGTACCTAACTATACAGAAAATTAGGAACATACTAACTCAGCTGCATTTAGGCTGGTATGACTGGAGGCCGAGATGTCCGAACTGGAACGCCCGGAACGATTGCAGATCATGCTGACCGCCGATGAACTGGCGGCGTTGGAGAACTGGCGCTTCGACAAGCGCATGCCGAGCCGGTCGGCCGCGGTACGGGAACTTTTGAGGCGAGGCCTCACAGCCGATGGTTTCCTGACGGCGGCGCATGGGATCAAGTCGCGCGACTTCGGCATCCTGCCGCATTCTGCAGATGGTGACGGGGCAGTCGAGGGGTCTTCCAGCAGCGAACAGTGACATCTCCAGCGACCCCGTTTGCCCGCTCCACCTCGTATGGCCTTCACGGCCTCTGGGTACCATCAAGCAGCTTGGTCTATCTGTGTGGCCCTCCGCGGTCGGTTGACAGAGCTGGCGTTGCAGATACATTGCACAGGACTATACAGGTGCAATGAACAGGTATGCCTATGGTCCGCCGCGTGGTCCCATCGTCTCCCGGTACGGGCAAGCCCGAACAGATCGCCACGGTTCTCGAACATGAAATCCGCTCCGGTGTTCTGGGCTTCGGCGACCGGTTGCAAAGCGAGAACGAGCTCGTCCAGCGTTTCTCCGTCAGCCGCAACACCGTTCGCAAGGGCCTCGAGGAACTGTCCAGCCGCGGGCTGATCACCACCAAGGTCGGCATCGGCTCTTTCGTCACCTTCGATGGCAAGCCCGTTGATGACTCAATCGGTTGGTCGCGGGCGCTCGCCAACGCCGGCGCAAATGCCGAGACGCGGACGCTGCGGCTCGAGGTGATCGAGGACCCCGATCTTGCCGCACTGCTTGGTATAGAAAACCCGTTTTTCATCGCTGTCGATCGGGTGCGCACCAATGCCAGCGACGGCCACGCTATCTCCATTGAGCGCAGCCGCCTGCCATTGTCACCCGAACTGGAGGACGTGCCGTTGCGCGGCCTGCGCGAAGGCTCACTCCACCAGACGCTGCGCGGCGCCGGCCTCATTCCCGACCATGGCGAGGAATGGGTCGGCATTGAAATGCTCAACGCCGACGATGCCGCAATCCTCGGCTGCCCGCAAGGCACGCCGTTCCTGCGTGGTCGCCGGTTAACCCGCGCCGCCGATGACCGGCCGATCGAATATGTGACCAGCCTGCTCAACCCGGCGCATTTTGCGCTGCATATGAGGTTCTGAGAGATGCCGGACGACACCGGGAGCATAACCGATCGGGCCATGGGAGCGCTTGTGGGCGGGGCACTGGGAGATGCGCTGGGAATGCCGACGCAGCTTTTGTCGCCGGCGCGGATTGCCGAACTCTACGGTCATGTCGAGGACTTCATTGCTCCTTTCCCCGACCATCCGGTGTCGAAGGGACTCCCGGCCGGGACGATCACCGACGACACAGAACAGGCGCTTCTGCTTGGCCGTATCCTGGTCGAATCCGGTAACCGGTTCGACCATGCGAGGTGGGTCAGCGCGCTGCTCGACTGGGAACGCGATGTCAAGGCGCGCGGCAGCTACGATCTGCTGGGACCATCAACCAAACGCGCCATCGACGCGATCAATAACGGTATGCCAGCCGAGGAAGCGGGACGCAGCGGCGACACAAATGGTGCAGCCATGCGCATCGCGCCGGTCGGCATCATGATGCCGCCAGAGCCGCTTGACGCATTGGTCGGCAAAGTGGCCGAAACTTGCAGGGCGACGCACAACACGTCAATCGCAATCGCTTCGGCCGCAGCGGTCGCTGCCGCCATCAGTCGCGGCATCGCTGGCGGTGACTGGCGCGCCGCTTCCGACAGAGCCATCGCCGGGGCGAGGCACGGGGCAACGCTCGGCTATTGGGTGACCGGCGGTGACATCGCCGCGCGCATTGGGTGGGCGCAGAAGCTCGTACGCGGCAAGGAGACGAGTGACGCGATCCGGCTGATCACCGATCTGGTCGGCACCGGCGTCGCCAGTCAGGAGTCCGTTCCGGCTGCATTCGCGGTGCTGGAAGTCGCCGGCGGCGATCCCTGGCAAGCGGCAGTCATCAGCGCCAATCTCGGTGGCGACACCGACACGATCGGCGCCATCGCGGCCGGCATGGCCGGTGCCTGCACCGGCTTTTCCCGATTGCCACAGAAACACATCGCCCGGATCAAAGGCCTAGACATTGGGCGGGTGCGCGCGCTCGCCGCCGACTTGGTCGCCCTGCGGGCGGCGAAGAGCAGGTCCGGCAAGGATGCGGCAGCATGAGCGGGCGTCTCGTCCATATCGGCAGCGCGGTGGTCGACTATGTCTACCGCATCGATTCCTTGCCGGCACCGGGCACGGAGAAGACCGCGTCAAGCTATGCACAAGTCGCCGGCGGCGGCTTCAACATGATGGTCGCGGCCAGCCGCACCGGCATGAAGGTGGTGTTCGGCGGCCAGCTCGGCAGCGGACCCAATGGCGACTTCCTGCGCGCGGCCTTAGCCAGTGAGGGAATCGAGACACTCACGCCGCCATCGGCGGTTATGGACAGTGGCAATTGCGTCGCCATGATCTCGAGCGATGCCGAGCGCACCTTCGTCTCATGGCCTGGTGCGGAGAGTGTGCTCAGCCTTGACATGATGGCGCTCATCTCGGTCGCACCGGGCGACTGGGTGTTCACCTCCGGCTATACGCTTAGCTATCCGGGAAGCCGAGAGGCGCTTGTCGACTGGATCGAGGTGCTGCCGGCGGAAATTCCTTTAGTCTTCGATCCGACGCCGATCATCTCAGACATTCCGCGCACCATTCTCGACCGGGTGCTGGCGCGCACGAGCTGGCTGAGCTGCAACGCCGCCGAAGCGGCTGAGATCGCCGGCACCGGCGATGTAGAGGCTATTGCTGCCCGGCTGCTGGCCAGCCACTGCCCCAACGCGGCAGGCGTTGTCGTCCGCGCTGGCGCAAAAGGCTGCTTCGTGCGGCTGGCCGACGGCACCGCCCAAGATGTGCCCGGGTTCAAGGTCGCGGCGGTAGACACTAACGGCGCCGGCGACACTCATATCGGCGCCTTAGTCAGCGCGCTGTCGCACGGCGTGTCGCCGTTCGAAGCGGCGCGTTACGCCAATGCGGCGGCGGCGCTCTCGGTCACCCGCCATGGCGGGTCGTCGGCGCCGAACGACCAGGAGATCCAGCGATTCCTCAGCCATGACGATCGACCGACGACCGTGCATGGCCGGAAGCAAGAGGCCCATTTGTGACAGCCTAATGGGATAACAAGCCCGCCAACCGGGCAATAATGAGAGGAACGAACATGCGCATGCCCAAACTGACTGCTTTTCTGACGGCAACCGCTGTCTTCGCTTCGGCGCTTACGCTGGCCGCCAGGGCCGACGAGGTGCACGTACTCAACTGGAAGGGCTATGGCGCCGACGAGCCGTGGGCCATAGCCGCCTTCGAAAAGGCAACCGGCAACAAGGTCGTCAACGACTTCTTCAATTCCGAACAGGAAATGCTGACCAAGCTCAGGACCAATCCCGGCCTTTACGATGTCGTCATGATCAATGCCGCCTTCAACGATCAGGCGATGGCGGAAAAGCTCATTCAGCCGATCGACACGTCCAAGCTGCCGAACTATGCCGACATCAGCAAGGACAAGGCCGGATCATCGATGCTTGTCCATGACGGCAAGGTCTATGGGGTGCCGTGGGTTTGGGGGCTGACGGCGCTCGCCATCAACGACAAGTCATTCGACAAGCCGCCGACCAGCATCGCCGAAATGTGGGATCCCGCCCACAAGGGCCGCGTTACCATCCGTGACGATGCCGTCGAGGCCGTGCAGTTCGGCGCCATCGCTACCGGCCAGAACATCAACGACGTCAAGGACATGGAGGCGGTCAAGGCGAAGCTGACCTCGCTGATGCCGCAGATCAAGACGTTCTGGAGCTCGGAGAACGACTGGAACCAGATGGTTGCCTCCAACCAGATCGACATCGGCACCTATTGGAGCGGCTCGGCCGACCGCGCCAAGACGCATTTCAAGCTGCCGGTCTCGCTGGTCATTCCCCAGGAGGGTGCCGTCGCCTGGCTTGACGCCTTTTCCATTCCGGTTGGTTCCAAGAACGTCGCCGGGGCGCAAGCCTTCATCAACTACATGATCGACCCGAAGTTCTATGTCGAATGGGTCACCAAGGTCGGAGCCCCGGTATCCGCCAACACCAAGGCTGTAGAAGCACTTCCCGGGGATGCGTTCAACCGCAAGGTGATGGGTGACCCGGCAGTCGCCAAGCGCATTCAGTTCCAGGCGCCGATCACAGACGCCCAGCGCGAAACCTATCTGTCGCTCTGGCAGCAGCTCAAGGTCGACGTGAAGTAACAGCAGAAGCCGGGATCAGCCGACCAAACATGTCGGCTGATGCTTCCCCATCCTGGGAGGAGGATGTCATGGCAGCACAGGTTGCGGCCGCGTCGCGCAGCGGATTGAGATCGGCCTTGCCGCTGCTGGCGCCTGCCTATCTCTGGCTGACGGTTGCGATCTTCCTGCCGCTTTCAGCCATGGTCTTCTTCTCCTTCATGACCGACCTGCCGCTGTCGGGAAAGCCGTGGGCATTCACGCTTGAAAACTATGCCGCCTTCTTTTCACAAAGCCTTTATCTGACATTGCTTTTGGCCTCGCTGCGCCTCGGCCTCGAGGTGACGCTGTGGTGCATCGTCATCGGTTATCCCGCCGCTTATGTGCTGGCCAAGGTGCTGAAAGGCCGCAGCCGAGAGGCGATTTTCCTGCTCGTCATCCTGCCGTTCTGGTCGAACGGGCTGGTGCGCATCTTCTCCTGGGCGATGGTGCTGCGTGAAGGAGGCATTCTCGACACCGCGCTCAACGCCGTGCTGCCGTTCAAGATCAACATCGACCTGATGTATTCTTATCCGGCTGTCATCATCGGGCTGGTGCACTCCTACGTGCCTTACATGGTGCTGACCTGCTACTTGACCCTGCAGGCCATCGATGACTCGCTGATCGAGGCCGGGCGCTCGCTCGGCGCCTCGCGGCTGCAGGTGCTGAAGCGGGTCATCATTCCGCTGTCGATGCCGGGGCTAGTGGCGGGCGCAGCCCTCATCTTCGTCCCGGTCGTTGGCTCGTTCATGGAGCCGCGCATCCTTGGCGGCCGTATCGGCACCTTTTATGGCACTGTCATCGAGGACCAGTTCGTCGCCGTGTTCAACTGGCCGCTGGGTGCTGCGCTCTCCTTCATCCTGCTGGCCGTCGTGCTGGTCATCCTGGCGGTTGCCTCGCCGGTGCTGAGGAGGGCTACGTGATGGCGACGACACGGGTCCTCGAATGGCTCGGCCGCCTCTACATCTGGCTATTGCTTGCCTTCCTCTATGTGCCCATCATCATCATGGCTCTAATGTCTTTCAACGTTTCGCCCTTCTACCAGCTGCCGTTCGAATGGACGACGGAATGGTATGCTTCGCTGTGGCAGAACGACCAGCTCATCTCAGCAACCTGGAACAGCCTCGAGATCGCTGTCATCACCACCATCATTTGCGTGGTGCTTGGCTCGGCGGCGTCACTGGCGCTCTACCGTTATGAGTTTCGCGGCAAGAAATTCCTGCAGGCGCTGCTGTTTCCGCCAATCGCCATTCCGTGGCTGATTACCGGCACGGCGATGCTGATCTTCTTCTTCGGCGTCGGCATCGGGCGCGGCCTGTTCGCCATCCTGCTCGGCCACGTCGCGCTTGCACTGCCCTATGTCATCGTCGTGGTGTCGGCGCGACTGCAGACCTTCGCGCCCGAGTTGGAAGAGGCGGCGCGCTCGCTCGGCGCCAATCAATGGCAGGTGACGAACCGCGTCACGCTGCCCTGGATCATGCCGGGCGTCATCGCCGGAGGGCTGTTCGCCTTCGCCGTGTCCTTCGACCAGTTCGTCGTATCCTACTTCCTGTCGACGCCCGGTCAGACGACGCTGCCGGTCGAAATCTACGCCGCGATCCGCAAGGGATTCACACCAGAGATCAATGCAGTCTCGACAATCATCATTGTCGTGTCGATGGCACTGATGCTGCTGACGGCGCGCTCCTTCAAATTCGGCGGAGAGAAGTAATGGCTGGCGTCCAAGTAGCGAACGTGTCGCGCGCTTTCGGTGCCCACAAGGCGCTGGACGATGTGTCTATCGATTTCGCCGATGGCGGCTTCTATGCCCTGCTCGGGCCGTCAGGCAGCGGCAAGACCACGCTGCTGCGACAAATCGCGGGCTTCGACTTCCCCGATTCCGGCCGCATCACCATAGGTGGTGAGAGCGTCGAACGGGTGCCAGTCGAAAAACGGCGCATCGGCATGGTGTTCCAGAACTACGCCCTGTTTCCCAACATGAGCGTTGCTGGCAATGTCGCCTTTGGCCTGTCGGTGCGCGGCGAGCCCAAGGCGGTAATTGCCAGCGAGGTACAGCGCGCACTCGACCTCGTGCAACTCGGCAGGCTCGGCGGCCGCCGGCCGCATCAGCTGTCCGGCGGCCAGCGCCAACGGGTTGCGCTCGCTCGCGCGATCGTCATCCGGCCGCGCGTGCTATTGCTTGACGAGCCACTCGGCGCGCTGGACAAGGCGCTGCGCGTCGACATGCAGATCGAGCTCAAGCGCATCCAGCGCGAGATCGGCATCACCACCATCTTCGTCACCCACGACCAGGAAGAAGCGCTGACGATGAGCGACCGCATCGGCATTCTGCGCGATGGCAAGCTGGTGCAGGAAGGCTCGCCCGAGGAGATCTACGATCGGCCGAAGAGCGAGTTTGCCGCCACTTTCCTGGGCGACGCCAACATCCTTCGCGGCGACAGCACGGGCAACGGCATCCGACTGCCTGACGGAACGGGGATTGCCGCAGGCGCGGGGGCTACGCTTGTCGCCGGCATGAAGGCGAGCTGCGCCGTGCGGCCCGAACGAATCCGCATCGCCACCAATGCCGGCGTTCCGGACCGAGCCCATGCCAACATGCTCACGGGTCGGGTCTCCAAGCGTATCTTCGCCGGCAACAACAGCACGTATTTTGTCGATCGCGATGGCCAGACAATCAAGGTCATCGTGCAGAACACCGGCATCGAAAAGCTGGCGGAAGGACAAGAGGTGGTGCTGCGCTGGTCGCTGGAGAGTACGGTGCTGATCGCCGCGAGCTAGCAGATTCAATCCTTCAGTCTTGCCAGACGCCCCGCAGTCGGGGAAAGCATGGTTGGGCAAACTCCGAAGCGGAATACTCGATGCCCCTTGAATTGAATGCCGGCGACCAGTCGATGCTGCATGGCGAGCAAGGCTCGGCAGCCGCTGCCGCCATGAAGATCCTGATTGCCTTTTCGAAGGCGGTCGGGGCGCGCAAGTTGCTGGACATTGCCGGTGCCCATATCGACGGCTGCCTCTATCACGGCCAGGCCAGCCTCGATTTCGTCGAAAGGCTGATCGAGGGCGGCGGCCGCGTTCGGGTGCCGACGACGCTGAATGTCGGCTCGTTCGATCTGATCCATCCCGGGCTGGTGAAGATGACGGCCGCGGAAGAAGTGCCGGCGCGCCGTCTGATGAAGGCGCATCTGGAACTCGGCTGCCAGGCGACCTTCACCTGCGCGCCCTATCAGACGCGGTTCCGGCCAGGGTTTGGCGAGCAGATCGCCTGGGGTGAATCCAACGCCATCGTCTTTGCCAATTCGGTGATCGGCGCGCGGACCAACCGCTATGGCGATTTCGTCGATTTGTGCTGCGCAATGACCGGGCGCGCGCCGGCATGGGGGCTGCACCTGAGTGAAAATCGACGAGGCCAGGTCCTGTTCGAGCTGACCGACGCTGCCTTAGAGCCAACCGACGCTCTGTTTGTCGGGGTTGGGCTGATCATCGGGCAAAGGGCTCGCGACCGCATTCCGGTGATATCGGGCCTGCCGCAGCCGCGCGACGAGGACCAATTGAAGGCGCTGGGGGCGGCGGCGGCAACGACGGGTGCCGTGGCGCTGTTTCATGCCGTCGGCATCACGCCGGAGGCGAAGACGCCGGATGAGGCGTTGCACGGCCTGGCGCCGGAGGAAAAAATCCGGATCTCTCGCGCTGACATCCACCATGCGCTGGCCAGGCTGTCGAGCGTCCCCGATGGCGTGCAGCTTGCAGCCGTGTCGTTAGGCACGCCGCATTTCTCCTATGACGAGTGGATGCGCCTGTTGCCGCTGCTGCGCGAAGTCGGTCCAGGCAAGGGTGTCCCAATCTATGTCAACACAGGGCGCGCGACGCTGACGCGGCTGCAGGACGAAGGCGCACTGGCCGGCATGGAAGCCTTCGGCCTCGTTCCGGTCACCGACACCTGCACCTATGTCACGTCGATCCTCGAGCGTCTCGATGGCGTGGTGATGACCAATTCGGGCAAATGGGCGCATTACGCACCTGGCAATATCGGTGTCTCGGTGGCCTTCGGTGACATGGAAGACTGCGTCCGCTCGGCTGCGGCCGGCCGCGTCGTGCGAGGCGCGCCATGAAGACGCCGGCCAGAACCGGTACATTCCACCTTTCCGGCTCGGCACAAGGCCCAGCGCTGGTGCTTTCGCAGGCGCTCAGCTTCTGGGGCGGGATCGACGTCGAAACGGGCGACATCATCGACCATTCGCATCCGGACCTGGGCGGCAATATCGCCGGCAAGATCCTGGTGATGCCGAGCGGGCGAGGGTCGTCGTCCTCGTCTTCGGTTCTGGCCGAAGCGATCCGCAGAGGCACGGCGCCGGCCGGCATTATCCTGGAGCGGCCGGACCCGATCCTTGCCGTCGGCGCCATCGTTGCCGAATTCCTCTACGAAATCAGCATGCCGCTGGTTGTCTGCGACATGTCAGGCATTGTCTCCGGCGACCGGATCGCAATCGGTCTGGGCCAAGATGCGCAAGCGATGGTGAGCAAGCTCTAGCCGGCCATCAGTCCCGCCGTGCCCCGCCGCCAGTAGGCTGCCGCCAGTGTTTCGTTGCGGCCGAGCGCCAGCGTGCCGCGCCAGTGTTCGCGCACCGTCGTGGCGGCTGCCGCTTCGGCCGCGAACCAGCCGAATGCCGAACCGGCCGGCCATGCGACCAACCTTACCCACAGGAGCGAAATGGCATGGTCGGCAGTGATAGCGGGCAGATGCGCTGGTTTCGATCGGGCAGCATGACGGTTATGCTGCCGCTGGCGTGTCTGTCCTTGCGCCGTCTTGCGGGTTCAAGGCGCTGGCCGCCGAGACGGTCGTCGCCGGCGGCGGAGACGAAGGCGCTGTTCGTATTGGACGGCGCATCTATGATCGGCTTCGGCCCTCCTTTCAGATCTCCGGAATGCTTTCCCTGAAGATCACCTGCAGCCTTGGCTGGTGCAATTCGTAAGGCAAGCCCCTGACCGCATGGCTCAAGGTGTTGAGCGCCTCGCGGGCTTCGACGCGCGGGTTCTGGTCGATGACCGCGTCCAGCGTGCCGTCGAGCAGAAGCTCCTTGGTGCCTTCCGTCACCTCATGGCCGAGAAAGACCGTCGACAGCGCGCGCCCGCGCTCCTTGAGTGCGCGGGCGATGCCGGTGTTGCCGGCGCCGACATTGTAGATGGCGGCCAGGTCCGGGTGCCGGTCGAGCAGGGCGGAGGCCTCCGAATAGGCCTTCTCCCGGTCGTCGAGCATCTCGCGCATCTCGACGATCTGCAGATTGGGCGATTCTTCCGCCAGTATGTGGCGGAAGCCCATCTCGCGCTCTTCGTGGCCGCGGTAGGAGAGCGAACCGGCGAACAGCGCGACCTTGCCCGGACGCCCGGCACCCATGAAGCGGTTGAGCAGATAGCCGGCGAGCCGGCCGGCGGCGCGGTTGTCGATGCCGATATAGGCAACCCTCGGCACATGCAGGATGTCGGAAGCGATGGTGACGACCTTGACGCCGCTGGCCGAAAGCGAGCGGATCGCCTCGCGGACCGTCGGATGGTCGAGCGCGATCACACCGACGCCCTGCGTCTGCCCGTGCAGTTCCTGCAGCAGACGCGCAAGCCGGTCCGGATTGAAGCCTTCGATAGTAGCGACACGGACGTCGAGGTCGGGCCGCGCCTGCGCCTGCGCCTCGATCTGGCGGTGCAGCATCTTGATGAAGGAATTGGTGCCGGCGGGCAGGGCGAAATCCAGCCGTATGACCTCGCCAGTAACCGCGTTGAGCGAGCTCGGATTATTCGAATTTTCAGCGATATAGCCAAGCCGCTGTGCCGTTTCGAGCACGACCTCACGGGTGCGCGCCCTGACCCCGGCGCGGTTGTTGAGCACACGGTCGACCGTGGCGGCCGAAACGCCGGCCTCCCGGGCTATGTCTGTCAGGGTGGACCGCACTGTCGATCACCTCATTCCAAAACGCGCCAGGGGCGCATCGAGATCACGCATTTCATGGGTCCACCGTCGGAGAGCGGCTTCATCGCCGTCCGCGATTCTGATGGGAAATGATGTAACCGGCCTTGGCCGATGCGCAAGCCGTTGCGCTACACCAGAGTGCCCAAGCAGACCAAAGCGGGGAGGTGGGCAGCCGGGCTCCCTCAAATTCAAGCACCGGCTTCAGTATGAGAGCCCTTACAAACGCCATTCTTCCCCTCCCGTGAGATGTTATGATGTATTTTGATTATTTATGATGTTGACAGGCTTCGTATAGTGCCGTCAATATCCATCATAAGGGCCGTGGAGGAAACAAGGCCCTGAGGGAGGAGTTCCAATGTCGAATTTGGTCCGCGTGTCGCGGCGCCGTTTGCTGGCGTCCGGTGGAAAGGCGGCAGTCCTTGTTGCCGCCGCAGGTATTGCACCGAAATTCATTCGCCCGAGCCGTGCCTATGCGGCCGATGCCCTGGCGCCCGGCATGATCGGTGGCCCGACGGGTTTCGACGGTTCGGAGCGCTATCAATATGGCGCCGATACGCCGGAGGGCCGCGCCATCGAGGCGGCCAAGGCGATGAAGGGCGCCGGCAAGGCGCCGGCCAAGATCGTACTTGGCCTGTCCGACGGCTCGATCGGCCAGTTGACCCAGCCGTTTCCGGCCGGCGCGCCGTCGATCAAGGATCTCTGGGAGAAGGAAACCGGCATTCCGTTGGAAATCGTCGGTGTGCCAAACGGCCAGGAATTCACCAAGACGATGCAGGACATCTCCACCAAGGGTGGGGCGTATGACATCTACGCGGTCGAATGGAACCGCCTTGGCGACCTCGCCGAAACCGGCGGCATCCTCAAGCTCGACGACTTCGTCGCGCAATACAAGCCGGAATGGGACGATCCCGAGCGCGGCTATGTCGACGGCGCCAAGGGCGTCTCGCTGCTCAATCAGTATCGCGGCTCGACCTATGGCGTGTCACTGGATGGCGACTTCCAGACCTGGGTCTACCGTACCGATCTGTTCGGCGACGCAAACGAGAAGAAGGCCTTCTCCGACAAATACGGTTATGAACTGGCGGCGCCGAAGACGTGGAAGCAGCATGACGAGATCGCGGCCTTCTTTCAGCGCCCGGACAAGGGCCTGTTCGGCTCGACCGATCTGCGCAACCAGGGCTGGGGCTACACCAACTGGTATCAGCGTTATGTCTCAATGGCTTCGCCCAATCAGTTCTTGTTCGACGATGCCGGCAAGCCGCTGATCAATTCTGAGCAAGGTATCGCGGCGACCAGCGAGTACATCGCTTCGCTTTCGCACCATTCGCCGGATGCGATCTCCTGGGGCTGGCCGGAGCAGTACGGCAATTTCGCCAAGGGCGGCGCGGCCATGACCTGCGCCTTCTCCAATCTGCCGAAATTCCTCGACAATGCCGGCAACAAGGATTCAGCTGTCACCGGCAAGATCGGCTCGATGCTGCCGCCCGGCCGCGAAATCGACGGCAAGCTGGTCAGCCGGTCGGTGCTGTGGCTCAATCTGTCGGCGTCGGTGTCCTCGCAAGCCAAGAATCCGGAGGCCTGCTACCTGTTCCTGCAGTGGCTGGGCTCAAGCCGCATCTACGCCTGGATGACTGCCAATCCGGGCGGCTACTTCGATCCGTTCCGGCTATCGGATTTCTCGGATCCGCTGGTTCGCCAGACCTATCACGCCTACCACATGGACGTGGTGCGAGAGACGGTCGCCCGCACCGTGCCCACCATCAACTATCCCGGCGCTACCGCCTTCCACAACGCGCTGGACGAGAACCTCGTCGCCGCGCTGACCAAGGCCAAGACAGCCGAGCAGGCGATGGCCGACACCGAGGCCGAGTGGAAGAAGATTGCCCGCCGCACCGGCGAGGAGAAGCTTCTCGAAGCCATCAAGACCAACAAGGAGGCCTGGCCGACCGTCCTCGATCCGATCGCCTGATCCTTCCAGGATCCTACCAAGAAGGGGAGGAGCGGTCGCTCTTCCCCTCGGCAACGAAGGGCCCAGCAAAGCCGCAAGATGAAGCGTTCAGTTCCTTTCGAGATATTCCGCTATGCCGCGATCCTTGCGGCGATGGCGGTGACGCTGGTGCCGATCCTGTGGATGGCGTCGATGGCGTTCAAGCCGATCGCCGAATGGTCGGCGACCGGCGCCGACCTGACATGGTGGCCGAAGAACCCGACACTCAGCAATTTCCGCTTCGTCTTCGGTGAATCGACCAACAATCTGATCGTCGCCCTCGACCGCACAGCTTTGAAGCCGATCCTGTCGTCGCTGCTGTCGGCCACATTCGGTACGGCAATCGCCATGTCGGCGGGCACCGCGGCGGCCTACGGGCTGTCGCGCTTCGGCTCGGGCCAGAACCTGCCGCTGGCGCTGATCCAGCTTCGCCTGTTTCCGCCGATGGCGGTCATGACCCCGGTGATGATCATGTGGGCCTTCCTCAATTTCACCGACAGCTGGTGGGGGCTGTCGTTGATCTACGGCATCGTCACGCTGCCTTTCGCCTTCTGGCTGATGAAGACCTTCTTCGACGACATGCCGCGCGAGATCGAGGAGGCGGCACTGGTCGAGGGCTGTTCGCGGTGGCGCGTCTTCATCCGCATCACGCTGCCGATGATGCGCGCGCCGCTGGCCAGTGCCGCGCTGTTCGTCTTCATCCTCAACTGGTCGGACTATCTGATTGCGCTGCTTCTGACGACGCGCGAATGGGTGACGGTCCCTGTCTACATGGCCTCGCTGTCCTCCTCGATGACCGGCCAACTCTACGGCGCCAAGGCAGCCCTCGGCCTGATAGCCGCAGTGCCGCCTGTCATCATGGGCATCGCCATCCAGCGCCATCTGGTGCGCGGGCTGACCTTCGGGGCGCTCAAGCAATGAGCGCGGTGACTGCGACGATTTCGGAGGGCGACATGCAAGCCTCCAAAGCGGCGTCGGTGCTGCCGGACGAGGGCGCAAAGCTCGGCTTCCGGCTGACGCTGCCGGCGCAGATCCTGGTGCTGTTCATCGCCGTCTTCCCGCTCCTGATGCAGCTCTACATCAGCCTGACCGACTGGTCGCCGCTGTCGGGCACCGGCTGGTGGAACGCCTGGTCGATGTGGAACAGTTTCGCCAACTACACCGACCTTGCCGCCGATGCGCGCTTCTGGAGTGCGCTGAAGCGCACGGCCATCGTCATGATCGTCTGCGTGCCGGCGGAGTTCCTGCTCGGCTTGGCGCTCGCGACATTGTTTGCCGACGAGTTCCCCGGCAAGCGGATCTTCTACTCGATCCTCTTGATGCCGATGATGGTGGTGCCGGCGGTGGCCGGCTACATGTTCTTCATGCTGTTTCAGTCAGGCGGCCCGGTCAACGACATCCTGTCGGCGATCTCAGGCTTTCCCGTCACCATCGCCTGGCTGTCGGACCCGACGCTGGCGCTCATCGCCGTCATGGTCGCCGATATCTGGCAGTGGACGCCGTTGATGTTCCTGATCCTGCTTGCCGGCCTGGTCGGCGTGCCTGAGGACCAGATCAAGGCGGCGACGCTGCTCGGTGCCAACCCTTGGCAGCGATTCATCACCATCGTGCTGCCGAAGATGAAGACGATCATCATCATCGCGCTGGCGATCAGGGTGATCGAGAACTTCAAGATCTTCGACACGCTCTACATCATGACCGGCGGCGGTCCTGGCGTCGCTACCGAAACCATCTCCGTTTACATCTATAAGCTCACCACCCAGGACCTGATCTGGGGCTATGTGGCGGCAATCGCGCTGGCCATATTGATCGTGCTGTCCATCGCCGCGGTGTTTGCCATGAAACGCATGGCTCGGGTACGCGAGGTGGCGGCCTGATGAGCACCATCCATCTGCAGAACCTGGTCAAGAAATTTGGCGATTTCACCGCGCTGAAGACGATGGACCTGGCCATTGCCGACGGCGAGTTCATGGCGCTGCTGGGGCCGTCCGGCTGCGGCAAGTCGACGACGATGAACATGATCGCCGGCATGGAAGAGCCTACCAGCGGCAAGATCCTGTTCGGCGAGCGCGACATGGCCGGCGTGCCGATGGGGCGGCGCGGCGTCGGCTTCGTCTTCCAGAACTATGCGATCTTCACTCATATGAGCGTGCGGCAGAACCTCGCCTACGGGCCGAAAATGCGCGGCGCACCAAAGGCCGAGATCGGCCGCCGTGTCGGCGCCATTGCCGAGATGCTGCAACTGACGCCGCTGCTCGACCGCAAGGCGGACAGACTGTCGGTCAACATATTGCAGCGGGTGGCGATCGGCCGTTCGGCGATCATGGAGCCGGCGATCTTCCTGCTCGACGAGCCGCTGTCCAATGTCGATGCCGCCTTCCGGGCGGTGATGCGGACCGAATTGAAGCAGTTGCAGCGGCAGTTCCGGCAGACCATGGTCTACGTCACCCACGACCAGCTCGAAGCGATGACCATGGCCGACCGCATCGCGGTGATGGACCACGGCGTGCTGCAGCAGGTCGGCACGCCGCTCGAGGTCTATAACAATCCGGCCAATGTCTTCGTCGCCCGCTTTATCGGCGCGCCGGGCATGAACCTGCTCAAGGGCAGGCCGGCGGAAAGCGACCGTGGTCTGGTCATCGATCTCGGCCCGCTCGGCGTGACACCGCCGCTGCCGGTCGAGATCGCCGATGCCGTACGCAGGATGCGCGGCGAGGTGTTTTATGGCTTTCGACCGGAGCAGGTGACGCTGGCTGAAGGTGGCCGTGGCCTGTCCATGCCGGTGAGTTTCGTCGAGCGGATCGGCGCGCGCACCATCATCCACCTTGGCGACGGCGAGACTGCGGTGAAGGCGGTGTTCGACAATGATGTCGGGCTGGCGATCGGGCAGACAGCTGTCGTCGCGCCGGCGGCGGAGGCGGTGCGCGTCTTCGACGCCGCCACCGGTCTTGCATTGAGAGCAGGTTGAGATGGCCGATATCGTTTTCCATAATGTGACAAAACGCTACGGCAACACGCTGGCCGTCGACGATGCGTCATTCGCGGTCGACGACAACGAGTTCTTCTGCTTCTTCGGGCCGCCGCTGTCGGGCAAGTCGACGATACTGCGTCTGGTGCTCGGGCTGGAAACCCCGGACGCGGGCGAGATCCTGATCGGCGGAAAGCCGGTCAACACGGTGTCGCCGGCCGAGCGCAACGTCGCCATGGTGTTCCAGAATTTGGCGCTGTTTCCGCATATGAGCGCGCGCGACAACATCCGCTTTCCGCTGGTCGAACGCCGGGTCGTCGAAGCCGAGATCGAAAAGCGCGTCGCCGACGTCGCGGCCAAGCTGCATATCGGCCATATCCTGCACAAGCCGCCGGCGCAGCTTTCGGGCGGCGAGCGGCAGCGCGTGGCGATTGCCCGCGCGCTGGTGCGCGACCCGGCCGCCTATCTGATGGATGACCCGATTTCGGCGCTCGACGCCCGGCTGCGCGAGGAGACGCGCGTCGAGCTCAAGCGCATCCAGCGCGAGCTTGGCAAGACGCTGATCTATGTCACGCACGACCAGGAAGAGGCGATGTCGATCGCCGACCGCATGGCCATACTGGAGAACGGCAAGATCAGGCAGATCGGCGCGCCGGCCGAGATCTATGACCGGCCGACCAGCACCTATGTGGCGCGGCTGCTCGGGTCGCCGATGATGAACATATTGAAGTCGGTGCACGGCGCTGAAGGCGTGGAGGCGGCGGAAGGCACGATCCGCATCGCGGACAAGGCTGCGCCGGCCGATGCCGTCGAGATCGGGCTCAGGCCGGAAGACATCAAGGTTAAGGCCTGGTCGGAGGAGGGCGCGGGCCGCCCGGCGCGAGTGTTCGAGGTCGAGCCGCTCGGCGGCTACACCGTGGTGACGCTCGCCGCCGGAAAGACGCGTCTGCGGGCGCTGTTACGCGGCCAGCCGGACGTCAGGCCGGACGCGATGGTGGTGATATCCTGCGAGCCGGGCAGGGTGCATTATTTCGGACAGAGCGGGGGAGCCTTGGCACGATGACGGCGGCTGCAAGGAACGAGCTTCGGGAGGAACATATGGCAAGCCAAGAAATGGTGGGCAACGGCTTCGAGCCGGACGTTAAAGTCCGCACCAGGGAATACAGGATCGGCTGCGTCGGCGCCGGCATGATCATGGCCGAATGTCACCTTGCCGCCTACAAGGAAGCCGGTTTCCCCGTGGTGGCGATTGCCTCGCGGACCAAGGCCAGCGCCGAGAAGGTCGCCAAACGCTGGGATATCCCAACCGTCCACGACACGCCGGAACAGCTCATCGAGGACAAGAACGTCGAGATCATCGACCTTGCCTTTCCACCGGACCAGCAGCCGGCGCTGATCCGCCATGCTCTGAAGCAGGCACATATCAAGGCGATCCTGGCGCAGAAGCCATTGGCGCTGTCCCTTGAAGAGGCCGTCAAACTTCGCGACGAGGCGGCCAAGGCAGGCAAGATCCTCTCGGTCAACCAGAACATGCGTTACGACCAGTCGATGCGCGTCTTGAAGCAGATCATCGATAGCGGCGCGCTCGGCGACATCGTTTTCGCCCAGATCGACATGCATGCGATCCCGCACTGGCAGAGCTTCCTCGAGGACTATGACCGGCTGACGCTCGCCAATATGAGCGTCCACCATCTCGACGTATTGCGCTTCCTGTTCGGCGATCCCCTGGAGATCACCACCCTGACCCGCAAGGACCCGCGCACCCGCTTCGACCATTCGGACGGCATCACCGTGTCGACGATCAAGTTCCCGTCCGGCGTGCTCGCCGTATCGCTGGAGGATGTCTGGTCCGGGCCGCGCCAGGAGGGCTACAAGGACGACCAGCACATCAATTGGCGCGTCGACGGCACCAAGGGCGTCGCCAAGGGTACCATCGGCTGGCCGACTGGCGCTGCCTCGACGCTGACCTATGCCTCGACCGAGACCACCGGTGGTGAATGGGTGACACCCAGCTGGGACACGATGTGGTTCCCGCATGCTTTTATCGGCGTCATGGAGCAGCTCCAGCACGCGGTCAAGACGGGCGAGCCGCCGGCGCTGTCGGTCGCCGACAACGTCAAGACTATGGCGCTGGTCGAAGCCGGCTATCGTTCGATCGACAAGGGCCGGACAGTCAAACTTTCCGAAATATCAACTGACTGAATCACTTACAGGGAGGACTTCACACCATGATGCAGGCAGGTATTTTCACGGGTTATTTCCCGTATGGCCTCAAGGAGACCGCGCAGAAGATCCGTGCGCTCGATTTCAACACCGTGCAGCTCGACCTGCATTTCAGGGATATCGACCTTTCCGCCGGACAGATCACCAAGGACAAGGCCAAGACTGTCCGCGATACGTTCCGCGACCACAATCTGCCGATCTGCTGCGTATCGGGCTACACCAACATCATCCATCCGGATATGGCCGAGCGCGAGAGGCGCGTCGGCTATTTGAAGGAGATCATCCGCAACGCACGCCATTTCGGCACCCCTTACGTGATCTCGGAAACCGGTACCTACAACACCGAGTCCGACTGGGTGCATCACCCGAAGAACAAGACCGAGGAAGGTTTTGAGGAATGCCGCAAGGTCATCGCCGACCTTGCCCAGACCGCCTATGACCACGGCGCGGTCTTCCTGCTCGAGACCTATGTCAACAATGTCGTCGGCTCGGTCGAGGAGACGGTGAGGATGTTCGCGCAGGTCGACCACCCAGGCCTCGGCCTGCTGATGGACCCGACCAACTATTTCGAAACGCACAACATCGACAGGATGGACCAGATCCTGAACCAGGTGTTCGACACGCTGACCGACAAGATCAAGATAGCCCACGCCAAGGACGTCAAACGCTCCGGCGGCGACAAGTCGGAGAAGCACGCCGACATCGGCGACGAGGACGCGCTGGAGAGCCACACTTTCCGCGGCGTCGGCGAGATCGAGCTGCCGGCGCCCGGTCTCGGTTCGCTGAACTACGACCTCTATCTCAAGCGGCTGGCCGAAAAGCACCCGAACATCCCGGTCATCATCGAGCATCTTTCGGAAGACGACGTGCCGCGCGCCAAGAAATTCCTCGACGGGAAATTCCGCGCCAACGGACTGTGATGGCGCGGTTCGGCTACGAAACAAGGGAGGAAGAGAAATGTTGAAATTCGCGTTGAAAATCGCTGCCGCGGCGACCGTTCTCGCCGGTGTGGCGCTGGGTACGCCGGCGCTGGCGCAGGACGCTCAGAAGACGTTCTACCTGCTGTCGCATGGCGGCCCGTCGGATGCCTTCTGGATCGACTGGAATGCCGGCGCCACCAAGGCCTGCGACCAGCTCAAGGTGACCTGCAAGATCTCGTTCAGCGGTGGCGACATGGCGGCGCAGAAGGAGGCCTTCAACTCGGCACTCGCCGCCAAGCCGGACGGCATCGCCACGACCTCGGCGCAGCCCGGCCTGTGGACCGAGGAGGTCAAGGCAGCCAAGGCGGCCGGTATCCCGATCGTGTTCTTCAACACCGACGATCCGGCAACCGGCCGGCAGGCCTATGTCGGCGCCGACCTCAAGGAGGCCGGTGTCATCTGGGCGAAATATCTGGTCGACCACAAGATGGTGAAGCAGGGCGACAAAGTGTTCCTGCCGGTCGAAGTGCCGGGCGCCAGCTACCAGCAGCTCGAGACCGAAGGCATCGCCAGCGTCTTCGATCCGCTCGGCATCAAATATGATGTGGTCGATTGCGGCACCGATCCGGCCGGCATCATCGCCAAGATGACCGACTACATGGTGGCCAACAACCCGCCGGCAATCATAGCGCTCGGCGATTCCGTCGCGGCCAGCGTCAAGCGGGTGTTCGACGGCGCCGGCGTGCCGGCCGGCAAGATCCCGGTCGTCGGCTGGGGCAATTCGAAGGAAACGGCCGAGTCAGTGAAGTCTGGGTTCATCAACGCGGCTGCCTGGCAGTTCCCATCGGCGCAGGGCTTCATGCCGGTGGCGCTGCTCGGGTTGGCCGCCGCTGGCGAACCGATCGGCTACGACATCCACACGTTCAGTCTCTACGACGCCTCGAGCGTCGAACCGATCCTGAAACTCTACAACAAGTGATTGGAACTGACGCTCGCCGCGCAGGCGGCGGGCGTCACCTTGAGATATGGTCGAAACAGTCATGACAATTGCCGCAGAAGAGGAAATGCCGCGTGCCAAACGCAGGTCGAGCCTGATGCGCTCGCCGCAGTTCTCTTCGCTCGTCATCCTGATTGTCCTGCTGGCGGTGTTCGCGATCGCCGACGCCAATTTCCTGTCGCCGCTCAACATCTCCAACATGATGGCGTTCCTGCCCGAGCTCGGCATCATCGCGCTCGGCATGACGCTGCTTCTGACGGCGGGCGAGTTCGACCTTTCGGTCGGTGCCGTGTTCGGGCTGGCGCCGGTCGTCGTCATGCTGCTGGTGCAGAACGGCGGGTTTGATATTGGCGTCGCGCTGCTGGCCGGCCTGCTGCTCTGCATAGCGATCGGTGCGATCAACGGGCTGATCGTCACCAAGATCGGCATCTCGTCCTTCCTGGTGACACTGTCGATGTTGCTCGTCGTGCGTGGGGCAGCGCTTTACATCACCCAAGGCTTTCCGCTGAAATCCTGGGACCAGCCGGGCTTCTTCGTAACGCTGCTGGCCGGCAGCTTCAATATCGGAACGTTCCGTTTCTATACCTCGCTGTGGTGGTTCATCGGCCTGTCGCTACTGGCGATCTATGTGCTGCGCTACGCCAAGCTCGGCAACTGGATCAGTGCTATCGGCTCGAACCGTAACGCTGCCGTGGCGCGTGGTGTGCCGGCCGATGCGGTCAAGATCTGGCTGTTCATCCTGACCTCGGTGCTTGCCGGTCTCGCCGGCATGATCAGCGCCTTTCGCATCTCTGCCGCCTCGCCGGTGGCCGGCACCGGGTACGAGCTCGAAGTGATCGCCATGGTGGTGGTTGGCGGCACCGCGCTGACCGGTGGACGCGGCACCATTTTAGGCACCATCGTCGGCGCGCTGATGCTGCGCAGCATCCGCAACGGCATCGTGCTGATCGGCGTGCCTGGGCTCGCCTACAACATCTTCGTCGGCGTCATCATCCTTGCCATGCTCATCCTGCACGCTTTGCTGCAGAAGAACGCCGCCAGGAGCTGATCATGGAAGTGCTTCGGCTGCAGAATTTGCAAAAGTCCTTCGGCAGCGTCCGCGCCCTGAAGAGCGCCTCCCTCACGCTCAACGAGGGCGAAGTGGTGGCCTTGCTCGGCGACAACGGCGCCGGGAAATCGACGCTGATCAAGGCGATCTCGGGCGTGTTTCCGGTCGATCGCGGCGAGATCTATGTGCGCGGCCAGAAGGTCTCCATCCGCTCGACGCGCGACGCGATGGATCTCGGCATCGAGACCATCCACCAGGACACCTCGCTGGCGCCCGACCTCAGCATCGCGCGCAATCTTTTCCTCGGCCGCGAACCGGTCAATCTCAAATGGCTGGGCGTGTTCGCGCCGCTCGATCTTGCCAAATTGCGCGATGCCGCCTCGGCGCTTTTGAAGCGCGTCGGCATCTCGAAGAAACTCGACGCCGATGCACTGGTCAGCACGCTGTCGGGCGGCGAGCGCCAATCGATCGCCATTTCGCGTGCCATGCAATTTGCCGCCAAGGTCATCATCCTCGACGAGCCGACCAACAATCTCGGCGTCGAGGAAACGCACGGCGTGCTGCGCTTCGTCAAGGAAGTGCGCGACGCCGGTCATTCGGTGCTTTTGATCACCCACAACATCCATCACGTCTTCCAGGTCGCCGATCGCATCATCGTCATGCGCCGCGGCGAGATCGTCGCCGAGCAGACGGTCGCCGATACCGATCTGCTGACCGTGGAAAGCATCATCACCGGTGCCGACATGTCGGCCCTGCTCAAGGAGACGAGAGCGAAGTGAAGGACGGGAGCAAAGTGAAAGAACTGGCCGTCACATGGTAGAGCTTTACGGCAAGACGCTGTCGCGCCGGCAGGTCTCGGAACGCTCGGGCATGCTGTCGCAATTCGCCGGCGTGCGGCTGATGACGCTTGGCGATGGCGTCGAGCGCGGCATCCGCATGCTCGAATTCCGCACCGGCTCCGGCCTGCGCTTCACCGCGCTGGTCGACCGGGCGCTCGATATCGCCGACTGCGACTTCAAAGGCCAGGCGATCGGCTGGCACTCGCCGAGCGGTTTTCGCCATCCCGGCCTGCACGAGTATGAAGGCGAGGAGGGATTGGCGTGGGCGCGGTCGTTTTCCGGCCTTCTGCTGACCTGCGGCCTCGACCATATATTGTTCATGAACGAAGTACCGGCCGATACCTACAACTACCCGCCGAAGAAGACGGTGCGCCATTCGCTGCACGGCCGCGTCAGCACCATTCCGGCGCGGCTGACCGGCTATGGCGAGACCTGGGACGGCGACCGCTGCGTGTTGTGGGCCGAAGGCATCGTCCAGCAATCGACTGTATTCGGCGAAGATCTGCACCTGCTGCGGCGGATCGAGGCCAATGTCGGCGGCAACGAGATCCGGCTTTCGGACCGTGTCGTCAATCACGGTTTCAACCGTACGCCGCATATGTATTTCTACCACATCAATGTCAGCCATCCGGTGCTCGACGAGGGCGCGCGCTACCTGGCGCCGATCCGCGACGTCGTCTGGGCAGGCCATGCCGGCGAGCGCTATGAAGCGCAGAAGGTCGGCTACCGCACGGTGCCGGCGCCGCAACCGGGATTCAAGGAACAGGTCTGGCAGCACGAACTCGGCGCCGACAGCGCCGGCGAAGTCCCGGTGGCGGTGGTCAACGATAGGCTCGGCCTCGGCTTCGAGGTGGTCACGCGCAAGGACCAATTGCCCTGCGCCTATCAATGGCAGAATTTCCAGGCCGGGCAGTACGCGCTTGGGATCGAGCCCTCGACGCATCATGTGCTGGGAAATCTGGCGGCGCGCGAACGCGGCGAGATGATCTGGCTGGAGCATGGCGAGAGCCGCTCCTACAATGCCGTTTTCCGGGTTCTCGACGGCGCCGGCGAGATCGCCGTCGCCGAGAGCCGGATCGCGGCAATCGCCAGGCAGCCGCAGCAGGATTATCCCCAGCCGTCGGGCCATTTTCCTGTTCTTGGAGGCAGGTCGTGATAATGGCGAAGACGATACGGGACACCAGTTGGGAGGCTGGCTCCGGCCGGAGCGGGGAGGGCTCGCGGCAGATCGGGAATCGGAGGTCACAATGGCTGGCACGGTAAAGCGCGATTACAGCCTGGTCGGCGAAAGCACGCGCAGGGCGATCGAGACGGGACTGGCCTCGGCGGAGTGGTACCACACGGATGTCCCTCGCAAGGCGATCAAGGAGCTGATGCAGCGCTCAGACAGCCCGGCGATCCGCGACACGATCATCTGGATCGTCGCCATCCTCGGCTCCGCCGCCGGCGCCATCTATTTCTGGGGCACCTGGTGGTGCGTGCCGTTCTTCTTCGTCTACGGCGTGCTCTACGGCTCCTCCAGCGACTCGCGCTGGCACGAATGCGGCCATGGCACTGCCTTCCGCACGCGCTGGATGAACGATGTCGTCTACCAGATCGCCAGCTTCATGCTGATGCGCAACCCGGTGACCTGGCGCTGGAGCCATGCCCGCCACCACACCGACACCATCATCGTCGGCCGCGACGCCGAGATCGCCGTGATGCGCCCGCCGGACCTTTTGCGTGCGGCGCTGGCTTTCACCGGCATCCTCGATTTTCGCTATTCGCTTCCGGCACTGGTACGCCAGGCGTTCGGCAAGCTGACGCCCGACGAGAAAAGCTACGTTCCCGAGATGGAACAGCACAAGGCCGTCATCGCGGCGCGCTGGCACATCGCCGTCTACATCGCCACGATAGCACTCGCCCTCACCATGCAGTCGTGGGTGCCGGTGGTGCTCATCGGCGTGCCGCGCCTCTACGGCACCTGGCACATGGTGATGACCGGCCTGCTGCAACACATCGGTCTGGCCGACAACGTCGTCGACCACCGGCTCAACACCCGTACCGTGTACATGAACCCGATCAGCCGGTTCATCTACTGGAACATGAACTACCACGTCGAGCACCACATGTTTCCGATGGTGCCCTATCACGCGCTGCCCAGGCTGCATGAATTGATCAAGCACGATCTGCCGGAGCCGAACCCGTCGATATGGCATGCCTATCGCGAGGTCTGGCCTGTCCTGCTCAGGCAGCTCAAATACGAGGATTATTTCCTCAAGCGCGAACTGCCGCCAACGGCGAGGCCCTATCGTGGCGAGTTCCACGAAGTGAACATGTCGGCGGCGGCTGAATAGGCACCGCACCGGCGCCATGCAGAAAATTTCAGGAGAGATATAGAATGGCCGATTGGGTCGAAGCGTGCGCCGTGGACGATGTCGACGAGGAAGACGTCATCCGCTTCGACCATGGCGGCCGCACCTTCGCGATCTACCGTTCGCCGGACGATGAATTCTTCGCCACCGACGGGTTTTGTACGCATGAGAAGGCGCATCTGGCCGACGGGCTTGTCATGGGCGACATCATCGAATGCCCCAAGCACAATGGCCGCTTCAATTATAAGACCGGCCAGGCGAAGGGCGCTCCCGTTTGCGTCAATCTCGCGACCTATCCAGTCAAGGTCGAAGCTGGCAAGGTGATGATCCAGATCGCCTGACCGGCCTTCTGTCACGTAGCAAAGGGAACCAAAATCCATGAGCCGGAAAAGACCGACCGTCGCAGACCTGCGGGCCATGAAGGGCAAGCGGCAGCTGACGATGCTGCGCGTGCTGACGATGGATGAGGCCGAGGCCGCCGAACGCGCCGGCGTCGACATCGTCTCGGTGCCGCCGGAGCTGGTGCTCAATCCGCAATACCGCGATGCGGCACCCAGCCTGTTCACCATGCCGGGCGAGAATTTCTTCGAGATCGGCACCGCCGACGATTTCGTCCGCTGGGCGTTCCGGCTCTACAAGGCCAGCGCCGATGCGGTCTATTGCAGCGCCGGCTATGCCACCATCAAGCGGATGGCCGACGACGCCATTCCGGTAATCGGCCATGTCGGCCTCATCCCGTCACGCGCCACCTGGACCGGCGGCTTCAAGGCTGTCGGCAAGACCGCCGATACCGCCATGCAGGTGTTCGAGGCGGTGAAGCAACTGGAGGCCGCCGGCGCGATCGGCGCCGAGATCGAGGTGGTGCCGGTCGAGGTGGCCAAGGCGATTTCGGAACGCACGTCGCTGATCATGCTGTCGATGGGAGCGGGCACCGGCTGTGACGCGCAGTATCTGTTCGCCGACGACATCCTCGGCCAGAACCGTGGCCACATGCCGCGCCATTCCAAGGTCTATCGCAATTTCGCCGCCGAATACGATCGCCTGCAGGCCGAACGAATCGCTGCCTTCTCCGAATATGTCGCCGATGTGAACAGCCTGGCCTATCCCGAAGACAGGCACGTCGTGCACATGGACCCGGACCAGCTCAGCCTGTTCCTGGAGAAGATCGAAGCCGCATAAGACGCCCCGGCAGCGGCACAAAGCATCATCGCGGATCGTGAAAGGCCGGTTCGGCGCCAGGGCCGGGTCATCGCATGGCCGGCTGCGATGCCACACGAAAGTTTGTTGGACCAGGTCTGGACGGCACCGGCCAGATGCTGTTGAAGCCGGTGCGTCATCGGTTTGCCGGACAATTGTGCGGTTGCCGATGGAGCGGGTGAAAATTCCCCTTCGGACAGTTCTGTGCATGACCGCCATTCCCGAAAACAAAGCCTTGCCCGAAACCGCGCCGGCGGCGCGGCAAGCCCGGCGGGTGGCGCTGATCGTCGCCGTCGCCTTCTTCATGCAGCTTCTGGATTCGACCATCATCTCGACGTCGCTGCCGCAGATGGGAGAATCCTTCGGCGTGCCGGCGGTGGCGATGAGCATCGGCATCACCGTCTATATGCTGACCATGGCGGTGTTCGTGCCGCTGTCCGGCTGGGTTGCCGACCGTTTTGGCGCGCGCAACATCTTCCTCGTGGCGATCGCCCTGTTCACATTGGCCTCGCTCGTTTGCGGCATCTCACAGAACCTGGCCGAGTTCGTCGCCGCACGCGCGGTTCAGGGCCTGGGCAGCGCGCTGATGACGCCGGTCGGCCGCATCCTGGTATTGCGCAACGCGCCGAAATCCGAGCTTCTCAACGCCACGGCGCTGATCACCTGGCCGGCGCTGTTTGCGCCGGTGGTCGGGCCGGTGCTTGGCGGCTTCATCACCACCTATCTCTCCTGGCACTGGAATTTCTTCATCAACATCCCGCTTGGCGTTGCCGGTTTGGCACTGGTCGCCCGCTTCATTCCCGGCGACCGCGAAGCTGGGGCCAAGCCACTCGACTGGCCGGGCTTCCTGCTGACCTCGGTGGGGCTCGCCGCGATGCTCTATGGCCTCGAGCGCATCGCGCATCCGGAAGAGGGTGTGTTGCCGACCGTGGCACTGCTCGGCACGGGCATTTTGGTCGGCTGGCTGGCGGTGCGGCATCTGCAACGCGCCAACCATCCGCTGCTCGACCTCACAGCTTTCAAGGTGCAGACCTTTGCCATCTCGACGCTGTCGGCCGGCACGATCTTCCGCATCGCCATCAACGCCACGCCGTTCCTGCTGCCGCTTTTGTTCCAGGTCGGCTTCGGCCTGAGCCCGGTCGATGCCGGCATGATGATCCTGGCCTATTTCCTCGGCAATCTCGGCATGAAGGCGGTGACGACGCCGACACTGAGGCGCTTCGGCTTCCGTTCGGTGCTGATCGTCAACGGGGTGATCGCCTCTTTATCGATCATGGCCTGCGCGGCGCTTTCGCCGCAGACGCCGCAAGCGTTGGTGGTGGTGCTGATGCTGATCGCCGGCCTTTCGCGCTCGATGCAGTTCACCGCGCTCAACACACTGGCCTTCGCCGATGTGGCCCCACCGCAGCGCAGCTCGGCGGCGACGTTGTCCAGCATGCTGCAGCAGATGGCGATGCTGTTCGGCGTAGCGGTCGCCGCGGCACTGCTCAACCTGTCGCAGATCGCCAGGGGCGCTGCGGCGCTCGATCTCGTCGACTTCCGACTTGCCTTCGTGGCGATCGGCGTAATCGGGCTCGTCGCCTCGTGTCGCTTCCTGGCGTTGCCGAAGGCTGCCGGCGCCGAGGTCTCGGGCCATGTTTTGCGGATTTGACGCAGGAATCCAGCGGCAATCGCGGACATAAATTATGCCTGCTTCGCTCGCTCCGGAGCAAACCTTTGCCGGCGCTTCGATCGGCGCGATCAATTGCAAAACAGCTTGAGTTCCCGGCATTGCGCCAGCCTCGCCAATCGGTGCATCCAAGCGCGGAATTTCCTCGCAAGCCGGCCTGCAATGCGCGGATTCATTTGACGAATTGGTCTTGAGCCGATTAGCTTTCGTTCCGATGGCCGCAGAGGGAGCAGGGCGTAGCCATCGCGGGTGAAAGCGGGCAATGAACGCGACCGGCTGGCTAAACTGGAGAAGCCTTAACCAGGAGGGCGTTGTCTTTGCCATCGCGGTTGTGCTGTTCATTGCCGCCGCCATCGGACTGCCCGGGTTTATCAATTCGAACAATCTCGTTGCCATCGTGCGCTCGGTCTCGGTGCTGGGCATATTGGCGCTCGGCATGGCGGTCGTCATCATCGGCAGGGGCATCGACCTGTCGGCGGTGGCGATCATGGCGATGTCGGTCGCGTGGTATCTGCAACTGCTGAATTCGGGGATGCCCGACGGGCTGGCCTTCGCCTATGTGCTCGCCGGTGTTCTCGCCATCGGGCTGTTGAACGGAATCCTGGTCGCCTACGCCGAGGTCCCGGCGATCTTCGTGACGCTGGCGACCGCATCCTTCGTCTTCGGCTATGTGCGTTCACAACTGATCACGCAGGACGCCGTGCCGGTGCCGCCCGGCCATTGGGTCGAGCTTCTGGGCGGGCTGCGTTTCCTCGACATCCCGGTCGAGGTGTTTGTCTTCGCCGGGCTGGCTTTCGCCTTCTTCCTGTTCCTGCGCTACACCAAATGGGGCCGCTACGTCTATTTCGCCGGTGACAACCCGGTCGCCGCGCGCAACATCGGCATTCCAGTGCGCCCGATGCTGGTGCTGCGCTACGTGCTGTCGGCCCTGGTCTCGCTGGTGGCCGGCCTGCTCACCGCCGCCAGCCTGCATTCGATCAACACCCGCATCGTCAATTCCACGCTGCTCTACGACATCGTGCTGGTGGCGGTGATCGGCGGCATCGGTCTGTCGGGCGGGCGGGGCGGGGTGCGCAACGTGCTGGTGGGTGCCGCGCTGATTGGCATCCTGCTCAACGCGATGACCATCATCGACATTCCGCTGCTCTATCAGAACCTGATCAAGGCCGCGATCCTGCTGGCGGCGATCATCGTCGATGGGTTCATCAATCCGCGCGACGAGCAGACCGCGCAGCAAGGCGATATTTAGACTGACGCGAACGGTTGGGGCCGGCCGCGAACGACAACGACCAAACCAGAGGATGTGACATGAAAATCATCAGGACGTTTATGGCTGCCGCGGCAGCGCTTGCCGCCTCCGCATTCGTGGCGCCAGGCTTCGCGGCCGAAGATCCGGGTCCGGGCGCCTATTCGCAAGCACTCAAGGGCAAGCGCGTGATGCTGGTCCCGATGGCGATGGGCTTCGACCTGGCACAGGGCTGGGCGCATTACCTGAAGACGGAGGTCGAGGCCTGGGGCGGCGTGTTCGAGACGCGTGACCCGAACTGGGTGGTCGATGCCGGCGCGCAGGCGATAACCGACGCGATCTCGTCGGACGCCAGGCCGGACGTGCTGATCATCCACTCGCCCGACCTCAACTCCTATGCCAAGCTGATGAAGAAGGCGCAGGCGGCCGGCACCTATGTGCTTTTGGTCGACAATCCGGCGAACTTCCCGGCCGATGCCTTTGTCGGCAGCGACTGGGATCGCCTCGGCCAGCTGGAAGCCGAAGCGGCGATCAAGGGTTGTGGGCCGAACTCGTCCAAGAAGATCGGGCTGGTGCAGGGCGACCAGGCCAACTCATCGAGCCTCTACCAGTATGCCGGCATCATGAAGGTGCTGGACAAGAACCCCGACTTCAAGGTCGTGGCCAAGCCGGACTCCAACTGGGATGCGACGACCTCGCGCAACGTGACGACGACGATGCTGCAGCAGAACCCCGACATCTGCGCCATCATCGATTTCTGGGACGGCGACGCGACCGGCGCATCGGCTGCGATCCGCGATGCCAAGCTCGAAGGCAAAGTCTTTCTGGTCACCACCGGCGGTGGCGAAAAGACCGCCGACTGCGACAAGCTGCAGGACGGCACCTATGGTGCGGTGGTGATGACCGACCTTGCCCGCCAGTCGGGCGACATGAACGCCGTCATCAAGTTCCTGCTGCAGAGCGGCCAGCCGGCCGGCACCTCGCACACCTACATCTATACGCTGGAGAAGGCGACAACCAAGGCCGACCTCAAGCCAGACAGCTGCTGGGACTTGAAAGCACTGCAAGCCCAAGCTGCGGCCAAGTAGGCCGGCTTTCCTGAGCTTCGCGCTGCCCCTCATCCGCCTGCCGGCACCTTCTCCCCGTATAGTGACGGGGAGAAGGGATACGCTCCAACGCTGGCGACCCCCTCTCCCCGTCTCTATACAGGGAGAGGGTAAGGGAGAGGGGCAACGCAAACCTGAGGCGATTGTTCTGCGGATAGCCCGGCCCCTTTTTCCTTTTTCTCTCGAATAGCAGCAACCGATGTCCTTTCGCGAACGCCTTCAATCCTGGCGCTACAATCTCGTGCCCGACCACCTCGTCGGCGAGATCCTAAGCAAACGCTGGACCGACAACGCCATTCCTTTCCTGGCGCTGGTGGCGACGCTCGGCGTGTTCGGTTCGATCATCCCCGGCTTCTTCAAGCCGATGTCGCTGCAGGAATCGACCCGCCAGCTCGGCGAGTTCTCGCTGGTCGTCACCGGCATGACGGTGGTCATGCTGGGCGGCGGCATCGACCTTTCGGTCGGCTCGATCTTCGCGCTGTCCTGTTTTTCCGCCGTGTTCGTCTTCTTCATCCTCGAACAGTCGGTGTGGCTGGCGCTGGCCGCCTCGATCGTCACCGGCCTGCTGTTCGGCGCGATCAATGGCTATCTGATCGGCTATTTCCGCCTGCGCGCTTTCCTGACGACACTGGTCACCTTCATTTTCGGGCGGGCGCTGTTCGACATACTGGTCACCACCTATGCCGCCGACGTCCAGCTTTCCGATGCCACATCGGATGTGCTGGACTTCATCGGCGACGATACCTTCTGGGGCCTGTCGGTTGCGGTGTGGGCGGCGATTATCCTGGCCATCATTACCCACGTCGCGCTGACGCGCTCGCGGCCCGGCTGGCACGTGCAGGCGGTAGGCGGGTCGCGGCGCTCGGCCCACAATGCCGGCATCCGCGTGCGCCGCACCGTGTTCATGACTTATGTGTTCTCCGGCTTCTGCGCCTCGCTCGGCGGCTTTCTCATCGCCTGCCGGCTGAGCGGGGCAGGGCCGGGAACCGGCCTCAACCTCGAGGTCATGGCGTTGACGGCGGCGGTCGTCGGCGGCGTCAGCCTGGGCGGCGGCCGCGGTTCGGTGATCAAGGGGCTGATGGGCGCGATCATCGTGCTGACGATGACCAACGGGCTGATCCGGCTGGGCTATGGCACCGGCACCAACCAGATGGTGCTGGGCATCATGCTGGCCGTCGCCGTCACCATCGACATTCGCTGGCTGAAGAACCGCCACAAGGTTCTGGACGAGGTCTATGTCGCACCGGTCTACCTGAAGATGGGGGCAACGCAGTCGGCGGCACCGGGTTCGGGCACCCCTTACGAACTCGACAACCGATTGTCGGAGGCCGACCATATCGGGCTCGGCGAGCTGGAAGGGCCGGAAGACGTCATCCTCGACCGCGACGACCATCTCTATTGCGGCACCAGGCATGGCGAGATCGTCCGCTTCTTCGCGCCGGACTACAAACGCTCGGAGGTCTTTGCCCATATTGGCGGCTTTCCGCTCGGCCTGGCCTTCGACAAGACAGGCAATCTGATCAGCTGCGTTGGCGCGATGGGGCTTTATTCGGTCTCGCCGCAGCGCGAGGTGAAGCGGCTTTCGGCGGAAACGTCGCGCTCCTGGACTTCGATCGTCGACGATGCGCGGCTGCGCGACCCCAATGATTGCGACATCGCGCCGGACGGCCGCATCTACTTCACCGATTCCACCAAGCGCTATGACGCGCACGACTGGGCGCTGGATTCGATCGAGAACCGCGCCACCGGGCGGCTGCTTGTCTATGATCCGAAGGACGGTTCGACCAAGACATTGCTCGGCGGCTACCGCTATACCAACGGCGTGTGCATGGCGCATGACGGCAAGTCGCTGTTTTTTGCCGAAAGCTGGGCCTGCCGCGTGCATCGCTATTGGCTGGTGGGGCCGAAAGCAGGCACCGCCGAATGCGTCATCCGCGACATGCCGGGCTACCCCGACAACATCAACCGAGCGTCAGACGGCAATTACTGGATGGCCTGGCTCGGCATGCGCACGCCGAGCTTCGACCTGTCGCTGCGCCATCCCGACATGCGCAAGCGCATGACGCGCCGGCTGCCGCAGGACGAATGGCTGTTCCCCAACATCAACACCGGCGGTGTGGTAAAATTCAACGAGAAGGGCGGCATCGTCGAGGCGATGGGCGACCTGTCGGGCGCCGCGCATCCGATGGTCACCTCGATGCGCGAGCACAAGGGTTTTCTGTTCGTCGGCGGTATTCTCAACAACCGCATCGGCCGCTACAGTATTGCCGGGGCCGACCCGAACTGGACCAGCCCCGCTTCCTACTGGGGTGCCAAGCCATGATGCTGGACCCGATCCTCGACATCTTCCGCGGCAAGGCAGTGACCATCCCGCCGCTCGACGGTGCGTTCAGGCCGAACACGCTGCTGGACGATGTTGCGGCCTTCGCCGAACTGCCCGAGCCCGACAATCTGCTGGTCGCCGACGGCCGGCTGCTGGCGTCCAGCGGCAATGCCCTCTACGCGCTCGCCGCCGGTGGCGCGCCTGTTCTGGTCGAGACATTTCCGGCCGCCGTCACCGCGCTCGCGCGCTCGCCCGCCGGCGAACTGACGGTCGGGCTCGAAAGCGGCAGGCTGCTGATTGCAGGCAAGGAGGCCGCCCTGCCGGCCGAGATCCGCTGCATAACAGCACTCGCCTACGCGGAAGACGGCACGCTTTGGCTGGCCAATGGCTCGGCCGAACACGCGCCGTCGGAATGGGCCGCCGATCTGATGAAGAAGGGTGCGTCGGGTTCGCTGTGGAAGCGCGATCCGGCAGGCAGCGAATTCCGCAAGCTCGCCGGTGACATCGCCTTTCCCTATGGGCTGCATCCAACCGGCAAGGACGTGCTGGTCGGCGAGAGCTGGCGGCACCAACTCGTCTGCTTCGACGGCGCGACAGGCAGCCGCTCGACGGTGCTGGCGCATCTGCCCGGCTATCCCGCGCGGCTGTCGCCCGCCGCCGATGGCGGTGCCTGGCTGGCGCTGTTTGCGCCCCGCAACCGTCTGATCGATTCGTGCTGCAGGAAACGCACTATCGGAACGACATGCTGGCGCAAGTGTCGCCGCAACACTGGATCGCGCCGGCGCTCGCCTCCAACCGCAGCTTCCTCGAGCCGCTGCAATGCGGCGGCATCCGCACTATGGGCATCCACAAGCCGTGGTCGCCGAGCCGCTCTTACGGGCTGGTGGTCAGGCTCGATCGGGAGATGCGGCCGCAATTCAGCCTGCACAGCCGCGCCAACGGCACGCGCCACGGCATCTGCAGCGTGGCGGAGACAGACGGTCGCCTGTTCATTGCCTCGAAAGGCGGCGATTGCCTGCTGGCCATCGATCTGACTTCAGGAGGGCATCGCTGATGGAACCGATCGTCCGCCTGGAGAACGTGACCAAGACCTATCGCGGTGTTCCCGCGGTGAAGAATGTCAGCTTCGAGCTGCGCAAGGGCGAGATCCACGCGCTGCTCGGCGAGAATGGTGCTGGAAAATCGACGCTGACCAAGATCATCGCCGGCGTTGTCGACGCGACATCGGGAACGATGTTCCACAAGGGTCAGGAGATCGCCTACGCCTCGCCGCATGCGGCACTTGAAGCCGGCATCGCCATGGTGTTCCAGGAAACCAGCCTGGTGCCGTCGATGACGGTGGCGCAGAACCTCTACCTCGGCACGGAGCGCTTTCTCAACCGGCTGCGCGGCACCTATATCTCGGCGCAGCAGTTCCTGCAGTCGCTGAATTTTCCCGTCGACCCCAATGCCATGGTGGCGACGCTGGGCGCCGCCAAGCGGCAGATGGTCGAGATCGCGCGCGCCGTCCACCACAATGCCGAGATCATCATCTTCGACGAGCCGACGGCGACGCTGACGCCAGAGGAAAAGCGGCACTTCTTCGCGCTGATCCGCCGGCTTAAGGCAAGGGGCGTGTCGATCGTCTTCATCAGCCATGCGCTCGAGGAGGCGCTTGATATGGCCGACCGCATCACCATCCTGCGCGACGGCGAGCTGGTGATCACCGACGATACCGCCGCCTTCGATCGCGACAGGATCGTCGCGGCGATGGTCGGACGGACGCTGTCGGGACAGCTCTACAGCCAGCGCGACGAGGCCAGGCTGCGTAGGGCCGGCAGGAAGGTGCTGTCGGTACAGGACATCTCGATGAGCAATGTCGTGCGCAACAATTCCTTCTCGATCTTCGAGGGCCAGATCACCGGCGTGTTCGGGCTGATCGGCTCGGGCCGCACCGAGACGTTCAAGATCGTCTCCGGCATCTACAAGCGCGACTTCCTGCGCGGCGGCAGCATTGAACTGCACGACCGGCCGGTGCGCTATCTCGTCCCCAGCGAGGCGGTGGCGGACGGCATCGTCTATGTCACCGAAGACCGCAAGAGCGAGGGGATTTTCGAGACGATGGACGTCGCCGAGAACCTGTTCGGCGGCTTCCTGGCGGCAGGGCGGGAAAAGGGCTGGGTGATCAATGCGCAGGAGATGCGGGCGCTGTCGGCCGAATGGACCAGGACGCTGAACGTCAAGGCGATCAACGACAATGCCCGCGTGGTCGAGCTTTCCGGCGGCAACCAGCAGAAGGTGGTGATCGGCAAGGGGCTGGTGCAGAAGCCGCGCATCGTCATCTTCGACGAGCCGACGCGCGGCGTCGATGTCGGCGCCATTGCCGAAATCCACCAGATCATCAACCGGCTGGCCGATGAAGGCCTCGCAGTCGTCGTCATCTCGTCCTACCTGCCGGAGATCATGAACCTGTCCGACCGCATCCTGGTCTGCCGGCAAGGCCGCATCGTCGAGGAATTCTCGCCAGCCGAGGCCACGGAGGAGAAGATCATGTACGCGGCGGTGCATTAGGTTCCCGGGCGCGGAAGGTTGACATTTGGGTGGTTTTTGCGCCGGCGGATCGTACACTTTGGAGATTGGCCGAGGCGCCCGTCGTTTCGTCATCCTGGGGCGAAGCAAGGAGCGAAGCGACGCGGCGCAGACCCCAGGATCCATGCCGCTACATCAGAGCGCTGCTGCGGTGCAGAATTCTGTTTCGCTGCGTTCTTCGGCTAAGGTCACGGCATGGATCCCAGGGTCTCCGCGACGGAGCTTCGCTCCTGCTTCGCCCAGGGATGACGAAGGTGAGGGGCCTGGGCCAGCCTTACGGTCTTGCCTCAGCGCGTCAATTGCTGATTCATCCAAGGCGGTTAGCCGCCTTTTCTCCCGACCTGATTCAACGACCTCGCATAACGATTCAAAGCGAAAGGACCAAGCCATGGCCACGACGAAACTTCTGACCGATGCCGAGGTCCAGGCGATTCCCGCCGTGAAGGCTGTGTTCGACGATATCCGCGCGACGCGCAAATCCGACTTCGTCAACAATTTCTGGCGCGGGCTGGCCAATGATCCGGTTTCGCTGAAGCGGGTCTGGGAGCAGCTCAAAGCGGTGATGGTCGCTGACAGCGCCATCGATCCGCTTACCAAGGAGATGATCTACATCGCCGTCTCGACCGCCAATGGCTGCTCCTATTGCGTCCACTCGCACACCGCCGCAGCGCGGGCCAAAGGCATGACCGATGCGCAGCATGGCGAACTGGTGTCGATCATCGGGCTGGCCGGGCAAACCAACCAGATGGTGACAGCGCTGCAGATCCCGGTCGATCCGGAGTTCGAGGTGCGGTGAGGTGAGGCGCGGCGCCTTCCCTTCTCCCCTTGTGGGAGAAGGTGGCCGAGCGAAGCTCGGTCGGATGAGGGGTGCTGGACGGATCGCGGCATTGGAGACGTAAGGGCTTCAAATCGCTGGGACTTTCTCCGCCGAGTTTCTTCCAGCACCCCTCATCCGTCTCGGCGCTTCGCGCCGATCCACCTTCTCCCACAAGGGTGTTTGGACCGGAGACATCGCGAACAGGTGTGCGAGGACATCGCGAACAGTTTTGCGCGTTTTGCGCGAGGGGGTTCGGGAT
>NZ_JAMYLR010000047.1:0-43762 GCF_040318155.1 Mesorhizobium sp. M1307 | reverse complement strand
AGCAACCGCCCCACCTACTGACAAATAGGAAGGCATTCCTCGCAGAGTCAATTCGCTCTTGACATTTTTGTTCCCGTTTTGTTCACTTAGCAAAGGAGGTTTGGAGCAACGGCCATGGACCACATTGTGAGACTGGACAGCCGCCAGGAGGCTGCGCTGCAGGCGACCGCCGACAGATTCATAGCCCAGCACAAAGGCGACGCGGTGAAGGCGCTCAAGGAAATGATCGTCCTCAATGGCCATCTCCAGGACCGTCTTGACGAACTCTCGGCTCCGCGTCGGGCAAACATCAGGAGGAACGACAATGGGCACTATTCGCCTAGACGCTGAAGCCAGAGCTGAACTTCATTCTGAGGCGGTCAAGCTCATCGCCCGATACGACAGCCCGCTTGAGACCGTAAAGGCGCTCATGGCTTATAACTGCGAGCTTGAGACTCAAATTCTGGCCCTCGCTCACCGGCATCCCGGACTGGTGGCGCTCGGTTACGACGACACGCCGCCAATCTTGGGATGAACCATGACCGTCGGAACGGCCCTCATGCCGCCGGACGGGTATGGTGATGACGGCAAGTGACTCAGCACGTTCGAAATGCAACGAGCCCGGACGATTCGCGACAAGTATGCCAACCGGGGCCGAGCCAGCCGGTGACGCCAGCTCGCTTCTTTTCAGCATGACCGGGTCGAGTTGACCATGCAGGATCTTATCAGCTTTTTGGAAGCCAACTCCGCGCTGATGCTGGCCAACCCGGCCGCCTTTGCCAGTCTTGCGGTTCTTTTCGGAGGAGGCGGATTTGCGGTCGGCCGCTATTTGTTGACCGAGCGTCTGGCCAATCTGGAAAGCCGCATTGCCAGGCGTGACGAGGAAATTGCTGAGCTGAAGACTGGGAACAAAATGCAAGATGACGAGCCGCCCATGGTGCCTATAGTCGGCACTGCTGCAATAGGTCCAATCAGTCGAAGCGACCCGGTAGCTCTGGCCATCGGACGAGCCCAACGCATCGGCCCGGCAACCACAAATGGAAGACGACGAGCATACTGAGGGCCGGCCGTCCTCTGCAAAGAAGCGCGGAAAATGATTGTTTACTGCCTTCGACCCACGATAGCCGCAGCCTTGGCCAATCACTATCCAACTGAATACCAGGGCGAAGGCCAGATGCCATGCACCGAGTGACACCAATGACTCGCCGATCTGTTGCTGAAGATCTCGAAATCGCAGCTCAGCGCATAGCCGAAATGTCTCGCGCGAACTTGCAGATCCTTCTGCGTCGCGCTGCTTTGATGCTCCGAAACGTCGGTGGCGTGCCGCTGGAGCCCGCGACCGCAGATGCACTCGATTCCATAGCGGCCGAGATGAAAATCGGCAGGCCAGACCTTATCCAGATCATCTTGGGACAATGGCTGGAAACGAATGCCTATCTGCCGGTTCGGACGATTGACGAGGAAAGCGAGACGGACGGGAGCGCGTAGTTATCCTCAGCTAACCTCGACGCCTGATCGCTGAGCGATTTTCCGTGTCTTTCGAAGTGTCCTGTTCAAAGCGACCGAGAAGGGGAACGCGCAAGCTTCGTTCCCGTCCACATAGGAAGCGAAAACGCGAACGAGGCGGACAAGGACAATCTGAGCGGTGTCGTCATCCTGGTTCCCTTGAAAGCCGAAGCGGCGTCGTGAAAGGGTGGCGAAATTTTGTGCTCGCGTTCGACTATCAAGTTGAAATCGGCAATTGGCGTCCGGCCCAAAGCCAGAAGGCGCCCTGCCCGCGGCGATCCGGTGAATCAGTCTGTTGGGAATGAGCCAAGTCGTTTCGGTATCATGCGATGATGCGTTTGCTGGAGGCAGCAGTTGATACGTTCGTTCAAAGACAGAGCCAGCAAGGCCGTTTCGGAAGGCAAAGCACCGAAGGGTTTCCCGTCGGACCTCGTCCGTCCACTCAGCGGAAGCTGTTCATGATCGACAACGCTGCTGAATTGGCGGACCTCAAGACGCCGCCAGGTTGAGGCGCTGAAAGGCAATCGTGCCGGTAAGCATTCGATCCACATCAATGATCAATTCCGTGTCTGCTTTCGGTGGGTAGATGGGGCGGCAGAGGATATTGAAATCACCGACTATCACTGAGGATATCGTGACCGCCCATGCCCTAACGCAAACAACCTACGCAAACCAACGCATCGCTCACTGCCAGGAGCTTCACAATGTTGAACCTCGACACCCCGATCCATCCAGGAGAAATCCTTCGCGAGGAATATCTCGCACCGCCTGGCCTGAAGCCCTATACGCTGGCGAAGAAGCTGCATGTACCGCGCACCCGCATTGAGCGCTTGACGCACGAGGCGACCCCGATCACTCCGGATACTGCTCTGCGCCTGGCCAAGTTCTTCGGCACCACGCAGATGAACATTGCAGGCCAGCTATGATCTCGCGGTCGAAGGCAGAGCGAAGCAGGCCGAGATTGCTGAGATCGAACAGCTCGAAGTCGCGGGCTGAACAGTTTTGCTATCGCGGCACCCGACTGGTGACATAGCGGCATAGAACCGACATGGCGGCGCAGAGCCATCTGGGCGAGGCCGCATCTTAGACACAATATTCGCCTTCCGGTCCGCAACAGCCGTGAATGACATCATCGGTCAATCCAGCGCGCGCAGATAGCGGATGGGGCGCCCACCAGCAATCCGCTCAGCGGCTGTGGCTATGGATTGGCGTCGATGCCGAAGTGGCGGTAAAGATCACCGATTGTCCCCGACTGGCCAAAGTGCTCGACGCCGAGACTACGCGTGCGGTGGCCGTAGATTGAGCCCAGCCAGCCGTGTGCCGCTGGGTGGCCGTCTGCGACGGTGACGATCGCACAATGGGCTGGAAGGTCGGCGAACAGCCTTTCGACATGGCTTCTGGCATGAACAAGGCCGCTCACGTGCGCGACTTGCCGCCGTCCAGCCTGCGTTCAACCGGTCGGCCGAGGTCACCGCCAAAAGACCGACGTCGCGACGATCCTCCGCCATCATACCCACCGCCTCGATGGCTTCCGGCGCGACGGCTCCTGTATAGGCGACGATCACCTCGGGATTCGGACCCGGACGCCGCAGCCAATAGCCGCCGTATAGAATAGTACGCCGCCCCGCGCCGTAGCGACCGAGCATTGAAAAAAGCTACACAATAGCGTAATGAATGGATACGCGGTTGGAGCTACACACATGACCTTGAACATCCGAAACGATGAAGCTGACAAATTGGCGCGGGAGCTTGCCCGCCTCGACCGCACCAATATCACCAAAGCGGTGATATCCGCTCTCCGCGAGACAATCCGAAACCGGATGCACAAGGAGCGGCCGCGCGAGACTGCACAGAAGATTCTGGCAAAACATGGCCTGTCATTCCAACCTGGTCGAAAGCCGGTCCCACAAGAAGCCTATCGCGACCTGGATCACGATCTGCAGGGCGACGAATAATGTTCGTCGATGCCTGTGCCATCGTGTCGATGATGGCTGGCGAGGATACGGCCGATAGCTATGAAGTCGCCTTGCTGGAAGCGCCCTCCCCCTTCACATCGACGCTTGCCGCGTGGGAGGCGATTATTGTTCTATCCCGGCCGGACCAGCTGAATTGCCCGTACAGCGCCGCCGAGGCCGTCGTGGTCGAATGGCTGGAAGCCAGAAGAATCGCGCTTCGCGAGCCAGGATCGCCGCTGCGGGTACTGTCCTATGCCGTCGCGGTTGCCGAAAAACACGGAATTGGCAAACGCTACCTCAGCAATTTCGATTGCTTTCACTACGCCTATGCCAAGACGATGCGCGCGCCGCTGCTGACGCTCGACGGGCTCTTGTGCGAAACCGACGTGAAGACCCTGCCACAACGGCGCTTTCCGCGGAAAAAAAGCCGTAGCCGGAACGCGCGCCCATAGGGCGCTGTGTGTATGCCATTGCGATGAAGTCGGGGGAGCCGTTCGCCTTGGCGGCGCTCTGGGAGAATTGGCGCGACCCCGCTATCGGCGGCAACATCCGCTTCACGGTGCTGACCTGTGAGCCGAATCCGCTCATGGCGACGTTCCACAACCGTGTGCCGGTCATACTGGCGCCCGAAGAATACATGATTTGGCTGACGGACCCCGAACCGGAACATCTCATGAAGGCGTTCCCAGAAGAGCTGATGACCATGTGGAAGATTGACCGCGACGTCGGCAACCCGAGAAACCGCCGCCCAGTTCAACCTCGGTGCTGTCCGGAACGAATTGCAGCATGCGCTGCGCCAAGCGGCGAAGAAGCATAGGATCGGATTCAAACCGATTCGCCGAAGTATTCAGTGGAGCTCTGACCAGAGCGCAGCCTAACGTCCCACGAAGGCCCGCGGCTGCATAGGCTAACTTTCTTGAATTGCGCATAATGCCTGCTCTCGACCTCGTAGCGAATCTAGAAGACAAGCTTGAGGCTACGGAGAGAGTTCCAAGTCGGAGTGGTTTCCAATTCGGTGAAGTCACCAGCCGCGATCTCCTGGCATGTTTTCAACAGCGCTCCGGCGATTGCGCGGGCAAGCGAACCGCCCACACTTATTCGCAGTACGCCAGCCTCCGCAATCTGATCAAAGGTCAAGCCGGGTGCACCATGGCCCACGAATCGGCAATCCCTTCGGGGGTATCGGCGTATCCGTTCTCCAAATCCGTCGACACCGGAATATCGGTCGAAGCTGCTATTTCAGCAGCGTAGGTCAAGCTTTCAGCGCGGCTGACCTCCCGCGTTCCGTCTTTCTTGCCTTTCGATAAGGCGTAGTCTGAAGATGTGGTTGCCAGCGCCTTCAGCCCAACCCCGTCATTATTGGAGCGCCGGCAATGTCCCATCGATTTGGAATGACAAAACAGCCCGTTTTGTGAAGAGCACGAAAACATTCGACTTTTTGGGATCGACTTATCGTCAGTGGCGTTGCCTTTATCTCCCGGCGCCGCGCAATTGGAGCGGCGCTGCTGAGGAGGCAAGCAACGATGCTGCAAACCTATAGTCGCGACGTCGCGGAGATCGACAATGCGAGGCGATCGTCTCGATCACTTGCCACACTCTTGCAGCGCTCTTCCAAGTTCCTGTCGTCGTCATTCTCGTTTTGGACGGCAAAGTGGTTTCCGTCGAGAAAGTCGGCAACGTAGCACTCCAGGAAGCAGAGATCGAGGCGGCTCAATCGTCGCTGGCAACGGGACTTGTCGTGAGCGCCGGAGTCTATCCGGCGTTGACCTCCCGCTTTGACTTTTGACCCGTGAAAACAACGGCAGGAGGTCCCCGCGCCGCGATCGGGCTCGCATTCGAACGCCCGCCGGTTCCACCCAGATGCGCTCGCCGAACGCGTCTGGAAGGGCACGCTGGCCCAATACGGCGGCCGTCTGCACCACCAGGATAACGGGAAGACCGAGGTTATCGTCTTCGACTATGTTGATGAGATGGTCCCAGTGCTGGCGCGCATGGCAGCAAAACGGCGAACGGGATATCGGACGCTCGGCTATAGGGTTGAGTGCTCCGCCGGCGGCCGCTCATCGGCTGAAGTCCAGTTCCGTTCCGGTTCGCAGACGTTCCATATAGGCGCGATATGCGAAACTGCGGTCGCGCTTCTTTCCCGTCGTTTCCACGAGGATACCGATTTCGGCCAGCACCTCGATGGCGCGGGCTGCGGTCGGTTTGCTCGTGTCGAGCAGCTTCATCGCCGATGCGACGGTCACGATCGGATGCCGCGGAAGCCGCTCGAACAATCGAAGAGCTGAAACGGATACGGATTCGACACCGAGCAGCCGCGTGCGATCCGCGCTGACGAGGTTGAACAATTCACGCGCCGAGCCGACAGCTTCATCGGCGATCGTGGCGATGCCATCGAGAAAAAAATCGATCCAGCCCTCCCAGTCGCCCACTAGCCGCACGAGATTGAGGCGCCGGTAGTATTCCTCGCGATGACGCTTGAAGAAGAGGCTGAGATAGAGAAGCGGAGCCCTCAAGAGTCCCCAGTGTTCCAGCAGGAGGGCGATCATCAGGCGCCCGATCCGCCCATTGCCATCGAGATAGGGGTGAATGGTTTCGAACTGGGCATGCAAGAGACCCGTCCGCACGAGCTTCGGCAGCTGGTCGTCGGCGTGGATGTATTTCTCTAAAGAGCTGAGAAGCTGAGAGAGTTTCTCGGAAGGCGGCGGAACATAAGCCGCGTTCCCGGGACGGCTTCCGCCAATCCAGTTCTGGCGCTGCCTGCTTCCGCCGCGCACGCCGCGCATCAACCGCTTGTGTGCTTCGTTCAAGAGCCGCAGGGAAAGCGGCAGACCACGCTTCGACGCGAGCTGGTTGCGCGCGTAGGCAAGGGCGTCGAGGTAGTTTGTCACCTCCTCGACATCGGCGTTGGGTTGGGGCTGTTCCTCGGCTTCAAAAGCGAGAAGGTCGACGAGCGATGCTTGCGTGCCCTCGATCTGAGACGAGATCACCGCTTCCTTGCGCACGAAGGCGTAGATGAACCAGTCGAGCGAAGGCACCATCTCGCCCGCCAGATCGAGTCGGACAAGCGCCTGCTCGGCTTGCCCAAGGCGTCGTTCGAGCTTGGTGTCGATGACAAGCACCGGCCGCACGGGCGGCAGATCGAAGGGGACGAAGGCATCAACCTTCTCGCCGCCTGCGGTCACGCTTTCGTACCGGCCTGTTGTGCGCTTCGGCATGACTTGGCGGCTCAACCCGGGGGGACGACGTTGTTCCAACGGCCGGACGCAAGGAACGCTTATGTTCTCTGTCGGCCGCGCTAAAGAACGAACTCTTTACTAGTCAGAGTTCTTAGTCAATAGATTGTTCCTAGTGGTTTCCGCCTGACATAAGAGTCCCGGGTGGGATTCCCTTTTGCCTGTGCGCATGCGAATCTGGCGCATGCGCACTGGAATATCTCTCACCGTTTCGCCTTCATACCAAGGGTACTTGATCGTTGATTCGTTACCTTTTCCGTCCCAGGCGATCTTGCACCAGAATTGAGCCTACCGGTCGAGCGTCGATCGCGGCGGCAGCTTCTGGGCCAAGCGGGATGCCTTCTGTTACTTGCCGACGTTTGCTGTGGCGCAAAGGATCCGCAGAAGCTAACATATCTTGTTCTTGGAGGCTGTCGTGCGTACGAGACGTTTCAGAAAGCCCGTCGTCGTTCAACCCGGCCGGATCGATCGCGACAGAGTTGTTGCGTCGGTATCCGACGCGGCCGAAGTTCTGCTGAGGGATTGGCCGAGGCCGGAGGGCAAGTCGCGGCTCGCCGCAATCGAAGCATGCCTTGCCGTAATCCGTGGAGAAAAACCACCAAGGATAGCGCGCCAGGCATTCATCGCTGCTGCCAAGGAGGCCAGGATATTGCTCGGGGAAGAAATTTAGGCTTACCCAGCACCCGTATGGCCATGCCCTTGAAGCAGGGAGCGCTGCTGGATTCAGCGGCTTTGTTGCTTTGAGGCATCGCGCAGAGCGTGATGTGTCGATGTAGTGCGATTTTATCGATATGATTTGATTGGCTGTCGAGGGCGACGATGTATCGGCTCGATTTGTCGATCGCACATTTCGACCTCTCCTGCCCGCGTCAGGATACGAGGACGTGAAGACGCAAGCCGTGCTGAAGCTTGTGTTGTGGCGTGAGCGGCGCTTACTGAACTGCGAAGCCAGGCAGCTCATTCCCAGCCACGCCACCTGGACCATCTAGACCTGACGGCATGGCCCGAATTCGTGCACTGTCAGGCTTTGGCCTTGCGCTTTGCTGGTGCTTTCTTTGGCGGCGTTTTGGCGGCCGCCTTGCGGCCGAGACCGGCAGCTTTGGCAAGCGCAGACCGCTGAGCCGCATAGCTGGGCGCTACCATAGGATAGTCCCACGCCAAACCCCACTTGGCTCTGTACTCATCAGGTGTCATGCCAAGCAAGCCCAGGTGGCGCTTCATCGACTTGAACTTGCGCCCGTTCTCAAGGCTTATGATGTATTCGGGAAAGATCGACTTCTTAGGATTCACCGCGGGCGTAAGTATTGGCGATCGTGCAGCGACCGGCTTAGCCAGGCCAGACAACGCAGAATTAACGCTGGCGATCAAATTCGGCAGATCCGCCACGGGCGTTGCGTTGCTCTGGACATAGGCTGCGACGATATCTGCTGTCATCCCTAGCAGATCAGCCCTTCTCTGCCCAATTGCTTCATCCATCAAAATCGTTCCCTTGTTGATCTCCGGCGTTCCTATTTGGAAAATTCGGCCTGCGCAATTGCAAACAACGATTATTTGACACTAGATTACTTCAAGGACCGACTACGGTATACTGACGCCTGGCTCAGAAGAAAATGAGATCAGTCGGCCCGCTCTCGACGGTCGACCCCAAGTACATCACGCACGGGCATCGCCGTGCGCTTCGAGAGCGGGCGCAGTTCAAACTTCGCGCGGACTTTCAAGGTTGTGAACATGCACATGGTCGCCCGCGACGACCGGAGCTGTAAGGCGACCGATCACGTCTGCGTACTTGCGCACCTTGGAGCTTGCCGCGAGATCTGCAGCGCGAGCTTGTGGCACAAACCCCTTTTTTGAGCGGCCAGTTGACTGCCGTCCAAAATGATTATTAAGTTCGGTGACAGAACGAATTAATCGGAGCTGCTGTTGAACGACGTGCCGCGCATTTCTCGTCAGTTCTCGCAGCGCTCCGTCATGGAGGCGATCGTGCAAGGCGGGCCGATCTCGCGCGCTTCAATCGCAAAGCAGACCGGCTTGTCCAAGCAGACAATCTCCGAGATCGTCAGGACACTTGAGCAGGAAGGCTGGGTGCAGGAGACAGGGCGCACGAGCGGACATGTCGGACGCACGGCTGTCACTTACGAACTCGTATTTGACGCGGCCTACATCGCGGCCGTCGACCTCGGCGGCGCCAAAGTCCGGGTCGCCCTCACCGATCTTGCCTGCCAGATATTCGCGGAGGAAACGGCGCCGACCGATCCTCGGGGCGGACAGTTCATCGTCGACCAGATCGTGGATCTGGCGCTTCAGGCGGCCGAGAGGCACCGAATCTCGCGCACAAAGATAAGGCTGGCGGTGATTGGTGTTCCCGGTGCACCCGACAAGAAGACGGGCCGCGTCCTGCTTGCCCCGAATATTGCCGGCTTTGGCACGATGAATGTCGTTCGCGCTTTCGAGCACGCATTCGGGTTTCATGTGATGATCGAGAACGATGTCAATCTGGCGGTGCTCGGCGAGAACTGGCAGGGGTGCGGCCGCGGTATCGACAATCTCGCCTTCATAGCGCTGGGTACCGGTATCGGCAGCGGCCTCATGGTTGGAGGCAATCTGGTGCGGGGCGCCAGCAATGCCGCCGGCGAGATGGGCTTTTTGCCGATTGGCGCCGATCCTTTCGCGCCGACATCGTTGCGCGCCGGCGCTTTCGAGCGCGTGGTCGCAACCAACGCCATGGTTGAACGCTACGCAACGCTGACGGGCAACATCGTCAACGTGCCGACGATTTTCCACAGTGCATTGGCTGGAGACAGGCATGCCGCGACGGTGCTCGACGAAACCGCGCGCTACCTCGCACAAGGCATTGTGGCCATAGCGGCAATTGCCAATCCGCAAAAGGTCGTCCTGGGCGGCTCGATCGGGCTGCGGCCGGAAATCCTGTTGCGCGTTAGGGACCTGCTGCCGCGCTGCTTCCCCTACCCTATCGCCGTTGAGGCCAGCGAACTGGGGTCGCGGGCAGCGCTCATCGGCGCTGCCGCCATCGGGCTCAGCCAGTTGCACAACACACTGTTCGGCGTCGACGCGCCCGACGGACGCATTTCGCTTCCCCCAGCCAGTTCGGCCGTGCTGCGCGAGGCCACGCTATGACTGCCTTAAAGGACATCACCGCCCGCTTGCGCGCCGCCCTCGATTGCGACGCAGCGGTGGAGCTTCTGCAGCGGGCAATCGGCCGCGAAAGCATAACCGGTCACGAAGAAAACTTTGTCGCCTTCCTTGAAGACCGGATGCGCGTGCTTGGCTTGAGCGAAATTCGGCGTGCGGAATTCGCGCCCGGCCGGCCCAACGTCTGGGGTGAGCGCAAAGGTGCTGGCGCCGGCAAGCGGCTGCTCTTCATCGGCCACACCGATACGGTCCATGTCGAGGGCTGGCGCGAGCACTGGGCTGGCACCGCCAAGCAGGATCCGTTTGCCGCGCCAATGATCGACGGGCAGATCTGGGGCCGCGGCGCCGGCGACCTCAAGGCCGGCATCTGCTCCGCGCTGTCGGCACTCTCTCTGCTCGACACAGCCGACATCCAACTGGCCGGCGACGTTGCGTTTGCCTTCGTCGGCGACGAGGAGAGCGGCCAGCCTGGAACCGGCGTCTCCGCCGGCATCAAGGACTTCGTCGGCCGCATCGAGAGAGGCGAAGTCGTGGCGCCCGATTTCGTCGTCTATGTGGAGCCTACCCGCCTTTCGGTTTATCCGGCCCAAATTGGGTTCTTCATTACCGACATCACCATCACCGGACGATCAGCCTATTTCGGCGTACCCGAACTCGGCAAGGATGCCTTGCGTGCAAGCCACGCCGTCATGAGCGCGCTGTGGAAGCATTCGGAAGATGTTGCAACACGAGCCGAGCACCCGCTGATTGGGCGTGGCTTCCTGCTGATCATCGGCCTTGCGGGCGGCGGCTACATCGCGGTGCCCGAACGCTGCACGTTGTCGCTGATCCGCAAGCTGTTACCCGGCGAGTCGCTGGACGAGGCCGCCGCCGAAATCGAGGCAGTGGTGCGCGGCGCCATCGCCGATCCCGAAATCATGTTGGCGTTCGCCTATCCGGCCGGCCGCGATCATCCGCTCGGGGGTAACGCCGCCGAGATTGCACCTGACAGGCCGGAGGTCGGCGCTCTTGCTGCCGCCATGGCCCGATCGATGGCTGGTCGCGGCGCCATCGAAGGCGCGCCATTCTGGTCAGAGTCATCGTTTTTCACCAACCGGCTCGGCATCCCCGCCGTGTACTGCGCGCCAGGCGACATTCGCAACTGCCACACCTTCGACGAACACGTCGATGTCGAGGAATATCTGGCGGGCATCGTAGGCTTCGCCCGGTTCATGCTGGAGTATTGCGGCGTTACGGAATGAAGGACAACTGAGAGCGAAAATGGGAGAAAGACCATGCTGATAGACAGACTTGTTGCTACAGCACTTGCAGGCAGCCTTATGCTGTTGGCCGGCGGAGCCGGCGCACAGACAGTGGGACCGAGCGGCGAGACGGCGACACCCAGCGCCGAGGTTAGATTGTCGGACGCGGACCTGGCCGCAGTAAAGGAGAAGGGCTACAAGGCCGCGCTGCTGTGGCACACCTCCTCCGACTTCACCAATGCGGTCACGTCCGGTGCCAAGGATGAATTTGCCCGTGCCGGCATTCAAATCGTCGCCACCACCGACGCGGGCTTTGACGCCGCGCGCCAGCGCAGCGACATCGAAACCGCGCTCGCGGCGAAGCCAAACGTCATCCTGTCGCTGCCCCTCGATCCGGTCACTTCGGCCGAGGCGTTCCGTCAGGCGCTCACCGACGGCACCAAGCTGGTATTCCTTTCCAATCTGCCGAAAGGCTACAAGCACGGAACCGACTATGCCGCCATCGTCACTGACGACCTGTTCCAGATGGGCAAGCAGGCGGCCGATGCACTGGCCAAGGCGCTCGATGGCAAGGGCAAGGTCGGCTACATCTTCCACGACGCCAGTTACTATGTGACGAACCAGCGCGACCAGGCTTTCAAGACAACGATCGAGAAGGATTATCCCGGTATCAAGATCGTCGCCGAGCAGGGGATCTCCGATCCGGCGCGGGCAGAAGAGCTGGCCAGCGCCATGCTCGTGCAGCATCCCGACCTTGACGGCATCTACGTCACCTGGGCCGAACCGGCCGACGGCGTGCTGTCGGCCTTGCGGGCAAGCGGAAATACCAAGACCAAGATCGTTACGCTCGACCTCGCCGAACCGGTCGCGCTCGATATGGTCAAGGGCGGCAACGTGACCGCACTGGTGGCCGACAAGGCGTATGAGCTCGGTCGCGCCATGGCCGCTGTCGGCGTCAAGGCGCTGCTCGGCCAGGAGACGCCGGCCTTCGTCGTTGCCCCGGCGCTTACCGTGACCAAGCAGAACGTTGCGCAGGGCTGGAAGGACTCGTTGAACCGCGACGCGCCGCAATCGGTGCTCGATGCGGCCAAGTGACAGGCGAATGCCCGGCGGCCAATCAGGGCCGCCGACACCATAAAAGCAAGGGGAACTGACATGCGCACAGCAATTGGAATGTTGTCGGCACTGGTAGCGCTCGTCGCCGCCAACGCCTTCGCAGCCGAGGGCACCACCACGGGACCGAACGGGGAAAAGCCGACGCCGGCAAAGAGCGTCGTGCTCACACCAGCTGAGGAGCAGCAGATCAAGGACGGCAAATACACCGCCGCGCTGGTCTGGCATGAGATGAGCGCATACACCAACGCGGTGAACAGCGGCGCCCAGGACGAGTTGAAGCGGCTCGGCATCACGGTCGTCGCTCAGACCGACGCCGGCTTTGATGCGGCCCGTCAGAAATCCGACGTCGAGACAGTACTCGCCAAAAGGCCCTCTATTATACTGTCCCTACCGGTCGATCCCGCAAGTGCGGCCACCGTATATGATCCTGCGCGCCAGGCCGGCGTGAAATTGGGATTCGTCGACAATTCGCCGGCAGGCTACGTTCAGGACAAGGACTATGTGACCATCGTTTCGGACGACCTTTTCCAGATGGGCAACAAGGCCGGGATCGCAATGGCCGACGCGCTCGGCAAGCAGGGCAAGGTCGGCTACATCTTTCACGATGCCGATTTCTACGTCACCAACCAGCGTGACGGAGCATTCAAGCACACGATCGAGCAGGACTATCCCGACATGAAGATCGTGGCCGAGGCCGGAATGGCCGACCCCGCGCGCAGCGAGGAAATCGCGCAGGCGATGATCACACAGCACCCGGACCTCGACGGTATCTACGTCACCTGGGCTGAGCCGGCGCTTAGCGTGCTGTCCACATTGCGGGGGGCCGGCAACAGCCACACCAAGATCGTCACGCTCGACCTGAACGAACCGGCGGCACTGGATATGGTCAAAGGCGGCAACGTTGCGGCACTCATCGCAGACGAAGCTTACGACATCGGCGTGACGCTGGCGCGCGCCACGGCCGCCTCGTTGATCGGCAAGAAGGCCGCGCCGTTCATCGTGGTCGATTCCCTCGCCGTCACCAAGGACACTGTCAAGGACGGGTGGAAGCGGTCGCTCAACAAGGACGTGCCCGCGACCATCGCGGCCGCCATGAAATAGCGGCAGACAATGGCGGCCCGCCGGAGGAAGTGAGAATGTCGAGTATCAACACCAGCCCCGGCCGGGCAGCGAGCTTGGTCAGCCGCTTCAACCTGCAGCAATATGTCGTCTATCTCGGATTTCTGGCGATCTTTCTGTTCTTCGCGATCGTCCTGAAGGACAGCGGTTTTCTGACCGTCCGCAACCTGTCGAACATCGTGCTGCAGACCGCACCCGTGACGATCATGGCGATCGGCCTTGTCTTTGTCATGTCGGCTGGCGAGATTGATCTTTCGATAGGTTCGATCGTTGCCGTGGCAGCCCTTGCCGCCGCGGTGGCGATAAACGCCTACGGCTTGTTGGCCGGGGTGCTGGCCGGCCTCGGCGCCGGCCTGCTGATCGGCCTGCTCAACGGCGCCCTCGTGGCTTACGTCAAGTTGCCTTCATTCCTGGTAACGCTGGCGACGCTCGGGCTGTTTGCCGGCGTATCTCGCTCGATGACCGATTTGCGGTCGATCCCGGTCATCAACAACGCCTTCACCGGTTTCTTCGGCTCGGGTTCTTTGCTGGGTGTTCCGTCTTTGATCTGGTGGACGGTCATTGCCGTTGCGATCGCGCATCTCATCTTTCGCGAGACGCGCTTCGGCGCCCATGTGCTGGCCACCGGCGACAACAGCCGTGCCGCCAGTGTTTCCGGCATCAGCGTGGCGCAGATAAGGCTGGCCGTTCTGACCATAAGCGGCGGGCTCGCCGGCCTTGCCGGGCTGCTCTATGCCGGCCGGCTGCAGGCCGCGAAATATACGCTCGGCGAAACCGACCTTATGACGGTGATAGCGGCCGTCATTGTCGGCGGAACCCTGCTTAACGGCGGCAAGGGATCGATTGTCGGTGCGCTGGTCGGCTCGCTGATGATGGGCATGCTGAACAACGGCCTCATCCTGATGGGCCTGTCCGTCTCCGACCAGATGATCGTGCGCGGCTTGATCATTCTTGCGGCGGTCGCCGTATCGCTGCGCGAAAAGTCCCGTTGAAGGAGTTTTGTCATGTTCCTCGATGTTCTGCGGCGCCGCAATCCGAGCTTTATAGAAAGCGCCATGCGCCTGCACCAGGAAGCAAAGCTGCCGGCTAATTCCTATGTGCTCGACCTCGATGCCGTCGAAAGCAACGCCCGGGTCCTGAAGCGCGAGGCCGACCGGTTCGGCCTGAAGATTTTCGCCATGACCAAGCAGGTCGGCCGCGCCAGTTCGTTCTGCCATGCGCTCAAGCATGGCGGCATCGATCAGGCCGTTGCCGTCGACATGGCCTGCGCGCGGGCAACGCACAGAGCCGGCCTGAGGCTCGGTCATCTTGGCCACCTGCAGCAGATCGCAAGGCACGAGGCCAATGCGGCGGCCAAAACGTTCAGGCCGGACTATTGGACCGTCTTCAACGACACCAAGGCTGAAGAAGCCGCTGCCGGCGCAAGGCTCGCCGGGTACACGCAAAACCTGCTTGCCCGCATCCGCGCCGATGGTGACGTTTTCTACCGCGGCCACGAAGGTGGTTTTGAGGCGGCCGATATCGCCGCGGTCGCCGAAAAACTGGATGGTCTCGACGGCGCACGGTTCGCTGGCATCACCACCTTCCCGGCGCTGTTGTTCGACCAGACCACGCGAACGGTCCTGCCGACACACAATCTGGCGACACTGGGCAGAGCTGCCGAAGCGCTCGCCAAGTCCGGCCGCAGCGACATAGAGGTGAACGCGCCCGGCACAACGTCGAGTGTCCTGCTTGGCGCGCTGGCCGAAGCCGGCGCCACGCAATGTGAACCGGGCAATGGCTTGGCCGGCACCACCGCGCTGCACGTCATGGAAGATCTGCCGGAGCTCCCTGCCGTTCTGTATTTGACCGAGGTCTCGCATTTGTCTGGCGGCAAAGCCTACTGCCTGGGTGGCGGCTTCTATATCGATCCGATCTTTCCGGACTATGAGGTGAAGGCAATCGTGTCCGCAGAACCCACCACGGCCGCCGCCGCGCTCAGAAGCGTCGAGGTGCCGCCGCCTGCGGCAATCGACTATTACGCAATGATTGACGCTAGCGGCGCCAATGCTCCACGCCCCGGCGACACGGCGGTGTTCGGCTTTCGCGGCCAGGCGTTCGTGACCCGCGCCTACGTGGTCGGCATCTCCGGTGTCTCAAAGGGGGCGCCCCAAGTCGAAACGATCGAAAACGGTTTTGGCGAAACCGCTGCCTGGCCTGTCTAGGAGCAAGTGATGAACGCGACCACGACCGGCATGCCCCCTGTTTTGCAGCTGCGCGATATCCGCAAGAATTTCGGCGGCCTCACCGCCATCGAAAATTTCTCGCTCGAGCTCTATCCCGGCGAGATCGTGGCGTTGGTCGGCGATAACGGTGCCGGCAAGTCGACGCTGGTCAAGATCGTGACGGGGGTGCATGCTCCGACATCCGGGACGATCATCATCGAGGGGCAGGCGGTGGCAATGTCGAGCGCCACCATGGCGCGCGCACACGGCATTGAGGTGGTCTATCAGGACCTGGCGCTCGCCGATCAGCAGACCGTCTACATGAACATGTTTCTTGGCCGCGAGCCGGTGAACCGCTTCGGCCTGCTCGACCGACGCCGGATGATCGACGACACCGAAAAGCTGGTGAAGGATCTCGACGTTCGCATCCCATCGGCTCACGCCACCATCCGCGATCTTTCGGGCGGCCAGCGCCAGGGCGTGGCGATCGCGCGCGCCACGCACTGGGCAAGCAAGCTGATCCTGCTCGACGAGCCAACCGCCGCGCTCGGCGTTGCCGAGACCGCCAAGGTCGAGACGATTGTTCTGTCGCTGAAGCAGCGCAATATCGGCGTGCTGATCATCAGCCACAGCCTCGACCAGGTGTTCAGGCTCTCAGATCGGATCTGTGTTCTGCGACGTGGCAAACAGATCGGCGTGCGCAAGACCAGCGAGACCGACAAGAACGAGATCGTCGCCATGATCACCGGGCTTCAGCACTAGCCCGGTCCGACAGAGGCGCGCCGTTCAGATATTGCGTTACCCGAGCAGCGAGTGGGATGATTTCAGATCCACGATCAGGCCTCGGCCACAGAATGTCGCCAGCATCAATCCAGCGCGCGCAGATAGCGGATGGGGCGGCCACCGGCAATCCGGTCGGCCGCTGTGGCTATGGAATTGGCGTCGATGCCGAAGTGGCGGTAAAGGTCGCCGATCGTCCCCGACTGGCCAAAATGCTCGACGCCGAGACTGCGCGTACGGTGGCCGTACACCGAACCCAGCCAGCCGAGTACCGCCGGATGACCGTCGGTGACGGAGACGATCGCGCAATGCGCAGGGAGGTCGGCAAACAGCCTTTCGATATGACTCCTGGCGTGAACGAGGCCGCGTTCGCGCGCGCGACTTGCCGCCGTCCAGCCTGCGTTCAAGCGATCGGCCGAGGTCACCGCCAGGAGACCAACATCGCGACGGTCCTCCGCCATCATGCCGATAGCCTCGATGGCCTCCGGCGCAACCGCGCCGGTATAGGCAACAATCACTTCGGCATTCGGACCCGGAGGCCGCAGCCAGTAGCCCCCGTCGATGATGTCCTGCTCGAGTAGGGGCGTCACGCCACGCGTTATCTGCTCGACCGGGCGCGTCGAGAGCCGCAGATAGACCGAACCGCCCGTCTCGTCGCGCAGCCAGGTGCGCTCCGACTGCACGGCGTCGCCGTCGCGCTGCATATAATCCAGCGCAAAGCGCATGATGACGCCCAACTCGTCGACGAAGGCCGGCTCGTAAGCCGCAAGCCCGTCTTGCGCTATGCCGATCAACGGTGTGGCGATCGACTGATGCGCCCCACCTTCCGGCGCCAATGTGACCCCGGATGGCGTCGCGACCAGCAGGAAGCGCGCATCCTGATAGCAGGCATAGTTGAGCGCATCGAGACCGCGCTGGATGAACGGATCGTAGAGCGTGCCGATCGGCAGCAGCCGTTTGCCGAAAATCGAATGCGACAGCCCAAGTGCCGACAGCAGGATGAACAGATTGTTCTCGGCGATGCCCAGTTCGATGTGCTGGCCGGAGGTGCCGAATTCCCATTTCTGCGCCGAGGCGATGCGTTCGCTGCGGGAAGTGTCGGTGAGTGACTGACGGGCGAACAGGCCGCGCCGGTTGACCCAGGGGCCGAGATTGGTCGAAACCGTGACATCGGGCGATGCCGTGACGATCGCGTCGGCGAGCGGCCCGCCAGCGCGCGCAATCTCGTCCAGAATTCTGCCGAAGCCGACCTGCGTGGAGACGCTGCCTTTGGCTTCCGCGACGAGACGACCAGGGACCACGATGCGCTGGGCGTGTCGGCGCCGCTGGCCCTTTGCCGCGAACGGAACGGCGTCGAGGAACCGTTGCAGCTCCAGATCCCCGACAGCCAATCCCTCGAAGGCGTCCCACTCCCGCCCGTCGCCGACCGACATCGAGGCACGAAGGACCGCCATCTGATCCCTGGTCATCAGGCCGGCGTGGTTGTCCTTGTGGCCGGCGAGCGGCAGGCTGTCCGCTCGTCATTGGTGGCGAAGCTCACCCGTACGTGACAATTGTCGAGGATGGAATTGTTCGGTCCGTAGGCCTTCTCGATCTGATTGAGCGATTGTGCGATCAGGAACGACTTGATGCCATAGCCGGCCATGAAGGCCAGCGCGCTTTCGAAGAAATCGAGCCGGCCGAGCGCCGGGAACTCGTCGAGCATCATCAACAGACGCTGTCGATGATCCTTCGCATGGAGATCTTCCGTCAGTCGGCGGCCGATCTGGTTAAGCACGAGGCGGATGAGAGGCTTTGTGCGACTGATGTCCGATGGCGGCACGACCAGATAGAGGGTCGTCGGCCGTCTCTCCTCGACAAGGTCGGCGATCCGCCAGTGGCAACATGACGTTACCTTGGCCACAACCGGATCGCGGTAGAGGCCCAGAAAACTCATGGCCGTCGAGAGCACGCCGGAGCGCTCGTTTTCGGATTTGTTGAGCAGTTCTCGGGCAGCCGACGCCACGACCGGGTGCGGGCCGGCATCGCCCAAATGCCGGGTCAGCATCATGGCGCGCAACGTCGTCTCGATTGGGCTCTGTGGATCGGAGAGGAAGTTTGCCACGCCGGCAAGGGTCTTGTCCTTCTCCGCGTAGAGCACATGCAGTATGGCGCCGACCAGCAGCGCATGGCTGGTCTTCTCCCAGTGGTTGCGGCGTTCCAATGTGCCTTCCGGGTCGACCAGGACATCTGCCACGTTCTGCACATCTCGAACTTCCCGCTCGCCTCGTCGCACCTCCAGCAGAGGGTTATAGGCCGCGGATGCGGCATTGGTCGGATCGAACAGAAGCACCCGGCCGAAATGTGCGCGCCATCCGGCCGTCAGTTCCCAGTTTTCGCCTTTGATGTCGTGGACAATTGCCGAACCCGGCCAAGTCAGCAGCGACGGCACGACCAAGCCAACACCCTTGCCGCTTCGGGTCGGCGCAAAACACAGCACGTGTTCGGGACCGTCATGCCGTAGATAGTCGTGGTCGAGCTTGCCGAGCACCACGCCATCAGGACCGACTATGCCTGCGGCTCTGATTTCGTCTCGCGTCGCCCAGCGTGCCGAGCCATAGGTCGCGGAGTCCTTTGCCTCGCGCGCGCGCCATACCGACATCCCGATCGCGGTGGCGATCGCCATCAGGCTGCCGCTTGCCGCAATCGCCGCGCCCTCAACAAAGACCTTCGGCGCGTAGGCGTCATAGAAAAACCACCACCAGAAAAATGCCGGCGGGGGATAAATGGGCTGTCCCGCCAGTTCGAACCAGGACGGACCGAGTTGGCTCTGAAAGCCGAGCCGCCATGCCGTCCATTGTGTCGCTGCCCATGTTGTCACGAGGACGAACCCAAGGGTGGTGAGGACCTGTCCCCACAAAATCTTGGTTGCCGGCACTTGTCGTTTCTCCGATCTGAATGACCCGAACAACGAAGAAAGACCGAGTGTCGAGATATGCAAGGGGAAGGAGTTGTCAAAAGCGGCAGGACGTACTGTGAGATAGAAAGACTTGCAGAATTCGATCCGAGACTTCTTTGGAAAGTATTTCATTTGGGCAGAGAGATCAGAGTCGGGTCGTTGCCATTGCGCCACCATGGAACAATCGTGACTGTTCTCATTCTGGTGGTCGTGAAGGAGATCAACTAAATCGCAGATCTGCACAACTATCCCACTTGCGCCTCGAATGGGAAAGGGGTCCGACACCTGGCACATGGAACGTCCGGCCCAGAGCCGCTCGATCTCTTGTGCCCGATCGCACTGTCTGCCGACGACCTGATCACGTGCAGCCGCACATAAGATCCGCAAATTGCAAGATGATCGCGGCTGCGGTGGCTATTTGTCGACGAAAGCCGGCTGCAGGACCGTCGCTGGTTCTCAATGGAGACTGCCGCAACCGCGCCAAAGCGCGACGTTATCGGGAACGAATCCGTGCGTTGGGTTTAGCTCCGCTTCGCAGCGCGCGCTGGAGGAGCGCCTACGTCGATTCGGATCCGACGCTCGCAAGCCGGCAATGCTGGAAGACCTAGCTGCCAGCCGCCGGCGCTGGGCCGCCCTGCCCGTGCTCAATGCTCGCAGCGCCGACGAGATCATCGGGGGCGCGGCCAGCAAGGACGCTTAGTGCGCAATCGATAGGACCTCCTCGCAACCCCGTTTGGACATGGACTTGGAATAGCTGAAAAACGCTCTCGACAGCCGTTATTTGGACTGGCGCGCGGCAGCGATGGCCTGCAAGAGATTAATGCTGCTCATGTCAGGTTGACTGGATGCGGCAACAGCCAGTGCTGCGGCATCGGCCATTTGCGCGACGTCGTCGCTGCTGATGGTTCCGCGCTTTTCCAGCAGGTTTAAAAGTTCGACAACGAGAATGAAGGCGTTCACGCCATACCGTTCGGCTCTGAGCTCGAATTCGCCCCGCGCCAGTTCCTCCGAGTCTCCCTCGACCCTTTTGTCCATGATTTGATCGCCTCCCGCGGCAAAGCTATCATAAATTAACAACCTGTTCTAACCCGCCTTCATCTGGAAAAACCCGCCGTGCCCATCAGCACGGCGGGTTGATCAAGCGTTGCCCAAGGCCTGGTGCTGGCAGATCTATAGATCGATTGCCGCCCGACAGCCTATCAAACACGCTTCGTCCCCGCGCCGCCTAACTTGGTAACGGCGGGCTTCTCCTCCCCAAATCGTTCAGGTCACTGGATGACTTTGACGATCTTGCGTGTGCCTGGATCAACGACAACGGTCCGGTTGTCGACGACGACGTAGCGGTATTTGACGTTCGGGACCTCATGAAGCTCGACTGTGTCGGGCAGGGTTGAGCCGATATTGAGCTCCACTCCAGGAATTCTCACCGAAGCGAGTGGCTGCTTTTTCACATATTCCTTAATCACCGTCTCCTGTTCCGGGTCGATCACCACGTCCTGAGCGGCGGCAGCACCGACACCAGCCAGCAGCAGAAATCCCGCGGCTGCGATGGAAAAACGCATTCTCATAGCTATCTCCTTGTGAGCTCTCTTGCACTGGACGCGAAACTTTGCGCCAAAGCTCCCCCAAACATGAAGCTTGTGCAGACGTTCCTCACTGAGCCTTCGGTCTAGCCGTGCGTGGGACCAAAGTCTTCGCTGCAGCGCGCAATAGCCCCGCACATGCAGCCACCCGGAACTGTGTCTGTTCGTACTCGTTGGCGTCGCTCAACGGAGGAGCCTATGGAGAACAGTGTCCACCAAGCTCGCTGGCTGCTTGCACCGGTTTTCGCCGTCTCCATCACCTTCTTGGTGATAGGAATGGTTGCTAGCTGATCCTCGCTAGCCAGAAATGACGCTCCAACAGCCCCGAATTTGTATCTGCGCAGAAAAGTCCCTTCCTGCGCTGATAGGATCCGCCCGCCATTCCTCGATTGGCGGACGGATCCTCATTTCCCAGCTGCGTCGGATGTCGAGTGAGTAGGAACGGAAATGGACGAGAACAAAAGCAATCGAGACTTGTTCACTTGTTCGACCGAGGCCGCCTGTCGGTCGATGCGCTTTATGAGGTGGAACATTTCGCGCGGGAAAATGGCGTGTGGCCGAGCCAGGTCAGCAAGCTGATCAAAAAGAACGGCAACGACCGTCTGACCCTCACCAAGGCAGTGAAGAGCTGCGCGATCGGCATTGAAAAACCCGCCGCACTCTGCAGCACGACGGGTCGATCGAGCGTTGCGCCGAGCACGGGCGTGGGCGCTGGGGTGGGCTGTGCCCGGTGCGGCCCGATCGTAACAAACGATACGTGCCCGGCTGCTTGGCGTCTACCAACCGCCAGTTGGGGACAATTTTCGTAGCCGGTTGGGGCGGACAATCATTGCAAATGTCCTCCTTTTACATACCGTTCACTCGTTCATCCCGACGGGCGCTAATTTTGATCACCAGTGACGGCCTTTCTGAAGCATGGGTTCCAAAAATCCCTTTCAACAGGCCGGTTTATACCCGTCCGATCCAGAGCTTCGCCAACGCGTTTTCGACCAGGTTTGGAGTGACGAGGTCGGCAGACGAACGCCGTGCGTCGCCAGGAAAGGAGCCGCGCTATTGTCGCCGATCTCGAACCTTGGCTGCGCGAGAAGCTCGGCCTGATCAGCCACACGACAAAGCTCGCCTTGACGATCCGCTACACTCTCACGCGCTGGGAAGGCCTCTCGCGCTTCCTCGACGACGGTCGCATCGAGATTGACAGTAACACCGTCGAGCGGGACCGAACAATCGACGCCCGCCTGCAGCAGCTCCATGGCAGCGCTGTGCGTCAAAACATGGGGCGCCGAAGCGTTCGAAACGCAACCGGAAGGTGCCCATTGGTCCAAGCATGGCGTCGTCAGCAGCGTGAGAGTGGCGATATCCGTGTATGACAGCAGAGTTGAAGGCACGGTCAAACACAAAAAGCCGGCGCCGTGTGGGCAAATTGGACGTCCATTGCCGCAGCAATTTCGGTCATGATGGGAGCAATTATGGCCGGGGCTATCTTTGCCTCTCCCCCCTTCCCCTGGCCTCCAGAACCTGCGAAACTTCGCCATGCGGGCAACATATCACCATGGCGACAAATAAAAAACTCGACCGGAGCCAGACGGCTGTTCTGAGGCCTACCGCTTAACGCACATCCGCGGTTCCGCTGTGCCGCAGATTTCACCTATGCCGCAATCGAGATCGCGACTGCAGGGCGGCGGCATCTGCGGCGGCTCCAGCACGATGAAGGGCGTCATCACCTTTTCGCCGGGCGCAACCAGCTGCGGTGCTGCCGCTCCGGCGGGGCCAAGCGACCGGATATAGCGGTAGAGCGAGCGCACGTCGGTTTCGTCCATCTTGCGGAGATTGTACCAGGGCATTGGCGGCACTGCGTCGAAAAAGCGGGCAATGCGCACGAACTCATCTTCGCCGTCGTCTGCCACCATGAGCCGCAGGTTGGCCGGATAGCTCGTCCCCCATGGACCCTGGAAACCGATGTTGCTGCCCTTGAGCGCCTTCTCCGGGTCGATCTTCCCGCCGCTTTCCCGATAACCCATGGTGTGACAGTCGTGGCAGCCGCCGGTAATCGAGACGTAGAGGCCGCGTTCGACCGAAGGTTCCTCGGCGCGGGCCGGGATGTGGGCGAGCGAGAAAAGCACGGCACTGCACAGCAAAACGATCGTGCGCATGGCATCCCCCGAAGCAAATGCGGAAGAGAGACTATCAAGCCTAGCATCACCCGGGCAAATGAAAACCCCGGCCGGGGCCGGGGTTCTGAGTGAAACGTGGCGGCTCGTTATCTCACGCCAGCCGCACTGGCTGGCTGAAGCGGATGGAGGTGGACAGCGGCCAACGTGCAGGGGTTCCCCACCGAAATGACGGCGCGGATGAAGGCTCTGGAGCGGGAGAACCGGGAGCTTCGGCAGGCCAATGAGATCCTGCGGAAAGCATCCGCTTATTTTGCCAAGGGGGAGCTCGACCGCCCGTTCAAAAAATGATCGCCTTCATTGATGATCATCGTGGCGACTACGGGATCGAGCCAATCTGCAGGGTTCTGCCGATTGCCACGTCCACCTATCACGCGCGTGCGGCACAGCACCACGATCCTTCCCGCCTGTCATTGCGGGCGAAACGGGATTTGGCTCTGAAGCCGGAGATCACAAGAGTGTTTGCAGAGAACTTCGCCGTCTATGGCGTGCGCAAGGTGTGGCGGCAATTGAAGCGCGAAGGCTTCGATGTGGCCCGCTGCACCATTGAACGATTGATGCGGGAGACCGGGCTGAACGGCGCCATCCGCGGCAGGCCGTTCAGAACCACGATCAGCGACAAGGCCGCGCCCGGTGACGTCGTGATCGGGCCGACTGGTGCGGTCAAGGTCATCGTGGCGACGAGGCCAATCGACTTCCGGAATTACGCTGAGCGTCTGATTATGCGGAGTCCGCAGCGGCAATTGCTTGCCGCCTGCGGTATTTGAGCAGCGATCACTCGACATAATCTGCCGATCGGCTGACGGACTTCAGCACTGCCAGCAGCCTGGCGGGAGTGCGGAAGCGACCCGACTTGAGCGACGGGGGCGCCATCGCGGCAAGCAGTCGGCTCGGCCCGCAGGTAGATTTCAGTGCTTTGGAGGCTGGCGTGACCGAGCCAGAGCGAGACTTTGCGGACATCCCGGGTCGCCTGCAGCGTGTGCATGGCGCAGGTGTGCCGTCTATGTCGACCAAGACATAAGCGGCACACCGCCGCCGTGGAATTGCTGCAGGCCGGTGTCGATTGCTCGGTCATTGCCCTGTGGCTGGGCCATGAGACGATGGAAACGACGCTGATCTATCTTCACGCACATCTTGAGCTGAAGGAATCCGCACTCGCCAAGCTGAAGCCGTACGAACGCGCCAAAGCCGAGCGATTTCGACCAAACGACCGGCTTCTGGAATTCCTGAACGCCCTTTGAGCATGAGAATTATGCCGAGTGTCAACGACTGGCCTGCGGCCAAAACGGCGGGAGAAGCACGCTCTGACCGCCATGGTGAAAGAGGCACTCGGCATAGTTCGACGGTCGCCATAAACATGCAAACTTAACGGCATCGAGCCGCTCGGCTATCTCGCCGACGTCCTCACTAGGATCGTCAACGGCTATCCCAACAGCCGAATCGACGATCTCCTGCCATGGGCCTACGTCACCGCACCCAATCTCAAGGCCGTGATCTGAATTCGGGTGATACGCGGCCTCGCCAGTTCATTCGGCTAGTTCAAGACCCCCCTGAACTCGCTCCTCGATCGCCTTCAGGAAATGGTCGGACGTCGATGTCCATCCAAAGAGTATCTGCACGAGCGTGATCGAGGCGTCATGATTGCTCCTTGAGGCATCCCAGGAGATGGGCTCGCTAGTGCAATCCGTTAGCAGTATGCAGAGATAGTCCCTGAAGAAGGCATCCCGAATTGTCGACTCCACACACACGCTGGTCGTGCATCCTGTCACGATGAGGTGTTTGATGCCTGCGGTCTTCAGAACAGAATCGAGTTCGGTCTCGTAGAAACCGCTGAACCGCGTTTTGTAGAGGACGACATCCCCTGCCTCTGGCTTGAGGTCGTTAACGATATCTGTTCCCCAGGTGTCGCGGATCAGAATCCGGCCCTCGCTACCGTCCGGGGCTGTCATGCTCTCACCGACCCCAAAGATCTGGAGATGTCGGATACGGTTGGGGGCGTCCGATGTCCCAAGGTCCGAGAGGTCGGAATAATACCCCATCTTCAGATAGACGATGGGCACTCTCAAATTGCGAGCGGCAGCTATTACGCTGGCAGTAGGGTCGACAGCCCGTTGAATCCCGGAGATATCGATTCCGGCTCTGTCGAACATTCCACCTTTGGAGCCGAAGTCATTTTGCATGTCCACCACGAGAACTGCAGCGTTAGCGGGATCAATTGAAATAGGTTGAGGCTTCGCGTCTATGACAAGTGGCTGCATTTTTATTCTCCCACCAGCATGAGGGTCGCTCTTTGCGCCCTTGGTTATCATGATCGGCCACCTACATCGCGTCAACAAAAGGGGCAGCTACATCCTGCTTGGGAGCCCCAGGAACAGCGGTTATACTGCTGCGCGGGGCAATGAAGTCGATCGGCTGACGATGCCGGAGCGTGCCGGCTTGCTCCGTTCGCGCAGCAGCGACGATCAAATCCTATCGTGACGACATCGGCTATTCCGGAACGCCAGCCAATGACACCGGCTCTGGAATCGATTGGGAGCATTGTCGAGATTTTTCCGGCCCTGAAGAGCGGAGATCGGCCAATGTCCGCTCTTACCCATTCCTGCCCGACAGTTTGCGCCCAAGCCATCGCGCTCATTGGCTAATCGCGGCACCGTTCAGCGCCCGCACAGAACTCTTACTACTACCAAAAAGAATACGCCGTTAACCAGATTTTCTAACCCGCCAATGCTTAATCGCGAGACTGAATGGGTGAGGTGATCGGTGTCAAGCATAAGGGCGTTTCCGCTGTATCGGCGGCGGAAGTTGGTCGAGGGAGTTGCCCGCGTGCTGGAATCCAAGAACGGCGAGGAGGCGAATGCGTTCTGGCGCAGCACCGCCAAGACAATTCTCGTTCAGTTGTCCGAATCAGGAATTGCACCCGGGCGCGCCGAACAGGAAATTGGAACGCTTCTTCATGCCGTCTTACGCGAGATAGCCAGCCGGAGTGCTGCGAAACGCACACTCTAGCGTCGACTCACGACGAATGATTGCCGCTTGCAGACTCGACTAGGCTTCGCAGATGTTACTGCACTGCTCCCGTCGAATGCCAGGTTTCTCACCCCTCATTGCAATATGCGCAGCCGAACTGGCTCGGCCAAGCCGGTTTCGGCAAAAGGCAGGCAGCTAGCGCGGCTCCCGCCCAAAAAAGCCAGTTTCGAATATTTCATTGTTTACTCCAGCTGCCACGTGCCCGGTGGCAGCCAGCTGGAAACCTGGCGGAGCCAACCAATTGAGATCGTGAAACACTCCACTTACGCCAATGGTTACGCTCGCTGCCTATCGCCGCGCTGGCCCTAATCACCGTCCGTCGCGGTCTATAATGGGTCGGCTGGCTGCTCCGCGTCGCAATGCTGAATGCCGAAGGACTGGCGCGGCCATGGACAGGCAAGCGCAGGTCCTGATGCGATGTTTGCTGAATCCGGTTGCTGGGCTTGCATTCCATGGTGGTATTGGCTCGAATAAGCTTCTGGCGGGCAGTGTCCGTTCGAATGATGCTTTTGCGTTGCCTTGAGCGCAAGTTTTTGGCCAGCCAGCCAGCGCCTCCTCTTAAGCATGCTGCTGGTCAAGGCCCAGCGGCCTCTAGCTGCTAGTCCCCCCTCAACCAAGCCGCTGGGCCATACCCGCTAGAGCGAAGCGTGCTGTCTCGCACATTAGCAATCCCTTGCTTAAGCACGCTCCAGACTCGTTTCATGAAGCGGGGAATTGGAATTGGTGACGTGGTCGCAATCACCGCGACTGATCAGCGATCCGCCAAATTGGCGGCAAATCCATTGGAAAGCGCGCCAGACCGAAGCTATACCGCGCGGTTAGCCGGTCCCATCGTCCTGCCACCACTCGACAGCGCTGGCAATAGAGCACCAGATCCCGGTCAATACAGCCGCCCTACCCTTCGCAAGACAGTCGATGAGGGCCTGGATATCTATCCCTATTCGGCCGCACCTAAGTTCCAGATGTCCCGATGTAGGCGCCATGTCCCGTCGTCGCCCTTTTTCCAGACGACGAGATACTTGCCCGCGACGGTGGAGAGGGCGCCGCCTTTGCTCGGCACACCGAGCGTAAATGCGCCAACTTCGTAGGCGAGATTCCCGCTCCCTTCCACTTCCAGCGCCTTCAGGGTGAGATTCTTCATCCCGGCCTTGATTGCGCCCTGCCAGAATTCTTCCACGCCCTTGCGGTCATCGACGCGTTTGCCGTCGGGTGGCAGCAGGGCGGCATCGTCGGTATACATTTGACCTACCGCTGCTGCGTTTCCGCTGTTGAAGGCGTCCATGAATTTTACCAACGCCGCTTCGATGTCCTCACGAGCCGAGTGGGCGGCCGCAGACAATGCAGACGAAAGAAGCAGCACAGCAGCAAATGCAAATGACTGAACCAGTCTCATTTCGTCCTCCCTTGCGTGCCCGACATGCCCACCCGATGAATAGCGCCGACCCGAGGGCGCCGCGGCGTTCGATGGCCAGGCGCGGATCATATTAGACTTATCTGATATGACGGCGCAAGCGCAGCTGCGACCCTCTGAACGACCAGCGTAGCAGCTGCCGGAGAGCTTCAAAGCGGCGGCTACCGCCTCACTGCCCTCCTCGTCTCGACGAAAGAGTTCGTTCGAATGATGCTTTTCCGTGGCTTTGCTCGCAAGTTTTCGTCAGCCAGTACAGGGCCTCCTCTTACGCTCGCTGGTCGTCAAGGCCCGGCGGCCACTAGCTGACAGTCCCCCCGCAGCCAAGCCGCTGGGCCCCTCGACGTGGGGAACGAGCATTGGAGACGATGTCGCGCTTTCCGTTACAGCCCGAAGGCGGGTGACAGATGACCGCGTCAGCCTCTCCACCCCGAGCTACGATTTCACGCATTCGATCAGGCACAGCTCTCTCGGGCTAGCGCGCCAAGCATGAGTTAGCTCCCGAATGAGCAGGTGCCGCCCAGTTCAGCTTCGGCCCTTGCGCGCGCAAAGTATTGGGCGAGATCGATCGGCAGTCCGGTCGGCAAATTGGGGCAGCGATGGCGAGAATGAATGCCAGGAACTTCCCTTCGGTGCCGCTTCGTCGATCTGTTTGCCGAGAAGACGCGCGCGCTGCGTGCCGCCCCATACCGCAGAGAACTCACTTCAGGTCACACACACACACACGACGCCACCGAGATCCTGCATCACTTTTCTACTCCGACGCCGCCACGTCACCAAGATCAGTCGCGAGCGTGATCGCGGCTATCAAATCGGGATCGCGCGCCGGAGCGCTCTATGAGTGAGCCCCGAACGGCGCGCTGCTCCTCGAGCAATCCGGCTCGACGTAAGGCGGGCCATCCGTGCCGGCCTCGTGACTAAGAGACGGGCGAATGGCGGTTCCTGGACTCACCTTTTTGTCTGAAGTCGCTTCCTTGAGCCGGTGGCGGAGTTCTTGCTTGATCGACTTCAGCACCGTCTTAGAATCGGTTTTCGGAAAATTTGTCTTGTAGCATCAATTTTCATGGAATAGGATCATTTTTCATAGGATTTGGCCGGCTAAACCAAAATTCGATGGAAGGATTCGCTTTTCATGCCTGCGGTGCAACAGCACCAATTTTCAGGTCCTGTTACCGTTTTTCAGGAACTCCGCCTTCCTGAAACGGCGACCCCGGCCGGGTACAGCGCCCTGATCGGAGCCTACAGGCTCGCCGTGCCCTTGCCCCGTAGGTTGTTCGCCACTGGCGAGCATCATCGCATTACCGAACGGGATGGCTGGCGGATCATGACCCCCCGCCACGCCCCAAATCCTACCCTCGAGGGCCACCTGACCTTTGCGCTCAAGTACGAGGGACTGGACCTTGCCGTCCTCAAGCGGCTGTTCCAAGTGACCGGTCCCGCGCCGATCGAGGCGCTGGTCCGTGAAAGCCCGACCGGCAGTTATGTCCGCCGCATCTGGTTTTTATATGAATGGCTGAGGGGCGCGCGTATCGATCTGCCGGACGCCGCGGCCGGACGATACATTCCGGTTGTCGATCCCGAGCTGCAGTGGCCCGGACCCGACAAGACCGCTTCGCGCTACCGCGTAAGGGACAATCTCCCCGGCACGCGTGAGTTCTGCCCTCTGGTGTTCCGCACCAAGATTCTGGAAAAATTCATCGGCCTTGAACTACCGCGGCGCGCGGAGGCAATCGTAGCGGACGTGCCGCGCGACCTCCTTGCTCGGACCGCCGCCTTTCTTTTGCTCAAAGACTCGCGATCAAGCTATGCGATTGAGGGCGAGCACCCGCCGCAAGATCGCATCCAGCGCTGGGGCCGCGCCATCGGCGAAGCCGGCCGCTGGCCGATCGATCGCGATGAGCTGCTGCGTCTGCAAAGAATTGTACTTGGCGACGCCCGTTTCGTAAGACTTGGCTTCCGAAAAGAAGGAGGTTTCGTCGGCGAGCATGACCGAGACAACGGCACGCCCTTGCCCGATCACATCGGCGCTCGGCCCGGGGACCTGCCGCGGCTAATCGATGGAATGGCAGCGTTCGATCAGGGCCCCGCGCAAAAGCTTGATGCAGTCGTAGCCGCCGCAATCCTCGCCTTCGGCTTTGTCTACATTCACCCATTCGAGGACGGAAACGGCCGCATTCACCGCTACCTAATCCACCACGTCCTTGCCATGCGCGGCTTCAATCCGCCGGGAGTGGTCTTTCCCGTCTCGGCCGCGATCCTGGACCAGATCAACGAGTACAGGGGCGTGCTCGAGAGCTATTCGCAGCGCCTTCTGCCGTTGGTGGAATGGGAACCGACGCCGCAATTCAACGTCCGGGTGCTGAATGACACCGGTGATTTCTACCGGTTCTTCGATGCAACTCCGCACGCCGAATTCCTCTATGCCTGCGTTCAGCGGACGATCGAACGGGACCTTCCCGAGGAAACCGCATTTCTGCAGCGCTACGATCAGTTCCGGCAGCAGGTGGACGCCTTTATCGACATGCCCGAGCGGTTGACCGATCTGCTCTTCCGTTTTCTTCACCAGAATGATGGACATCTATCGAATCGCGCGCGCGAAAAGGAATTCGCCGCGCTGACCAGTGACGAGGCAGGAAGAATCGAGGCGATCTACGCGCAAACCTTTGGTGCCCATTGAAGGTGTGATCATCAGGATCGATTTTTAGTCCGACGGTTTGCGATTCCCTTGTCCCTGCCTTCATCTCCGACGCTTGACTTGTCGCCGAGACATGCACGATTTTTTCCGCACGGTCTGACCGGCCGCCGATCAGCCGCGGCCAGAACGCGCTTGACAAACCGGAGCCGTCCCGTCCAACCTCACGCATTCACCAGGGGAGTCCCGGCAAGGGGCTGAGATACTGCTGGCTTTCGCGGCGCAGTGACCCGTTGAACCTGATCCAGTTCATACTGGCGTAGGGACGGTGCAAGCGCTTTGCGGGAGTTCACGCCCGAGGTCCTGTTTCGAGCAGGTCGACCAAAGCGTCTTTTCATCCTTCCGGCACAGAACTGGGTCTCCAATGCAACGAGCAAAGGAGCCTCAAGATGAATGCCCTCACCCCCGCCGTCTCGACGGGACCGCTGCCTGCCTCACGCAAAATCCACAAATCCGGTACCATCCACCCGCAGCTCAGGGTGCCGATGCGCGAAATCTCCGTCCATCCGACAGCCGGCGAGCCGCCCGTCACCGTCTACGATCCGTCCGGCCCCTATACCGACCCGACTGTCGAAACCAGCATTGAAAAGGGCCTGGCCCGGCTTCGCCACGAATGGATCTTGGCGCGTGGCGATGTCGAGGCCGGTGACGGTCGCCATGTCCGGCCGGAGGACAACGGATTCGCGACGGGCGAACGCCTGACGCCGGAATTTCCCATCCGCCACCGACCGCTCAGGGCCAAAGCAGGCAAGGCGGTGACGCAGCTTGCCTACGCGCGCGCAGGCATCATCACACCCGAAATGGAGTTCGTCGCCATCCGCGAGAACCTTGGTCGCGAGATCCTGCACGGCAAGCTTGAGCGCGACGGCGAGGCTTTCGGCGCGACACTGCCCGATTTCGTCACGCCCGAATTCGTGCGTGACGAGGTGGCGCGCGGACGGGCGATCATTCCCGCCAACATCAACCATCCCGAGAGCGAGCCAATGATCATCGGCCGCAATTTCCTGGTCAAGATCAACGCCAATATCGGTAACTCCGCCGTCACATCGTCGATGGCGGAAGAGGTCGAAAAGATGGTGTGGGCGATCCGCTGGGGCGCCGATACGGTGATGGACCTGTCGACCGGCCGCAACATCCACAACATCCGCGACTGGATCGTCCGCAACGCGCCGGTGCCGATCGGCACGGTGCCGCTGTACCAGGCGCTCGAAAAGGTCGGCGGCATTGCCGAGGATCTGACCTGGGAGGTCTACCGCGACACGCTGATCGAACAGGCCGAGCAAGGCGTCGACTATTTCACCATCCACGCCGGCGTGCGGCTGCATTACATCCCGCTGACCGTCGACCGGGTGACGGGTATCGTCTCGCGCGGCGGCTCAATCATGGCCAAATGGTGCCTGCACCATCACCGGGAAAGCTTCCTCTACGAGCACTTCGCCGAGATCTGCGACATCGCCAGAGCCTACGACGTCTCCTTCTCGCTCGGCGACGGCCTTCGTCCAGGCTCGATCGCCGATGCCAACGACGCGGCGCAGTTCGCCGAGCTGGAAACGCTCGGCGAGCTGACGCAGATCGCCTGGGCGAAGGATTGCCAGGTGATGATCGAGGGGCCTGGCCACGTGCCGATGCACAAAATCAAGGCGAACATGGACAAGCAACTCGCCGTCTGCGGCGAGGCGCCGTTCTATACGCTTGGACCGCTGACGACCGACATCGCGCCGGGCTACGACCACATCACCTCAGGCATCGGCGCCGCGATGATCGGCTGGTTCGGCACCGCCATGCTCTGCTACGTCACGCCCAAGGAGCATCTCGGCCTTCCCGATCGCAGCGACGTCAAGATCGGCGTGATCACCTACAAGATAGCCGCCCACGCCGCCGACCTGGCGAAGGGCCATCCGGCAGCGAAAGTCAGGGATGATGCGCTTTCCCGCGCGCGCTTCGAGTTCCGCTGGGAGGACCAGTTCAATCTGTCGCTCGACCCGGAAACCGCGCGGTCCTTCCACGACCAGACCTTGCCCAAGGAGGCGCACAAGGTGGCGCATTTCTGCTCGATGTGCGGACCGAAATTCTGCTCGATGCGTATCTCTCACGACATCCGCGCCGAGGCACAGAAAGAGGGCATGGCGGCGATGGCGGCGAAATACCGCGAGGGCGGCGATCTCTACGTGCCGGCGGACGAGACCGACGCACCGCTCATACCTCAGCCACGTGAGCGATCATGAGGGTCTTGGTCAAAGGGGCCGGCGTCGCCGGCCTCACCGCCGCCTTCGAGTTCGCCGCACGCGGCGCGGCGGTTACCGTTGCCGAGATAAGGCCTGCCCTTGGGGGCAATGCGTCGTGGTTCGCCGGCGGCATGCTGGCGCCATGGTGCGAGCGTGAAAGCGCCGAGCAGCCGGTGCTGGATCTCGGGCGCGGTGCCGCCGACTGGTGGGATGCCGCAACGCCCGGCCAGGTGACGCGGGCCGGAACGCTGGTCGTGGCCGGGCCGCGCGATGCGGGCGAGCTCGACCGGTTCGCCAGCCGCACGACGGGCTATCGGCGCGTCGAGGAAGATGAAATTGCCTTGCTGGAGCCCGACTTAGCCGGCCGCTTCCGCCGCGGATTGCTCTTCCCCGCTGAGGGCCATCTTGATCCGCGCCAGGCGATGGCAGCACTTCATGATAAGCTCGCGGCCACGGGGGTCGAGTTCCGCTTCGGCGCCGACGCCCAGCATGTTTTTGGTTTCGATCGTCAGATCGACTGTACAGGAATGGCGGCGCAAAATGACTGGCTGCGCGGCGTTCGCGGCGAAATGCTCACCCTGCGTATCCCTGATATCTCGCTGTCGCGCCCCGTCAGGCTGCTGCATCCGCGCTTTCCACTCTATGCAGTGCCGCGCACCGACCACCGTTTCATGATTGGTGCGACGATGATTGAAAGCCAGTCCGTCGGACCGGTTACGGCGCGTTCGATGATGGAACTGCTGGGTACCGCCTATGCCCTCCACCCGGCCTTTGGCGAGGCCGAGATCGTTGAAACCGGTGTCGGCGTCCGCCCAGCCTTTCCCGACAATTTGCCGCGCGTCGAAATCAAGGGTGAAATCATCGCGATCAACGGGCTCTATCGTCACGGTTTTCTCCTGGCTCCCGCCATGGCGCGCCAGGCTGCCGATCTGGTTTTCACTCAAGACAGAACCAAGGAGCTTGCTCATGAAACTGATGGTCAACGGCGAAGCGCATGAGGTTGCCGCCACAACGCTGGAGGCGCTGCTTGCCGCGCTTGACTATGAGGGCGATTGGCTGGCGACGGCCGTCAACAATGACCTCGTGCACAAAGCCAACCGGGCGGAATTCCAGTTGAACGACGGCGACCGGATTGAAATCCTCTCGCCCATGCAGGGCGGCTAGGCCATGATCGAGCTTTATGGAGCCGAGCTTCCGTCGCGCCTGCTTCTTGGCACGGCTCAATATCCTTCGCCGGCCATCCTTGCCTATGCAGTCAGGGCTTCGGGCACGGCGGTGGTGACCGTCTCGTTGCGCCGTGAAATGGCAGGCGGCAGGGCTGGCGAAAAATTCTGGTCGTTGATCCGCTCGCTTAGTGTCAGAATCCTGCCCAACACTGCTGGCTGCCACTCCGTCAAGGAAGCGGTCACGACCGCACAAATGGCGCGCGAAGTCTTCGGCACGCCCTGGATCAAGCTCGAAGTGATCGGCAATCACGACACGCTGCAGCCGGACGTGTTCGGTCTGCTCGAAGCCGCCCGCATCCTGTGCGAGGACGGTTTTGCGGTGTTCCCGTATACAACCGACGACCTTGTCGTCGCCGAGCGGCTGCTTGCGGCGGGCTGCAAGGTCTTGATGCCCTGGTGCGCACCGATCGGTTCCGCCCTCGGGCCGGTCAACATCATGGCGCTGCGCTCGATGCGCGGACATTTCCCTGATGTCCCGCTGATCGTGGATGCTGGTCTCGGACGGCCATCGCACGCGGCAACCGTCATGGAGCTCGGCTTTGACGCCGTACTCCTGAACACCGCAGTTGCCAAGGCGGCCGATCCGGTCGGCATGGCGCGTGCGTTCGGCAAGGCGGTCGAGGCCGGTCGTGAAGCTTTCAGCTCGGGAATGCTCGAACCGCGCGAGGTCGCCGTGCCCTCGACGCCGACGATCGGCAGGGCGGTTTTCTCATGAAGCTCGATCCCTTCTACCTGATCGTCGACAGCGCCGCCTGGATCGAACGGCTGGTGCCACTTGGCGTCAAGCTGGTTCAGTTGCGCATCAAGACCTTGGATGAGGCCGGGTTGCGCGCGGAGATCCGCAAGGCGAAGGGTTTATGCGCCCAGCACTGCTGCCAACTGATCGTCAACGACTATTGGCGGCTCGCCATTGAGGAAGGCTGCGACTTCGTCCATCTCGGCCAAGAGGATTTGGCTGCGGCCGACCTGCTGGCGATTAGATACGCCGGATTGAAGCTCGGGCTCAGCACGCACGATCATCCCGAACTGGAAACGGCGATCGCTGCCGAGCCCGACTATATCGCGCTCGGCCCCATCTATCCCACCGTCCTGAAGCAGATGAAATGGGCGCCGCAAGGGCTCAAGCGGATCAGCGAGTGGAAGCATCGGGTGGTACCCATTCCCCTAGTCGCCATAGGCGGCCTCACCCCTGACCGGCTCGACGGTGTCTTCAAGGCTGGTGCGGACAGCGCGGCGGTGGTCACCGACATCACGTTGAATGCCGATCCCGAAGCGCGCACGCGAGAATGGATCGAAAAGACAAAGCCATGGCGCTGAGGCGAGAACCGCATGTGCTCGTGGTCGGCGGATCTGACTCCAGCGGTGGGGCTGGAATTGCACGCGATATCGAGACGATCTCTTCCATTGGCGTCCGCACCTGCCTGGCTGTCACAGCGCTGACGGTGCAGACGCACGAAGCCGTGATGAAAATCCATCCTTCGCAGCCCGATCTTGTGTCCGATCAGATGCGCGCCGCGCTGCAGGCCAACAAGGTGGCGGCAATCAAGATCGGCATGCTCGCAACGGCCGAGATCGTCGTTGCGGTTGCCGCCGTACTGCGCGAAAATCGACAGGTGCCGGCAGTACTCGATCCAGTGCTGGCCTCCACCTCAGGCCGGGCGCTCTTAGAGGCAGCCGCTATCGCTGTCATGAAGCGCGATCTGATGCCGCTTTGCTGCCTTGTCACGCCCAACCTTCCCGAACTGGCGCACCTTATTGGCTCCGAACTGGCAGTGGATGAGGACGATGCGCTCCGACAAGGACAAAGACTGTTGGCCGCCGGCCCTCAGGCCCTGCTGATCAAGGGTGGGCATGCCTCGGGACTCCGATCGACCGATATTTTATTACGCTCCGATCATGAACCCATCCACGTCGATACACCGCGCCTTGCCACATCAATGCGCGGAACAGGTTGCATACTGGCCAGCGCGATTGCGGCGCATCTGGCGAAGGCGAAGCCGCTTGAAGACTGCGTGCGCGAAAGCAAGCGGCTTGTCTTCGCCACGTTTCAGAGGAATGGAGCAGAATGAACCCGGCTATGCGGTACAAGCAGCTTTGGCCGCTAGTATGCTGGATCCTGAGCGTCTTGCTCGCTGGCGCAAACTCTTAGACGAAAATCGCAACAACACGGCGGTTCGAACCGGACCTCGTGGAAGCAATTCGGCCGCGGTCGCAGCGATCATTCATGAAGGAGGAGAGCTGGTCCTCTTGTTTCGAGGGGATCGGCAGCTCGTAGTTCGCAGTTTCGTTCAGTCCGGGGAGTCGGAGTGGATTCGAACGGCGTGACCGCCCAACCCAAATTAGAGAAAGTGGTGCGGGTGGCAGCGTGAACCTGCGACCCCATCGTCCCGAACGATGTGCGCTACCAGCAAAGCCGCAGCTTTTTGGGCCCGATCGTCACGCTTGCTTCGCAATGATCGCGTTTCCTTTCGAGCTTTGGGTGGGAAACATAGGGCCCCCCCTGCCGAGTTCATGTTTCATTGTCATCTGTCCTGAGACCGATTTCGTCGCCTCGGCGGCGACCTGCTTCTTGGCGATCTTCTCGGCGGCGTCTGCCTGGAAGTCGGGATGATGGTGGCCATAAGTATCGATCAGGACATCCACGGTGATGCCCAGAAAGCCCGCCGCCTGCCACATGTCGGTGCCGGCCCGCATCAGCCAGGTCGCAGCGGTGTGGCGAAGCGTGTGCGAAGTGACGTCGGGACCGAGGCCGGCTGCCTCGCGAGCTCTCCTGAAGCTCTTCTTTACCGACACCACCGGCTTTCCATTCCATTCCACGACAAAATCTTGCGATATTTTTCGGCCGATATTTGCGCTTTTGCCGCGCGCCTTGGTTCTGATATCGAGATCCGTGCACGCCCAGCGGCGGAGGTGAGCCAATAGCCGGTCCGGCAGGCGCACGGGCGGCTGGCGTTTTTTGGTCTTCTTTGCGCCATCGGCACGGCGGTAAAAGATGCCGCGGTCAAGGTCCACATAACCACGCCCTTTGGTTGGACGGACGGCGGCGCCGCAGACTGCGGCAGAGCGTGTTCCTGTATAAAGCGCGACAAGCATGAAGCGGGCGAGGTGTCGTCCGGTACGCCGGCCGCTCTCCTGGCCCTTCCATTTCTGCTTCATACGCCAAGCTGCCCAGATGAGAGCGGCCGCTTCACTGCGCGTCAACCAGCGCTCGCGTGCACCAGCCTTGTCGGGCAGGACAATCGTCGGTGCGGCAGTCGTGTAACCTTCCCTGCGATAGTAGTTGATGGCTGCACGAAAATCCTCGAGTTGGCGGCGCGCAACGGCTTCTGTGGGACAGGACGCGGCGTAGTCGCGGCAGAGTTTGCCGTTAATAGCGGCGAGGGTCTTTTCACCGAAGAAATCGAGGACGTTGTCCAGCCGAGCCGCCGTCTCTTCCGGCGCGGCATGCTTCGGTGCAACCTCTCTCAGGTAGACGCTGACGACATCGGCTATCAAGACATCTTCGGCACCGCGCGCTCGGTGGTACTTGCTTGCGATGTAGGCCGCGAGCGCCTTTTCAGCTTCAGGTCCTGGATGGCCTTTTTCGCCGCTGCCAGCGCTGATGAACGTTGTTCGATCGCGGATAAACCATCCAGCTTTGTTTCGGAGTGTTCCGTCCTTTTTCCAGCTTTCGCCGCGCCAGACGAGGCGTGGCCCTTTCGACGCCCGCGGCATAGTTCCCTCATTCTGGTGATCGCCAGCAAGGTGACGTACTCCTTTCCTGCGATTAGCTCGGTTTCAAGTCGGCCGGCGTCACGTTCCTTGCGTAGGCCTGCTGCGCACATCGAGCCATCGGGAAAGGCAATTCGTGCTGCAATCGCGACGCGCAGGGGCGTGGTCTCGTCGAATTGTTCGGGGATTTTCAAAACGGAGCCCTCAGCCAATCTCTATGGTCCGATAGTTTCGCTCGGAAACAGACGGATCGCGGGTCGCATTGAGCACACTTTTCTGTCTCGCCATTCCGGATGCCCTGCCGCACGATCTTTTCTCTGAATATACGGCTGCGAAAAGCGCCGACTGGAGCGCCTGCGGCAAAGATGCTCCTTTGACCTGCTAATCGGAACGGTTGCGCTGACGCGCACTCCACGAGCCTTTCGGCTGGCTCCCCACTTCCGTGGCCGGTGAAACCACTCCTGACTGGCTTCGGCTATCTGTGCGGCTTCCGTTTCCATGGACTCACTGCCAGGTCTCTTGGGCCTACTCCCGCGCGCCCGGCTTTAGTGGGTTCTGCTGATCGCCTCACGCTGCGGTTTCGAACGGTGTCTTTCACCTCGGAGTTGGTCAGCAACCGCAATCTTCGTTCGAGTCCATAGAGTTAGAGCGCCGCGCTTGGCGCACTGACGGGTTGAAGGCTGGGAGAGAGGCTCCCGGCGCCCGACGCGGAGACTCGCAATGACCAAGCATCGGCACCAAGCTGCCCCGAGCCGGGCCAGCGTATATGACGACATCACCAGCAAGATCATCGGCGAGCTGGAGGCCGGTCGGCTGCCCTGGGTTCAGCCATGGGGAATGGCAGCTGCGAAGGCGCCGCTCGCCATGCCGAAGAACGCCGCCACCGACCGGCAATACTCTGGAATCAATGTCCTGATCCTCTGGGGTTCGGTGATCGAGCAGGGCTTTTCAGGACAGAGCTGGCTGACCTTCCGCCAGGCGCTCGCGCTTGGCGGTAGCGTCCGCAAGGGTGAGCATGGAACGACAGTCGTCTACGCCCATCGGTTCGTGCCCGACGACGAGAAAAAGCGTACCCGCGAAACCGGCGAGCAAGCCCGATCGATCCCATTCCTCAAACGCTTCACGGTGTTCAACGCCGCGCAGTGCGACGGGCTGCCCGACGATGTTGCGATGGCCACGCACCCGCCCCTACCCGGCCTGATCGAGCCGAAGGTCGAGAGGCTGATCAAGCAGACGGGGATCGATTTCCGGGTTGGTGGCAGCCGCGCCTTCTACGCTCCGGCCCAGGATTATGTACGGGTCCCGCCACCCCAAGCCTACTTCGAGCCGATCAATTGGCACCGGACCGCCCTGCATGAACTCGGGCACGCCACCGGTCATGCCTCACGCCTCAACCGGGATTTGTCTGGTTCCTTCGGCACCAAGAAGTATGCCTTCGAAGAGCTGGTTGCCGAGATAAGTGCGGCTTTCTGCTGCGCCTCGCTGGGCATCACTCCGACCGTGCGTCACGCCGACTATATCGGCTCGTGGCTGGAGGTCCTGCGCGAGGATAACCGTGCGATCGTTCGCGCCGCCTCTCTGGCAAGCAGGGCTGCGGATTATCTCTTGGGGTTCTTGCCCGACAAAGTCGCCGCTGACGACGATCGGCGGGAGGCAGCGTAATGGCCGCCCGCTTCCAGTTGGGCGTCTTCCTGCTGATGCGTTCATGACCGAAGTCTGCCTCGATGCCGGACCCCGCTGCGGCGAAGTCGTTGCAGAGCGCCAGGACCGACCGGCTGCTCCGCGACAAGTGTCGCTTGGCTGCAGAGCACATCAGAGGGCGGGGAGTGACGGAATTCTCATGACGGGTTTGGAGGTCGAGAGAGAGGCTCTCGGCCGCCCGTCGCGGAGTACATCCCGATGGCTACTGCCGTTCAGAAGATCACCCTGTCGTCCTCGCGCGACATTCCCTTCAACAAGCTGGTGCTCTCCCAGTCCAATGTCCGGCGCGTCAAGGTCGGCGTCTCGATCGAGGATCTTGCGGCCTCGATCGCCCGCCGCGGCTTGATCCAGAGCCTCAGCGTCTTGTCCGTCGTCGACAGCGACGGCAACGAGACTGGCATGTTTGAGGTACCTGCCGGAGGCCGGCGCTTCCGCGCGCTTGAGCTGCTGGTGAAGCAAAAGCGCCTCGCCAAGACCGCCCTCGTGCCCTGTGTCGTGCGCGCCCGTCACAGCGCGATCGTTGCCGAGGAGGTGTCGCTCGCCGAGAACATTGAGCGAGCGCCGCTGCACCCGCTCGATCAGTTTCGCGCCTTCCAGGACATGCGCCAAAAAGGCATGAGCGAGGAGGAGATTGCCGCAGCCTTCTTCGTGCCGGTCAACGTCGTTAAGCAACGGCTTAGGCTGGCTTCTGTCTCCCCAGTGCTGCTCGATGTGTATGCCGATGACGGGATGACGCTGGAGCAACTCATGGCTGTGCGGCGTGAAGCTGCGTAAGTGATTGTTTTGCTTGTCGTCTAACGGCGACTCGACAAAACCTGCCGTTCCTCCGGCAGTAGCCTAGGGATGCAGGCATGACGGGAGACTGCTGTGTCTGAAGCCATCCTGAGAATGTACTCCGATCCCGAAAGGGTGAAGCAGAACCCGCGAGGGCGAACGCGAAGCTGCAAGCATTATGTGGCAGGAGGCTAGGCTTGGAAGTAAGGTTAACATATGTGAATCGGCGTTAAACCTCGTTAGTTGTAACGTGCCAAAGATGCTGTCAGGCACGAACCAAAATGGTAAGTGGGTTGGACTTCGGATTTGCCATTTCCGAAGCGAGGACTTCGAACCCACCGGGGAAAAGCCGGCACCTAACCTTCCATCGTCACTTACGTGGAACACGATAAGCCCGTATCTCTGCCTAGCAATGGGCAGGCCGACCGCAAGGAACGCTGTTGGGGGTGCGGGTATGGGAGGTCGGAGAAAGCGAATGCCGCGCTGTAATGGCGTGGATAGGGGTTGCGGTTCGCCAACATCACCCCGCCCGAAAGGGAGCAGACTTCCGACTGGTCTCTCGTCGCGAGAGAGTTTGTAGAACCCTGACTGGTGCGGCCTCCGGCGGTGAGGTCGACTGGCATCAGATCGACTGGGCTAGCGCGCACCGAACCGCTCGGCGGCTGCAGATGCGTATCGCGAAGGCAGTTCGGGAAGGCCGCTGGGGCAAGGTGAAAGCTTTGCAATGGCTGCTGACCCACTCGCGTAGCGGCAAAGCCATTGCCGTGAAGCGTGTCACCGAAAACCAAGGAAAGAAGACACCCGGTGTTGACGGAGAAATCTGGGATACACCGGGTAAACGTGCCAGAGGAATGTTGTCGCTCGCACGGCGAGGCTATCAGCCACAGCCGTTGAGACGGGTGTTCATCCCGAAAGCGAACGGAAAGATGCGTCCATTGGGCATCCCGACGATGCGGGACCGGGCGATGCAGGCACTCCACCTGCTCGCATTGGAACCGATCTCGGAGTCCACGGCGGACCCGAACTCCTACGGCTTCCGGCCGGAGCGAGCGAGCCGCGACGCGGCGGAACAGTGCTTCCAGGCACTGCGCCAACGTGTATCGGCCCAGTGGGTTCTCGACGCGGATATATCCGGTTGCTTCGACAACATCGGTCATGACTGGCTCATCGCCAACGTCCCCACGGACAAGGTGGTGCTTCAGAAATGGCTGAAATCCGGGTTCGTGCAGAATGGCGAACTGTTCGCGACGGAAGCGGGAACGCCGCAAGGCGGCATTATCTCGCCGACGCTCGCGAACATGACCTTGGACGGGATGGAAAGGGTGTTGCGCAAGCGCTTCGCTCCCAGCCACCCACAATGTCGAAAGAACAAGGTCAATCTGATCCGCTATGCGGACGACTTCGTCATCACCGGTGCCTCGAAAGAGCTGCTGGAGGAGGCAAGGTCGCTGATGGAGGACTTCTTGCAACAGAGGGGGCTCGCCCTCTCGGAGGAGAAGACCAAAATCGTGCATATCGAGGAAGGCTTCGACTTCCTCGGCTGGAACGTGCGCAAATATGATGGGAAGCTCCTCATAAAGCCTGCCAAGAAGAATGTGCAAGCGTTCTTGCGCAAGGTCCGGACGATCATCAGGGACGCCAGAACCGCGAAGCAGGAATATGTGATCGGTCGCCTCAATCCGGTTATCCGAGGATGGGCGAACTATCACCGCAATCAGGTGGCGGCAGAGACCTTCGGAAAGGTCGATCACCTCATCTGGAAGCAACTCTGGCAATGGGCTTGCCGCAGGCACCCACATAAGCCGCTAACTTGGGTGAAGGATCGTTACTTCGCTCGGGAAGGCACGCGAAACTGGGTGTTCCGGGCAGAGGTGAATGACGACGAGGGAAACAGCAAGTTCGTGCGGCTCGTAAAAGCCACCGACGTTCCTATCCGGCGTCATCGCAAGATCAGAGCCGAGGCCAACCCGTTCGACCCGTCATGGGATAGCTACTTTGCCGACAGGCATGGTCAGCTCATGGATCGGCAAGGGCGGAACTTGGCGCCCAAGCTCTGGAAGGCGCAGGGTGGTATCTGCCCTATCTGTCGAGAATACATTACGGTGAATACCGGGTGGGAAATCCACCACGTCGTTCCCCGTGGTCTCGGCGGATCGGAAGCAAGATCCAACCTCACGCTGTTGCACACCAACTGCCACTGGCAGGCCCACAGCTATACTTGGAACGGTGAACTGGCGGCTCCGGTAAAACGGAGTTTTGTAGAGGCTTGAGCCGTATGCGGGGAAACTCGCACGTACGGTTCTTAGGGGGGAATGGCCCAGCAATGTGCTGTTCCTACCCGACTTCACGGTCTCTGAAGACCGCGCTCGCCAGGAGCAGATCTGGGAGGCAATCAGGGATGCCTGGTCGAAAGAGCCCTATCAAATCCGGCGCATGCTGACCGAAACGACGGTGCGCGCCTCCGACAAGCGCGCCGTCTTCGTGGGGACCGACGCCTATGAGGCCGCGGGTGGTATCGTCATGCACGACCTGTTCCAGTCGGATGACGGCGGCTGGCTGCAGGATGCAGCGCTGTTGGACCGCCTGGTCACCGAGAAGCTCAAGGCGGTTGCCCAGGAAGTTGCAGCCGAGGGTTGGAAGTGGGTCGAGGTCGCTGTCAGCTTCCCCTACGACGCAACGCGTGGGCTGTATCAGCTGCAGAGTGATCCGCTCGATCTCTCTGCCGAGGAGCAGGCTACCATCGATGCCCTCAACGCCGAGCATGCCAAGCTTGAAACCGAATCTGAGGGTGCTGACGAGCTGCCCGAAGACGTCGATCAGCGACTCGGTGAAATCGAGACCGCGCTCGCCAATTTCGACAAGCGCCCAAGGCAGTTCGATCCGGCCGACATCGCCATCGCCGGCGCGTTCGTCAGCATCGACGCCGACGGCTCGCTCTCGGTCGACCGCGGCTTTCTCCGGCCTGAGGACGTGCCGCCGATGTCATTCGACGGCGCGAATGAATCGAACAGGGACGGCGGGTCCGGGGCTGCCGACAGTTCGTCGGTGCACCGTGCCGTTGTCACCATTGGCGGCCAGGCAGTCGAGTGCGAGGAAGACGAGGACGATGCGGTCAAGCCTCTGCCGGACCGACTGGTGACAGAGTTGACCGCACGCCGGACGCTGGCGTTGCGCGATGCGGTTGCCGGCAACCCTCACGTCGCCATGACAGCGCTCTTGCACAAGCTGGTCACCGACACGTTCCAGCACCGCACCACGAACGGGTGCCTGGAGGCCTCGATCCGTCACGTCTTCTTTCCTCTGCAGGCAGGTGACCTGAAGGACAGCCCCTCGGCGAAATCGGTGGCCGAACGCCATGAGGCCTGGAAATCGGACCTGCCGACCGAGGACGATGCACTTTGGGACTGGATCGCCTCACTTGATGAGACCAGCCGCGCGGCGTTGCTCGCCCATTGCGTCAGCTACGGCGTGAACGCGCTCCACGAGAAAGCCGACCGCTATGGCGGCGCTATCTCGGCACACGGGGTTCGGCAGCGGATCGCGCAAGCTGATCGACTGGCACGCGCGGTCGGTCTCGATATGGTCGACGCCGGCTGGACACCGACAGTCGAAAACTATCTCGGCCGCATCACCAAGTCTCGCATTCTCGAGGCAGTGCGAGAGGCGAAGGGGGAACAGGCCGTACAGCTTATCGACCATCTGAAGAAGGGTGATATGGCGAAGGAAGCCGAGCGCTTGCTGACCGATAGTGGCTGGCTGCCCGAGCCGCTGCGCCTGGTCGACCTCGACGGCAGTGCTGGCGCTGATAGCGGCGCCGGCGCCGACGGCTATGGGGAAGAGCTGCCCGAATTCCTCTCAGACGACGATGCGCAGATTGAAGACAGCGAACCGCACATGGCCGCTGAATAGATCGCCTCGCGCGGGGCGGCGTAGGGCCCGACCCCCCCCATGCAAACCCCGCCCGGGGGGCGCGTTTTGGCCCCCCCGCCAAACCCAAATGGCGGGGGGGTTTTAAAAAAAGAA
>NZ_JAMYLR010000046.1:0-46287 GCF_040318155.1 Mesorhizobium sp. M1307 | reverse complement strand
CCCATCAGCCATCGCATCAAGAAATGCGCCTGGAACGACGACTATCTCATCAATGCCATCACTCATATGCGATAGCCCTGCCCTCGAGGGGGAGATGGCCGCGAAGCGGCCAGAGGGGGTCGGTCCAACTGGGCTCGGCCTGCTGCTGCAGAGGAGGTTGGCACTTCAAGCGAAGCGACCCCCTCTGTCGCCTTCGGCGACATCTCCCCCTTGAGGGGGAGATTGGCGCATAGATGAATCAAATTTGCCGATCAGGCGAAAACTATTCGGTTGCGGTGAGCCGCCGCCCTGCCTACGATTTCGGCTACGCTAAGGAAAGGGCAGGATGCAGCACCCCGGCCGGGCCGCAGAGATCAAGGCAATCGGGATCGGCAAGAGCTTCGGCTCGTTCCGTGCGCTGGACGATCTGACGCTCGATATCGGCCGTGGCGAGTTCCTCACCCTGCTCGGCCCTTCCGGTTCCGGCAAGACCACCTTCCTGATGATCCTTGCCGGCTTCATTCAGCCGACCGACGGCCGCCTTTACAGCGACGGCGTCGACATCACCGAGCGGCCGGCCGAGCAGCGCGCCGCCGGCATGGTTTTCCAGGGCTATGCGCTGTTCCCGCATATGAGCGTCGAGGCCAACATCGCCTTCCCGCTCAAGGTGCGCAAGAAATCGGCGGCCGAGATCAAGCGCCGCGTCGGCGAAATGATCGAGCGCGTCGGGCTCAAGGGCCACGAGAAGAAACTGCCGTCGCAATTGTCCGGCGGCCAGCAGCAACGCGTGGCGCTGGCGCGGGCGCTGGTGTTCGAGCCGGGCGTACTTTTGCTCGATGAGCCGTTTTCGGCACTCGACAAGGGCCTGCGCGGCCAGATGCAGGCCGAGATGAAGCGGTTGCACCAGGAGACCGGCACCACCTTCGTCTTCGTCACCCATGACCAGAGCGAGGCGCTGGCGTTGTCATCTCGCGTCGCCATCTTCAACCATGGCAAATTGCTGCAGGTCGGCGCGCCGGACGAGGTCTACGACCGGCCGGACAACCGCTTCGTCGCCGAGTTCCTGGGCGAGATCAACATGCTGCCGCTGAAGGGCGTGCGCCCGGCCGACAATGGCTCGACGGGCCTCTGCGAAGACCGCGCGATCAGCATGCGCTGCAGGGCCGAGAAGGTCCATGGCGATGCCATCCTGGCGATCCGGCCGGAATACATGTCGATCGCCCGCGAAGCCGCGGCAGGCGAGAACGGCATTGCCGCGACTGCCGTCGCCTCGACCTATCTCGGCGCTGCAACGCGGCTCGATCTGACGACGCGCCAAGGCGCCAAGGTGACGGTCTCGGTGCCGAACGAGGTCGCCGCCTCTGCCCTCAGCAAGGGCAATTCCGTCTGGCTGACCTGGCCCGCGGAGAAAGGCTTCCTCCTTCCGGATGGAGAGCAATGACGATCGGCGTGGCGAATTCGCCAAGCTGACATTCAGGAAATACCAACGACAAAAAGGGGAACTGACATGACAAACCAAACCAAGAAAAATTCCATCGAGGCGCTATCCGCCAGGGCAGTGCGCGGCGAGATCTCGCGCCGGCAGTTCACGCAGCTGGCCGCAGTGGTGCTGGCCGGCACGCCGATGCTACTGCGCTCGACCGGCGCCTTTGCCGCGGCGAAGGAACTGGTGCTGGTCAACTGGGGCGGCGACGCCATCACCGCCTACGATGCGGCTTACGGCCAGGCCTTCACCAAGGAGACCGGCATCACCGTCAAGATGGACGGCTCCGGCCCGACCGAAGGCGCGATCGCGGCGCAGTTCAAGAGCGGCGCGCCGACCTGGGATCTGGTCGACGTCGATCCGTTCTCGGCCATCACTCTCGGCGCCCAAGGCATGCTCGAGCCGATCGACTATGCGGTCGTCGACAAGAAGAAGATGCGGCCGGGATTCGGCTGGGAGTACGCTGCCTCGACCTATTTCTTCTCCTACGTCATCGCCTACGATGCCGAGAAATACGGCAGCCAGGCACCGACCGGCATGGCCGACTTCTTCGACGTGGCAAAATTCCCCGGCAAGCGTTCGCTCTACAAATGGGGCGTGTCGAGCTGGGAAGCGGCACTGCTCGCCGACGGCGTCGCGCCGGCCTCGCTCTACCCGCTCGACCTCAAGCGCGCGCATGACAAGATCGCAGCCTTCAAGGAAAACGTCGTCGCCTATTGGGGTGGCGGCGCCGAAAGCCAGAGCGTGCTGCTCAATGGCGAGGCCTCGATGGCGATCGTCTGGTCGACCCGGGCTTCGCTCATCGAGCAGGACAGCGGCGGCAAGATCAAGTTCATCTGGGACCAGGGCCTGATCTCGCCCGGCGCGCTCGCCGTGCTCAAGGGCAATCCCGGCGGCAAGGACGCGGCGATGAAGTTCATCGCCAGCACCCAGGACCCGGAGAAGGAACTCATCATGTTCGACAAGCTCGGCCAGGGTCCGGCCAACCCGGCCACCGATGCGCTGATCCCCGCCGACAAGAAGCGCATCAACCCGGTCGATCCCGAGAACATGAAAAAGCAGATTCCGCTCGACATGGATTGGTACGCCAAGAACTACGGGGCAGCACTCGACGAATACACGAAGATCATCTCCGCCTGACAAGCCGGGATAACCGGATGAGAGCATACCTCTCCGACAGGATGGGCGCGGCGCTGTTGATGGCGCCGCTGCTCCTCTTTCTTGTGCTGGCCTACGCCTGGCCATTCCTTGGCGTGGTCAAATGGAGTTTTACGCTGCCCACGCCGGGGCTGGGGCAGTACAATGCGCTGCTCACGGATCAGTTGGTGCAGTCGGTCTTCATCCGCACGCTGCGCATCGCCGCGATCGTGACGATCGTTTCGGTTGTCGCCGCCTACGTCATCACCGTTGTCTGGGTACGCGGCACGCCGGTGCAGCGCGTGGTGGCCGAGTTCTGCATCCTGGTGCCGTTCTGGATCTCGGTGCTGACGCGCGCCTTCGGCTGGGTGGCGCTTTTGTCCAATCGCGGCCTGATCAACACCTGGCTGCAGGCGGTCGGCTTCATCTCAGAGCCGCTGGCGCTGGTGCGCAACGAGTTCGGCGTTATCGTCGGGATGACGCATTTCCTCATTCCCTTCGCCGTGTTTCCGTTGGCCTCATCGATGCGCAGCCTCGACGATCGCGTGCTGCTGGCGGCGCGTGGCCTCGGCTCCAGCCGTATGCGCACCTTTTGGTCGGTATTCGTGCCGATGACCCGCTCCGGCATCATCGGCTCGGCGCTGATCGTCTTCGTCTTTTCGCTCGGCTTCTTCGTCACGCCGGCGATCCTCGGCGGCGGTCGCAGCGTGATGATCGCCGAGCTGATCTACCTTCGCATCTTCCAGAGCCCGGACTGGGGCCTGGGTGCGGCGATCAGCGTGGTGCTGGTGCTGTTCGTCGGCGCGCTGATGGCGCTGCTTTTCCGCTATATCAGACCCAAGCAATTGGTGTAGCGCGATGCCGACCTACCGCCCCGGTCCCGTCTCGCTGGTCCTCGCCGCCCTCGTCGCGCTGTTCCTGCTGCTGCCGCTGCTCGCCGTCATCCCGGTGTCGCTGACGCCGAGCCGCATGCTGGCGATGCCGTCGGGCGAATTGTCGCTGCGCCATTACCGGGCGCTGATCGAGGATCCGCGCTGGATCAGTTCGATCCTGCTCTCGATCAGGATCGGCATCGTCAGCAGCGCCTTTTCCACCGTGCTGGCGCTCTGCTTCAGCCTCGGCATCTGGATGTTCCAGCCGCGCTTCACGGCAGCATTGGTCGGTTTCGTGCTGCTGCCGATGGTGGTGCCGCCGGTGGTCTCGGCAATCACGCTCTACTTCCTGCTGACCTCGATCTCTGGCGTCAGCTCATTCTTCGGCTATGACACCTGGCTGGGTGTCGCCATGGCGCATGCGGTGATGACGGTGCCCTTCGCCACGGTGCTGATCCTGGTGTCGCTCAGCCAGCTCGACCGCCGCATCGACCTCGCCGCCCGCGGCCTCGGCGCCACCGTGTGGGAGCGCGCCACCCGCATCATCATGCCCAATATCAAGTTCGGCATCGTCACCGCGGCGTTGTTGTCCTTCGTGCTGTCCTGGGAAGAGATCGGCGTCACCCTGTTTATCACCTCGGTCAACGCCATCACGCTGCCGCGGCTAATGTGGATGGGCCTGCGCGACAACATCGACCCGGCGATCGCAGCGCTCTCGGTGATCCTGATCGTCATCACCGTGCTGGTGCTTGTGGCGCGAAGCGTCGTGGTCAGGCTGCGCGCAGCGCTGTAGACGCCGCCTCACGCCGAGGTGACTGGCGCGAATGAAACCTTGGGCTACGATTTTCGTTATAGATGGTTCAACAGGTCGAAGGCCCCGCCATGAACCAGGGATGGTTTGCCAAGCCGGTTGCGGTTGCGGTCGGCATCGTGGGAGATATCCGCAACATTTCCAACGCACGGCAGGCTGTCGCATTGCTGGAAGCCCACTGGCGTGACACCGGCAGCGCCAAACACGGGGTGGCACTGCGCACATGCCGCCGCGCCATGAGCGACGATCGCTGGACCGAAGCCGCCAGGAACGCGTTCATCGAGGCCGCGCGGGAAGCGCATGTCCTGGTCGAGCGAGCCGTCGAACCGCAGGACCGGTCCAGGCAGGCGGGACCGTGATCGATTTGTGAGAGCCTCGGTGGTTCGGGCGATCTATTGCATCTCAGGCAGCATGCAGCCTTGGAATGGCGCTGACGTCAACCTCGCGTTCCGCGTGCCACGCATCATAGGCGGCCTGCATCCTGAGCCAGATCGCGGCGCCGTCGCCGAACATCTTTCCAAGACGGGCAGCGACAGCCGGCGACACCGGCTTCTTTTCGCGGATGATGTCATAAAGCTGCTGGCGCGAGATTCCGAGCAGATTGGCGATCTCCACCTTGGTCTTTCCGGTTGCCGGGATAATGTCGTCAAGCAGCGCTCCAGGGTGGGATGGGCAGCGCTCCATCGGACGCATCGGCTCATAAGAGGTCATGGGCTGGTTGTCCTTTCGCTTGGGGCGCCACGTACCCATAATGATATTGTTCGAAATCTACCCGGGTTGCCAGACCTCCCAAAAACCTGGCGGAGTTGTGGCACAGCGCCACCCACTAACCCATGGCATGGCGGATTCTCTTGGACAGGCGGCTCAAAAATGCCGGCCTCGACGACGCATCAAGCTTCCACGACAGCACCGCGGTCGCCATTTTCCGCGGCAACACTCCGACCGACAGGAACCAGGCGGCAAGGATTGCACGCCGCCGCAGGGATGCGGTCATTTCGAGGCTGGCGACGGCGCCGGCCGCCCCGAGCGCCAGCCGGGAATCGTCGGCCACGGGATGTCGGTCTCTGTCCGCGCAAAGCGATGCCAGCCGCTCTTCCAGGTGGACCGGATCGTGGCGGACGGCATTCGACGGCACGATGGTCAGGCCGATCCCGGAAGCCTGGTCCGACAGCGCCTGCATGCGGCGGAAATCGTGAGTTACCCGCCAGCGTGCCCGCTCGGCGAGCTTTTCACCGAAGACTGAATGGTTGGCGCCATGGATCCGGTAGGCGCCGAGGCATTCGTCGATCGATTGGACATGCCCGTACATCGGCGCCAGCGTTGCCAGATAGCCGTCGGCGCCCTGGCGGAACTCCGGCTCCGGTATCGGCATGATCGATTCGAGCGTTGCGCGGTCAAAGGCGAGCCCGCTGGTCACGGTCGTCTGATAGCGGCCCTTGTGCAGGAGTTTCGGCATGACGTCGCCGCTGTCGAAAGCCAGTTCGGGCGGCGGAAAGACATCCTTGATGCGTTGCCCCTCGTCGACGATATGCAGTCTGGACTGGACCTGGGCGGTTGCCTCGTCCCAGGTTTCGACAATGGTAGAGACGGCGGTTGGATAAAGATAATCGTCGGCGTCGAGGAACAGGACGATCTTGCCCGAGCTCGCCGCGAAGCCGGTGTTGAATGCCGCCGCGTGTCCGCCATTTTGCGCTCGCGGGCATGCGAGTATCTCATCGCGATAGGATTCCATGATTGTCGTGGAATTGTCCTGCGATGCATCGTCGACGACGATGACTTCGACATCGGCGTAGTCTTGCTCGAGGGCGCTGTCGATGCTGCGTTTGAGGAACCGCGCATAGTTGTAGTTCGGGATGATGATGGATACCGGAATGACAGGCTGCATCGCGTTTGACCTCGCATCTTGCTTTGGTTCGGCAAAGGCCCTCATGGGCCTGCCCCTCTTCAAGTGCCCCTCTTCAGGCGCGACGAGTTCCCCTCAGAAAAGCTTGCGCTTTCCACCAGGAGACGGGTCACGTTTCGCTTGCGACTTCGCAGTGAGGCCGCCATTGCCTTCGAGGGCTGCCGCCATAGTCAGAACGCGGTCGGCAGCAAAAGCTCCGACGTTCGGCCAAGGTGATGTCGCAACCGAGCCCGACGGAAATGTCTCGCCTCGCAATCAGGTCGGGAGCGAAGCGGACGGGTGCCCTGAAGGCATGGCGGATACTGGCCTGCAAATGCGGCTGGAACAAGCCCCGCGTCAAAAATAGGGCCACTTCAGGTTGCGTTTCAGGCGGCATGCCGCGACCGCCGGCCCTTTTGCCCCGGAGCCGGTGAACCGCCTCCGGGGCTTATGACCATGCAGCCTAAACAGTCAGGCGGCCTGCAAACCCGGCAGCGACAGGTCGACTTCCTCCGGCAAGTCGCCGGCCATGGCGGCGGCAAACTTCGTCTGGTCGAGTTCTCCCTCCCAGCGTGCCACCACGACCGTCGCTACCGCATTGCCGATGAAGTTGGTCAGCGCCCGGCACTCCGACATGAAGCGGTCGACGCCGAGGATCAGCGCCATGCCGGCGACCGGCACCGTGGGGACGACCGAAAGCGTCGCCGCCAGGGTGATGAAGCCAGCGCCGGTGATGCCGGCGGCACCCTTGGAGCTCAGCATGGCGACGGCGAGCAGCAGGATCTGGTCGCCGTAGGTGAGTGGCGTGTCGGTCGCCTGCGCGATGAACAGCGCCGCCAGCGTCATGTAGATGTTGGTGCCGTCGAGGTTGAAGGAATAGCCGGTCGGGATAACCAGACCGACCACCGAGCGGTTGCAGCCGGCGCGCTCCATCTTGGCCATGAGGCCTGGCAATGCCGCTTCCGAGGACGAGGTGCCGAGCACCAGCAGCAGCTCTTCCTTGATGTAGCGGATCAGCGCCAGGATCGAGAAGCCGTTGTAGCGGGCAACCGCGCCGAGCACCACCAGCACGAACAGCAGCGCGGTCAAGTAGAACGTGCCGATCAGCATGGCGAGATTGGCGATCGAGCCGATGCCGTATTTGCCGATCGTGAAGGCCATGGCGCCAAACGCGCCGATCGGTGCGGCCTTCATCAGGATGGCGACGAGGCGGAAGATCGGCGTGGTCAGCGCCTGCAGGAAATCGACAACCGGACGGCCGCGATCGCCGACCAACGCCAGGGCGACGCCGAACAGCACCGAGAAGAACAGCACCTGCAGGATGTCGCCCTGCGCGAAGGCGCCGGTGATGGTGTCAGGGATGATGTTCATCAGGAACCCGACGATGGTTGTGTCGTGCGCCTTCTCGGCATACGCCGCCACCTTGGCGGTATCGAGCGTCGCTGGATTGATGTGCATGCCGGCGCCGGGCTGGACGACATTGGAGACGACCAGGCCGACGACCAGCGCCAGCGTCGAGAACACCAGGAAATAGATCATCGCCTTGCCGGCGACGCGGCCGACCTTCTGCAGGTCGGAAACACCGGCGATGCCGGTCGCCACCGTCAGGAAGATCACCGGCGCGATCACCATCTTCACCAGCTTGATGAAAGCATCGCCGAACGGCTTCATCGCCTCGCCGGTTTCGGGATAGAAATGGCCGAGCAGCACGCCGGCGGCGATCGCCGCCAGCACCTGCACATAAAGATGCCGGTATAAGGGAAGTTTGCCGCGCGGCTCGGCGGCAGCGATTGCTGTCTGCATGACGTCCTCCATGGCGCCCCGATCGAAAGCTCGACTCCCCGGGGCAGTTGTTTTGAGACCAGCAGCCTCGCGACTGCTGAATTCGTGTTTGCAACAGCCGTGCCAGATACGCAGAAGAGTGCTTCAGCATTGATTTTATTGAGCATTCGCAAACGTCCGCACTGCCGGACGCATGGCCAAGTGCGACTCTCCGCATAGGTCGAATTGCGTTTTGTGCGAGTTCATGCACAAATGGGCGATGCTGCAACGCCCCGCCGGTGCCTTGTCTTCGACGCCCGAGCAACTCGCCAGGCGGGCGCGCCGAGCCTGGCTGCTGTTTGCGGCCGTCGCCCTGCTGATCGTCACCGCAGCGCTCTACGGCGCCGGCCTCTACGGCCGCACCGCCGAGGTCGAGACCCTGGCGGCGCAGGGGCGTACCGACGCCAACCTGAAGGTCGCGCTGCTGCGCGCCGTGCTCGAAAGCCCGCGTGCCCTGCCCCTGCTTTTATCCGCAGACCAGCAAGTGCGTGACGCGCTGACGCAGAAAAATGCCGCGGCAATCGATGTGCTGAACCGCAAGCTCGAGGGGCTGGTCTCCGGCACCAAGGCGTCGGTGCTCTATGTCATCGGCACCGATGGACTGGCGATCGCCTCCAGCAACTGGCGCGAGCCGATCAGCTTCGTCGGCAACGACTACCGTTTCCGCGATTATTTCTCCGGCGCGATGCAGGCCGGAACCGCCGAGTATTTTGCGCTCGGCAATGTCAGCAAGCGTCCCGGCCTCTACATTTCGCGCCGCGTCGGCGACACAGACGCACCGCTCGGCGTCGTCGTCGTCAAGATGGAGTTCGACCAGCTCGAAGCCGACTGGCGCGAGGCGAATCGCCCGGCTTATGTCAGCGACGAGAATGGCGTCGTGCTGATCACCAGCGTGCCGTCCTGGCGTTTCATGACAACCGCACCGCTGGCCGCACCCAAGCAAGCCGCGATCCGCGACAGCCAACAGTTCGGCGACGCGCCGCTTGTGCCGTTGCCGATCATGCACGCGCAGGCGCTCAGCCCGGATGTGTCGATCGTCCACGCAGTAACGCCCGGCGGCAGCGACGCGGAGTATCTCAGCCTTTCAACACCGATCCCTTCGACCCCCTGGCGGCTCGACTATCTGATCCCGGCTGAAGCGCCGATCGCCGCCGCCGTCCGCGAAATGCGGCTTCTTGCGCTCGGCGTCGTCGTCCCGCTGCTCGGCCTTGCCGCGTATCTGTTGTGGCGCCGGCAGTCGGCGCAGATGCGGATTGCTGCCGAACAGGCAGCCCGCACCGAACTCGAACGCCGCGTCGTCGAACGGACCGAGGATTTGAGCCGCGCCCGCGACCGGCTGCAGGCCGAGATAACAGGCCACCGCAGCACGGAAGCCAAGCTCCAAATCGTGCAGCAGGATCTGGTCCAGGCCAACCGCCTCGCCATCCTCGGCCAGGTCGCTGCCGGCGTCGCCCATGAGATCAACCAGCCGGTCGCCACCATCCGCGCCTATGCCGACAATGCCCGCACCTTCCTCGACCGCAAGCAGACCGGGCCGGCCGAGGAAAACCTCGGCGCTATCGCAGCCCTTACCGAACGCATCGGCTCAATCACCGAGGAGTTGAAGGCATTTGCCCGCAAGGGCCGCACCGCCGCCGAGCCTGTCGAATTACGTGGTGTTATCGAAGGCGCCGTCATGCTCTTGAGAAGCCGCTTTGCCGGCCGGCTCGACGCGTTGGTCATCGACCTGCCGCCGCCGAGCCTCAAGGTCATGGGCAATCGGGTGCGGCTCGAACAGGTGCTGATCAACCTCTTCCAGAACGCGCTCGAAGCACTCGACGGCCGCGACGACGCTCATGTGCAGGTGTCGGTCGAGGAGACCGCGGACGGCGTGACGGTCGGCGTGTCCGATAACGGACCGGGCATTCCACCCGCGATCCTCAAATCGCTGTTCACGCCGTTCAACACCTCCAAGGAAAAAGGCCTTGGCCTTGGCCTCGTCATCTCGAAGGACATCGTCGCCGATTATGGCGGCCGCATCGAGGTTTCGAGCGACGACAGCGGCACCCGCTTCACCATTCATCTCCAGACAGCAGCGTAAGCCATCATGACGAACGACAATGCCGCGCCGGTGATCCTGATCGACGACGACCGCGATCTCCTCAAGGCCACCGTGCAGACGCTGGAGCTTGCCGGCTTCTCGGTCTCGGCCTTTGCGGCGGCGGCCGAGGCGCTGGCCGGGCTCGACGCCGGTTTTGCCGGCGTCGTGGTGTCGGATATCCGCATGCCTCAGATCGACGGCTTGCAGCTTTTCAACCGCATCCTGCGGCTGGATACCGACATTCCCGTCATCCTCGTCACCGGACATGGCGACATCGCCATGGCCGTCAAGGCGATCAAGGACGGCGCCTACGACTTCATCACCAAGCCCTTCGCCGCCGACCGGTTGGTACAGAGCGTGCGCCGCGCAGCGGAAAAGCGCCGCCTGGTGATGGAGAACCGGGCCTTGCGCGAGGCGGCCGGAGAGGCGCAGGACGGCCTGCCGCTGATCGGCCAGACGCCGGCGATGGACAGGCTGCGCCGCACACTACGCCAGATCGCCGACACCGACGTCGATGTGCTGGTGACCGGCGAGACCGGCTCCGGCAAGGAGGTGGTGGCAAGCCTTCTGCATCGCTGGGGCCGCCGCGCCAAGGGCAATTTCGTCGCGCTGAATTGCGGCACGCTGCCGGAGACCGTCATCGAAAGCGAATTGTTCGGCCATGAGGCCGGCGCCTTCACCGGCGCGCAGAAGAAACGGATCGGCCGCATCGAGCACGCCAGCGGCGGCACGCTGTTCCTCGACGAGATCGAAAGCATGCCGGTCTCGACACAGGTGCAGATGCTGCGCGTGCTGGAGATGCGCGAGGTCACCCCGCTCGGCACCAACGAGGTGCGGCCGGTCGACCTGCGCGTCGTCGCCGCCGCCAAGGTCGACCTCGGCGATCCGCGCCAGCGCGGCACGTTTCGCGAGGATCTCTATTACCGGCTCAACGTGGTGACGATCTCGATCCCGCCGCTGCGCGAGCGCCGCGACGATGTCGCCCTGCTGTTCTTCTATTTCGCCGAGCGCGCCGCCGCCCGTTTCCACCGCCAGGTGCCGGCAGTGCCGGCTTCGGTGCATCGCCATCTGAGCGACCATGACTGGCCGGGCAATGTGCGCGAACTGGCGCATTTCGCCGAGCGGTTCGTGCTTGGGTTGGAGGAAGGCGCCGAAGCACAACCCCCTGCCCCGACCCAATCGAACACCGCCATGAAGCTGCCGGAGCGGCTGGAGCGCTACGAGGCCGACATCATCCGCGAGACGCTTGGCCGCAACGACGGAGACGTCAGGCGCACGATCGAAGCGCTGGGGATTCCGCGCAAGACCTTCTACGACAAGCTCCAGCGCCACGGCATCGTGCGCAGCGATTTTTCCAGGTAACCGCCGCCGGGCCTCGACCGGGCGGCTCGGTTACTTGGCGTCGTGGAAGATGATACCGACAGTGTGGCGCATGCCGGAGCGAAGCCGGCTGACGCCGTGCCTGAGATTGACGCGGTAATTGCCCTTGCTGCCCTGGACCGGACGATTGTGGACCGCGAAGGCGACTGCATCGCCCTGGCGCAGCGGCACCACCTCGGCGCGGCTTTGCATGCGCGGACGCTGCTCGGTCAGCACGAACTCGCCGCCGGTGAAATCCTTGCCTGGTTCGGACAACAGGATCGCGACCTGCAACGGGAACGCCAGATCGCCGTAGAGATCCTGGTGCAGGCAGTTGAAGTCGCCGTTAACATATTGCAGCAGGAGCGGCGTCGGCCGCGTCTGGCCCTGCTCGTGGCATTGCCTGAGGAACGCGGCGTGTTCGTCGGGATAGCGCTGCGCGATACCCATGCGCTGGTTCCAGTCGTTGGCGACCGCGGCCAGGCGCGGATAGAGCGCGGTGCGCAAGCCGCCGATCAAGTCGGGCAAGGGATAGCGGAAATAGCGGTACTCGCCCTTGCCGAAGCCATGCCGCGCCATATGGACATGGCTGCGGAAATGGCTCTCGTCCGAATAAAGTCCGGCAATCTGCCGGCACTCCTGCGGCGTCAGCAGCTTTTCCATCACCGCGCAGCCATAGCCGCTCAGCTCATCGGCCAGCGTCCGCCAATCATATCCGGCAACGCGCACCTCCGCCGATTTCACCGCCGCTTTCGCGCCTATCGAATCGATGGTCATGGCTTCGCCTCCTGTGGCTTCTCTGTCATTGAGATGGGTGAAACGGCGCGCGCGGACCACCCGTTTCTTGCCGGGTGAGCTCGTTAGCGATTGTCTCGGGGATTTCGTTGAATACAATGCAGCTGGGCTTGCCGCGATGGGGGGCGAATTGATCCGACGGGTTCGACAAAGGGACGGGGCAGTCCGGCAATTCCTCGTTTGCCTCGTCGCGATGCTGGTCTCGGCGCTCCCGGCCTTGTCCGCCAGCAGCGACTGCGTCAGCGACGACGAGGTCGAGGCCAGCACGCGGATCGCCGCCTGCACGCGCATGATCGAGGATCCCACGGAGCCTGTGGCCAACCGCGCGACTGCCTACTACAAGCGCGGCGAGGCACGGGCATCACAAGGCGACTACGACCGTGCGATTGCCGATTTGGGCCAGGCGATCGACCTCGATTCGAAATTCGCCGGTGCTTAATATGCCAGAGGCGCCACAATGGTCGAGGAGGGCGAAAATGATCGCGCCATCGCCGATTTTGGCCAGGTGATCAGCCTCGACCCGACAAACCCCGAGGCGTACAACAGCCGAGGTGTCGCCTGGGAGCACAAGGGCGACTACGACCGCGCCATTACAGACTATGGTCAGGCCATCAGCCTCGACCCGAAGCATTCCGATGCCCACAGCAACCGGGGCAACGCCTGGGCAGACAAGGGCGACTACGATCGTGCCATCGCCGACTACGACCAGGCAATCAGCCTCGATCCTAAAAATGCGGGAGCCTACAACAACCGTGGCGTTGCCTGGAAACAGAAGGGCGAATACGACCGAGCCATCGCCGACTACGAACAGGCGATCAGTCTGGATGCGAAAGACGCCAAAGCCTACAGCAATCGTGGTGCTGTCTGGGTACTAAAAGGCGACTATGACCGAGCCATTGCCGACTACGCTAAGGCGATCGGCCTCGATCCTCGCGATGTCGATGCCTATCAAAGTCGAGGCATCGCCTGGGCACGCAAGGGCGACTACGACCGCGCCATCGCCGATTACGACCAAGCGATCAGCCTCGACTCGAAAGACGCCAGCACCTACTACAACAGAGGCGTGGCTTGGTCGCACAAGGGCGACTACGACCGCGCCATCGCGGATTATGACCAAGCAATCGGCCTCAATCCTCAGGACGCTAGTGCTTACAACAATCGAGGCGTTGCCTGGAAACACAAGGGCGATTACGACCGCGCTATCGCGGATTATGACCAAGCGATCGGCCTCGATTCCCGGGACGCCACCGCTTACAACAACCGTGGCATTGCCTGGAAGAAGAAGGGTGACGACGACCACGCTATCGCCGACTACACGCAGGCAATCAGCCTCGACCCAAAAAACGTTAATGCCTGGTACAACCGGGGCCTCGTCTGGTCTGACAAGGGCGACTATGATGGCGCCATCGCCGACTTCAGCCAGGCAATCACGCTCGATCCTAAAGACCCAACTGCCTACGACAACAGAGGCAATGCCTGGGCACGCAAGGGCGACAATGACCGTGCCATCGCCGACTACGGCCAGGCGATCATGCTCGATCCAGTACATGCCAAAGCCTTCAGGTACCGAGGCCGGATCTGGCAAAAGAAGGGCGAGGACGACCGCGCCATCGCCGACTACGACAAGGCGATCAGCCTCGATCCGAAAGGTGCCCCTGGTTACGACGGCCGCGGCTTCGTCTGGTCGGCAAAGGGCGACTACGCCCGCGCGACCGCCGACTACGATCAGGCAATCAGCCTCGATCCGAAATATGCCTATGCCTATCTTGGCCGCGGCATTCTCTCCTTCTATTCGAGCGCGCTGGCCAAGGCGCAAGCCGATTTCGGACAGGCGGCCACGCTCAAGCCCGACAATGCCTATTTTGCGATCTGGCTGGAGATGACCGAGCGGCGCAGCGGTGCGGTGGGCCACTTGCAGGAAGCGACTGAAAAGCTCGATATGACCAAATGGCCGGCGCCAGCGGTTCGCATGCTGCTTGGAGAACTGACGCCGGCCGAGGTATCGGCGGCAGCCGACGACCCGGACCCGGCCAAGAAACGCGGCAATCTGTGCGAGGCGAACCTGTTCATAGCCGAGTTCGATCGGCTGCAACGACATGACGACGAAGCCTTGCGGCTCTACCGGGTCGCTGCCAGCGATTGCCCCGCGGAATATTACGAATACGTTGCGGCCAAGGCCGCTCTGCACGAGTTGGGCGCGGTTCCGTAAGACAATTTCCAAGACTTTTTGATGACCCGAGGAGCGAATTGACCGGACCGGTTCGAGAACGGCACAGGTTTTTCTGGCGCACGCTGGCTGGTCTCATCCTCCTGCTTGTCACGGGGCTTCCGGCGCTTGCCGCCAGCAGCGACTGCGTCAGCGATGACGAGGTCGAGGCAAGCACGCGGATCGCAGCCTGCACGCGCATGATCGAGGATGCGACAGAGCAAGGCATACGGTCAGCTATTGTCCCAAGAGTTTTATCGAATACCGTGCCGCCAACGCTGCATTACGCGAGTTGGATGTTTCGCCGTAACTCTGCCCGACGGATGTTCGTTTGCTAAGAAGACTATGCCGAACAACACGATACAGGTGCATTCTGCCAGACTGATTCAGGCTGTGCCGCGTCCATATGTCAGGAGCCTTCGCCAGCGCGATTCCGGTTTTCACTGGCCCGCGCTAGACTGGCAGCAACCGCAACCGGACTGCCCCTGGCATGATCGTCCAGACCTGCATCAATGGCGCGCGCAGCGCCGATTTCCACCCGCAACTGCCGCTGACGGCGGAGGCCATGGCGCGTGACGGCGCGGCCTGCATCGCCGCCGGCGCCGCCGAACTGCATGTTCATGCCCGCGGGCTGGACGGTCGGGAAAGCCTGGCTCCGGCGGCGATGGATCGGACGGTGCTGGCGCTCCGCCGCGCCTGCCCGGGGACGCTGATTGGCGTGTCGACGGGTGCCTGGATCGAGAACGACGACCAGCGGAAGCTGGTTGCGATCGCCGGCTGGAGCGAGCTGCCCGACTATGCCTCGGTCAATCTGAGCGAATACGCCGCGCCCGCAGTCATGGACCGTCTGCGCCAGCGCGGCATTGGCATCGAGGCCGGGCTCGCCTCCGTTGCCGACGCCGAACGCCTGGTGAGCCTCGACCATGGCAACCGCGTGCTGCGCATCCTGATCGAAATCTCCGAGCAGGAGCGGGACGCTGCGCTTGAGATCAGCGACGATATCGCCGCCGTGCTCGACGGCGCCGGTATGCACCGGGCAATCCTGCTGCACGGCGCCGACGCCACGGTCTGGCCTTTCGTGCACCGGGCGGCGGAACGCCGTTGGTCGACGCGCGTCGGACTGGAAGACGGCAAGGAGCTTCCTGATGGAACAGTAGCACCCGGTAGCGCTGCGCTGACAGCGGCAGCCGTCGCTATCTTCGAGGCCAGTCGTTAGCGCGGGGAAAGCGTTGATGTCCGCCGATCTCCTCTTTACGGGGGAGATGCCAGGATTTGACAGGGAGGCAGGCCAAAGTCGGGCGGGTCTAAAGTATGGCCGCGAGCTAGTGTCAGTAAAATCTAATTGGGCGACGCTTCCTACTCTCTCTATCATCCTATCGTGCTGCTTGCGATCGCTCCTGTCGTTGCAAGCGCCAATGTGTCACCATGGATGCAGGCATGGTTATTGTCACCGCCTGCATCGCCGTCTCCCTGGCCAGCTACCGTTTTATTGAAAAGCCGCTTTTGGCCATTTCGCGGATGAGCCTCTCCGCCTATCGGATGAAGGCACAATGAGTTGCGGCCGCGCCCCACCAACTTGGTCGACCTGCTATGGAGGTGCGTTGCACCTCTTGCGCCACTTGCTTCTTCACCCTCGAACACGGCGCGTCCCGAACGGCGCTGTCCCGCCAACCTCAAGCCGGCGGCGCTGAACCATCAAAGGTATCCTAAAAAACAAAAAACCGCCTCGGCGGGCGGGTCGTCGGTGCGAATCAGCACCATACAGAAATTAGTAGCATAGCTGCCGGCACAAAGCAAGAACAAAATGTGGCGACATCGACGAAACTGCCGATAGGCACAGCGGCACGGCGGATGACATGGCTCTTGCCGTTGTTAAAAATCTCTCATAAGGTATTTTCATATCCGAAAGAAAATACGATTGTTTCTTTCCCTTTATGAAAGCCTGAGTGTTTGCGGGAACATCTCGATCAGACCGACCGGCGACTGGTCAAGCTGCTGTCGCAGGATGCGCAGCTTGGCGTCAACCGCCTCGCCGAGAAGATGGCGATCTCGGTGCCGACGGTGCGCATGCGGCTGCGCAACCTGCTCGACCGCAACCTGCTCAAGATCGTCGGGCTGCTCAACCTGACAGAACGCCCCGAGCTGATCTCGGCCATCGTCGGCATCAATGCGCAGGGACGCGGCCGCGCCCGGGAACTGGCGCAGCGCATCTCCGAACTGCCTTTCGTGAACTCGGCCGCCGTCGTCACCGGGCGCTTCGACATCATCGTCGACGTAACCGTGGCCGGTGATGTCGCCGATCTCTACCGCGTCACCAGCGAGCTGATCCCCGGCGCCGGCGAGCCGGGCGAAGTCGTGCGCAGCGAGACCTTCGTCGTCATGGCGTCCTGCAACAAATGGGTCAGCCTGCCGGAAGGCTGCTGGTCGGACGAGACGCGGAAGGAAATGGCATGAAGATCGCGGTTCTCGGCGGCCTCGGCCTGCAAGGCCGGGCGGCGATCGCCGATCTCGTTGCCAGCGACGGCGTCGAGCAAGTGGTCTGCCTCGACACGGCAACCGACGGCGCTGCGCGGCTTGGCGGCCTGACCGACCTTGCCAGGGTGCGTTTTGTCGTGCCGGAGGGCGCGATCGGTCCGGTGCTGGTCGATGTGATGAAGGACGTCGACGCGGTCATCGACCTGTTGCCGCAGCCGCTGATGCGCGAGGCGGTGCAGGCGGCGATCGCGACGCGCACGCCGCTGGTCACCACCAATTACGGCAAGGCCATCGCCGATCTCGCGCCCGAGGCCGAAAAGGCCGGCGTCTCGATCGTCACCGAATGCGGGCTCGACCCCGGCATCGACCTTGTGCTCTACGCGCGCGCCGCAAGCCAGTTCGACACCATCACCGCGATCGATTCCTACTGCGGCGGCATTCCCGAGCCGAAAGCGGTGGTCGAGCCGCTGCGCTACAAGGTGAGCTGGAATTTCGACATGGTTCTGGTCAGCCAGAACCGCGACAGTGTGCTGGTCGAGAACGGCAAACGGGTCGATGTGCCGGCCGCCCGCCAGCACGACAATCGCTTCATCCACGAGATCGAGGTGGCGGGGCTGGGCAGGCTGGAAGCCTTCCCCAATGGCGACGCGCCGCATTATGCCGGCATGCTCGCCGCCGCCAAGGGACTGCAGCGCTCCGGCCGCTATTCGCTGCGCTGGCTTGGCTGGTCGGCGTTCTGGGCGCCGCTGAAGCAGCTCGGCTTCCTGTCCGAGGACAAGGTGCCCGGCACCGGCATCAGCCCACGCGAATTCCTCGGCCGGCTGCTTGGCCCGCAACTGCAATATGGCGCGGACGAAAGGGACCTTTGCGTCATGCGCAACGTCTTTGTCGGCAGCGAAGGCGGCCGCCGCAAGACGGTGACCTCGGAGCTGGTCATCGAACGCGACCTCGCCTCCGGCCTGTTCGGCATGAGCCTTGGCGTCGGCTATCCCGCCAGCATCGTGGCGCAGATGCTGGCACGGCGTGAGATCGCCACGCCCGGCCTGCTCAACCCGCTGCTGCATGTGCCCGATGGCCGCTTCCTCGATGAGCTGGCCAGGCGCGGCATCAAGGTCGCCGAAACGGTGAGCTGGGATTGAAGATTTTCGAACGGTGGTTGCCACCGGCAACGGCGCTGCCGCTCAAAAGGCACCCCGATGGGGTGAAACAACAAGTGGAACAACAAACGACAACAAGGAGGAATGCCCAAATGAAGATTGCCAAGCTTTTCATCGCCGGACTTGCGCTCGCCGGCCTTACCGCCGCCGCCAGTGCCGGAACCCTCGACGAGATCACCAAGCGCGGTGAGTTGCGCGTTGCGGTGCAGACGCAAGGACCACCCTTCTCGCTGGTGGGTGCTGCCGGCGAGCGCACCGGTAGTTCGGTCGAACTCGCCGAACTGATGGCCAAGGAAATGGGCGTCAAGATCACCTTCCTCGACTTCGACTGGGACGGCCTGATCCCGGCGCTGCTGTCGGGCAAGGCCGATCTTCTGGTCGCCGACATGACGCCGACATTGGCACGTGGCATGAAGGTCGCCTTCACCAAGCCTTACATGTACACGGGCAGCACCGTCTTCACCAAGGCTGGTACCGCCTTCAAGTCCACCGAGGACTGCAAGGCCAAAGGCACTAAGATTGCGGTGCTGCTCGGCGCCACCGGCGAGAAGGAAGCCAAGGCCGCCTTCCCCGATGCCGACATCAAGAGCTACAAGGGCGGCGGCCCGCTGCTGCTCGACGCCGTCAACAACGGCCAGGCCGATTGCGGCGTCAACGACGTCTCGGCGGTCAAGGGCCAGTCGACCGCTTACCCAGCCGGCAGCTTCACCATCATGCCGGATATGCTGTCGAAGGAGCCACTGGCCTTCGCCACACGCTATGACGAGCAGGACCTGCTGGTCTGGATGAACCTGTTCCTCGACCAGGTCAGCCTCGACGGCCGCCTGCAGAAGAACCTCGATTACTGGGTCAATTCCGACGCCTGGAAGAAGGATCACTGAGTAGGGTGAATAGTGAGTAGGGAGTAGTAAAGCGCTACTCGCTACTCGCTACTCGCTACTCGCTACTCGCCATTCACCGCCCCACCATGCTCGAAAACTTCAGCTTCCGCACCATTGTCGAATATCTGCCCCTGTTCGGGCAGGGCCTCGTCACGACCGTGTGGCTGTCAGTCCTCTCCTTTGCCGGCGCGCTCGCCGTCGGCATCGTGCTCGCCGCCATGAACCTGCAGCGCGGCCGGCTGTTCCGCGTCCCGGCCAAGGCCTATATCGACGCGGTGCGCGCCACGCCGCTGCTGGCGCAGCTTTATTTCCTCTATTTCGGCCTGCCGCGGCTCGGCTTCGTCCTGCCCGAGTTCGTCGTCGGCATTCTCGCTTTGTCGCTGAACAGCGGCGCCTATGTCGCCGAGATCATCCGCGCCGGCATCCTGTCGATCCCGCGCGGCCAGGTCGAGGCCGGCGTCGCCTCGGGCATGACCTATGTCCAGCGCATGCGCCTCGTCATCCTGCCGCAGGCGTTCAAGGTGACGATCCCGCCGCTGCTCGGACAGGCGATCGTGCTGGTCAAGGATTCCGCCCTGCTGTCGCTGATCTCGGTCGCCGAATTGACGCGCGCCGGACAATTGCTCGCCTCCGACCGCTTCATGCCGGCCGAAGGTTTCATCACCATCGCCGCCTTCTACCTCCTGCTCTATTACGGGCTGAAGGGGTTGGCGGCGCTCTCCGGGCGCTGGCTCGGCCTCGCGGGGGCACGGACATGATCTGGCAGCAGCTGCAAAGCGTCGCCGGCAGCTATCCTCTCGCGCTGCGCGGCCTCGGCATGACCGTGGTGCTGTCGTTGATCAGCCTGGTGCTGGGCACCTTGCTCGGCTTCGGCCTCGGCATCCTGCGCACCGGCGGCAACCGGTTGATCAGCGGCGCGATCGGCGCCTGGGTCGACCTGATCCGCGGCACGCCGTTCCTGGTGCAGATCTTCCTGATCTTCTTCATCCTGCCGGAACTCGGCATCGAGCTCGACGCCTTCACCGCCGGCATCATCGCGCTGACCAACCTGGCCGCCTGCTTCATCTGCGAGATCGTCGTCGCCGGCATCCGCTCGGTCCCGACCGGCCAGGTCGAGGCAGCACTTGCGTCCGGCCTGTCGCGCTGGCAGCGCATGCGCCAGGTGGTGCTGCCGCAGGCGATGCGCATCGTGCTGCCGCCGCTGGTCGGGCAATATGTGCTGCTGATCAAGGATTCCTCGGTCGTCTCAGCCATAGGCCTGACCGACCTCACCCGCGTCGGCTGGCTGGTGGTGCAGCGTGTACCCAATGGGCTGCTGGTCTTCTTCCTCGTCGGCCTCGGTTACTTCATCGTCTGCTACCCCCTGATCATGCTGGCCCGCCGGCTGGAGCAACGCATGGGCGCTGCGCATGGCGAGGTGCAGTTGTGACATCGAACCCCAGCAAAAATGGCACCGGCATGATCGAATTTCGCGGCGTCAACAAATGGTTCGGCCAGCTCAACGTGCTCAGGGATATCACGCTGAGCGTCGAGCCGCGCGAAGTGGTCGTCGTCTGCGGCCCGAGCGGCTCGGGCAAGAGCACCCTGATCCGCTGCATCAACGGCCTGGAGACGATCCGCGACGGCGACCTGACGGTCGACGGCCAGCGCCTCGGCGACCCCGCCACCAACATGACGCGGCTGCGCACCGAGATCGGCTTCGTCTTCCAGTCGTTCAACCTCTACCCGCACAAGACGGCGCTCGAGAACGTCACCCTGGCGCCGATCCATGTCCGCAAGATCCCGCGCGCTGAAGCCGAGAAGGCCGGGCGCGAATTGCTCGCCAAGGTCGGCCTCGCCGACAAGGTGAACGCCTATCCGGCGCAGCTGTCTGGTGGCCAGCAGCAGCGCGTGGCGATCGCGCGCTGCCTCGGCATGCGCCCCAAGATCATGCTGTTCGACGAGCCGACCTCGGCGCTCGACCCCGAGATGATCTCGGAAGTCCTCGACGTCATGGTCGCGGTGGCCGAGGAAGGCATGACCATGATGGTGGTGACGCACGAGATGGGCTTTGCCCGCAAGGTCGCGCAGCGGGTGGTGTTCATGGATGCCGGCGCCATCGTCGAGAGCGGCACGCCGGATGAGTTCTTCTCCAACCCGAAGACCGACCGCAGCCGCGCCTTCCTGAGCAAGATCCTGCGGCATTAGGGCTAACAACTCAATTAGCTGACTGCCGGCTGCGACCGAGATGAGTGGAAATCGACCTTAGGACTCGCGCACCGTGACCTTGGTCACAGCTCTGTCGCCACGCTCAATCTTAATGCGCTTGTCACTCGGGATAGGCGGTGGAGCTACGTTAGCAATCTTTCCATCCTCTAACCGATCCGCAGTCAAAAGCTCTTCCCCTTTCGCCGTCTTTAGGCGCTCTAATTGATTGATATACAATCCTGACATGCCGGCCTCCCAAACGAAAAAATCGGACAAGAATATTGTTAATAGCGAGCAGGCAGGCGGAAGAAGCAACTTGCGAATTAGAGAAAGCGCACGCTTTCAATATAGCGGCCGAGTCCCTGGCCCTCAATATCAACTAACGGACGTGGTTTACACAGCGTGCCGAGAGGTCTGCAGAGGGTTCAACCCGGTCGTTCAGAATGATTGGGTTTTGACCTAAAACGTCAGCCGGCCGTGGCCGGCGTCTTCAGCCAAACGTCGCCAGAGGGTCGGCGCTGATCTCGACCCAGCCGACGGGCTGAAAGAAGCACAGTTCTGGCTCGATGACGTCGGCAGAGCCGATGGTCCCGCCAGCGCAAATCCTTTCTCTGCCCGTTTCGGACCGACGCTTCTCAGAACGCGAAATCCGCGTACTGAACGACATCGGCTGGGAGCCAGGTTTCATGAACTTGCAATATCTCGGGCCCCCGACTGTAGCCGCGGTCGCGGACCACCATCGTCGTGACCCGGCCATTGTTCGGTTGATCGGAGTCCTTCGCGTCGCGTTGCCATTCGTGGTAGTTCACGACCGCCAGGTCGGCGCTTTGATGGCTGATCCGGATGTCGCGTATCTTGATACGGAAGGCCGGATTCGATCCGTAGATGCTCTTCATGTAACCTGCGAAGTCTTTTTTCCCGAACGCCCTGCCGCCTGGCATGATGGCGACCAGATCATCGCTGATCCGGTCGAGCGCGTTCTTCTTGAACGTCGCATCGTCGCCACGGCATCGGCCCGTCACCCAGTCAGTGAAGAATTCGTGGACGTCGTGGATCGTCGCTTCGATTTCCTTCGTTTGAAGGGACATGTTTTCCTCCTGTCTTAAGATGATGCTGGATCAGGCGCTTTGCGCTGTGGCTTGCCCGACCGGAGGCTCCTTGAGGACAGCCCGTACCACGCGAGCCACAGGCACATGAGAAGCGAGGAAATCAGCCAGATCGGACCTCCGATGCCGATCCCGAGCTGCTCACCGAGTGTCCACCCGGTTGCCGAAAGGATACCGAACGCCGAGCCGACGATCGCGGCCCATCGGGGCAGTATCCCGACGTCATCGCGGGCGTCGTGATACGCGACAAGCGCTGTCGCCAGGGCGAGCGCCCAGAATCCGTTACCCATGCCGCCGGAAAACGCCCACCAGGTCATGAAGGCGTTGGTGTCACCCCGGTCGGCCGCGACCGCGACCACCGATGCCTCGGCGACTGCGGTGGAGAACGTGGTCAGGGCGCCGAGAGCCATCACTATCCAGGCAGAACTCAGCATCGGCGAACGCCGGACGCGGGGGTTGAGTGCCAGGTTCAGGAACGAAGCGCCGGCGATCAGGAACAGCGCCGCTGCCGCCGTCCAATGGACCGTAGCCCATCGCCCATGGCCCTCGGCGATATTCTGCATCTGAACAGACAAATCCGCGTCCGGTGGCCCGTGAAAGACGAGCGCAGCCGCCAGCAGCAGCGTTCCGGTGGCGAGCCAGACACCGCCCGGCCCGCTCATGTTGTTATTATTCGTTTGCATCGGGAAAACCTCCTGTGGCCTTTACCACGCCATGAGGTTTAGACCCGCGCCACGGTTGCCCGCTTCGGCGTAAGTACCCACGCAACGAGAAATTTTGGCTTGGGTAGGATTACCCAGATACGACCATGCCGATCAGGCCGTGCTCGACCGCATAGGCCGTGGCTGCCGCGCGCGTGCGCACGTTCAGCCGCGTCAGGATATCGCTAACGTGATGGTCTACCGTCCGCTGGCTCAGACCGAGCTCGCCGGCAATTTCCGGGTTGGTCAGGCCTGACGCGATCAGGCGCAGAACCTGCGTCTGTCTGGGGGTGAGAACTTCGCCGCCTGTCGCCGTCATGGTGACCCGCAGCTTGCCGGCAACGGCTTCGTCGGGGCGCGCGCCGAGCTCGCGGAAAAGTCTTATCGCTTCGTCCAGTTCGGTCTGCGCCGCTTCAGTATCGCCGGTTGCGAGACAGGCCCGCGCTGTCAGCACCCGCATCCGGGCAAGATGATAGGGCGCCCGAAGGTCCCAGAGGATCGCTACCGCGCGCCGGATATGGGCCAATGCCTCCGCGGCTCGACCAGCATGGATCAGCACCCGCGCGGTAGCCTCGGCGGCTGCGGCGCGGACTGCATCCGCGGAATATTGGCGCGCGCAGTCGTGCAGTGTTTCGCACAGCTCCCAAGCGTCATCGGCCGAACCGACGGCGAGAGTGATTTCCACCGCAGCCGGCAAGAGGCGGAGTTTGCCCGGCAGGTCGTCGACGGACTGCAGTGCGCGGCGGATCGCCGAAAGGGCCGGCTGCTCGTGCCCCTGCTGCAATCGCATAAGCGCCAGCCCCGGCTGCGGATCGAACCCGAGCCTGCTCGCCGCGCGATAGGCGGCATCGGCCTCGTTCCATTGGCCGCGGAGTCGAAATACCTCGCCCTTCTGGTAGAATGCCGGACCGGCGTGGTGCTTCGAGGGCCCCTGCTGAAGGCGGATGCTGGCGACACCGGCCTCGCGGCCGGCCTCGTCCCAGTGGCCGTCGAGGATCAGAATTTCGGCCCGGTGGATCAGGCATCTGCCGGTGAAGGCAACGATGTCGGGCTGTCCGGCGCACCATCCGACCAGTGCCGAGGTCCATTCCCTCGCCCGGCCCGTGGCATGAAATTTCTGACAGATCTCGATCACGCTGCAGTAGACCAGCCCGGTAACGATCGGTGAGAGCCGGCCCGAGGTGACCGAAACCATCGCCTCGTCCAGCAGTTCGAAGCCGCGCACATAGTCGCCGCGCAGGATCAATATCCGGCCCTGAAGGTGGCGCGCGATAGCCAAGAGGTCCGGATCTTCGCAGCGCTGTCCGATCTCCGCGGCACGTGTTGCGTGCGCGAATGCTTCGTCCGGACTGTCGGCGGCGAGGCTTTGTTCGACCATTGGGAGCTGAAGGTAACCGTGTTCTGCACATTCCTGCGTGTGATCCTCGACCAGCCGGTTGGCGCGGGTCAGCCATCCGCTGCCTTGGGCGAATTCACCGCGAAACATCAGGGTGAGCCCGATCCAGAAGCCGCAACGCGCTGCGGATCGTTCGCGTCCGTTCCGGAGATGGTCTTCGAAGGCCCTCTCGTAGTCCCGAACGAATTCCTCCTCGCGCCCAAGCATGTAGGCGGCTTCCCCGAGGCGCTGGAGCTCGGCGCCGCCAAGTTCACTGCAGCGGTCTCTGTCTGACAGTTCGCGGTGAAGCCTGGACCAATCGCCGCGATTGGCTAGCTCCGCATACGGATCCGATGCAACTGCACCGTCTTCCGGCGACTTGTCGCGTGATCGGTCGGAGGGCGCGGGCATAGCCTCAGAATAGCACATATCTTGCTGAGGAGGTGGCGGCAGGTTACTGATGTGACAGAAGTTCGTTTCGGGCTCAATCGAGCCGTTCATCGCGTCCGCCGCCGAGGACCGGGAACGGTGGTGGTGCTGCCATTCGTCTCATCGATGGAAACGAGTAGGTAGCGCCAATATCGCGACATTCATGGCGCTTCTCAAAAGCTGCCCTTCGCACAACGGCTCGAATCGACCCATTTCTGCCGTTCGGATATCGGCCTCACCATCTCCAAGGCGGACATTCACCCATTATTCGGCGAAAAATCTCGTTCCGATCAAAGCCGCCCTACTTCGTTGCAGCTGCTGCGGCTTCCCCCGGCGGCATAATCCGCATCATGAAGGTCGACACCGCTTCCCCGGGTTTGAACGGGCCGGGAACCTGGTGGCTGACCGGCTTCACACTTTGGAGGAATGCCGCGATCGCCATGGCGTCATCCGCGGTGAGATGCGCGAAATCGCGCCAAGGCATGATCGGCGCCAGGATGCGGCCGTCCGGCCGTTCGCCGGTCTGGATCGCGGTGACGATCTGCTCCGGGGTCCAGCTTCCGATACCGGTCTCCCTGTCAGGCGTGATATTGCGGGCGACAAAGACACCAAGACCAGGAATCTCGAAGCCCACATCTGAACCGCCAAGGAAGCGCGACATGTCGGGCTTCCCGAAGAAGTAACCGGATGTGTGACAGTCGCTGCAGCCGGCAATCGTAACCAGATATTCGCCGCGCGCGATCTGTGTGTCATCGGCCATGGCCGCGTAAGATGGCAGGGCAACAATCGACGCTGTCAAGAATGCAAGATGAACTGGTGTCCGAAACATTGCTTCCTCCCTGTGGTCTGTTCGTGGTTTGTCCTTCGACCTCCCGCGCCGTCAACCGGTCGCAATTCCCCGATTTTAACCACGTCGAGGACGCTAAGTTCTAGCATGGCCAGCACGTATTAACCATCAGCGATCAATTGGACCGTCGGCACTTGTCGTGCCCCGTTGAGCGCAACTGTTACGGAGCTTGCCCAGCCGACGCACAACGCCTTCTGGCGCGATCGAGCCACGCACGGTGATGGATCGACTTCGTCGCCTGAAATGCCTTGTAAGGTCGGACCGGGTCGAACTCGGTCGTTCAGAGTGATTGGGTTTGATCCTAAAACGTCAGCCGGAGGCGACCAGCGGCTTCAGCCGAACGTCGCCAAACGTTCGGTTCGGACCTCGACCCACTGGCAGCGCCGGCTCTCGTGGTAGAAGGACAGGAAGGGCGGCGGGAATGCAGGGTCCGCGAAAGCGCCCACCGGGATGGCGGTCAGACCGGGTTGAGCGTCGATCCGGTAATGGACGGTGGTGCCGCAATCCGGGCAGAAGCTGTAGATGACGCGGCCGCCCTCGTCGCCAATGCGCGTGAACTCCGCCGAGCGGCCCTGGACAGAAACGTCATCTTCCTCAAACCGCGCGTTGAAGCTGAACGCGCTGCCGGTGCGTCGCTTGCAGGCCAAGCAATGGCAAACCGAGACGCGTACCGGCTCGCCCGAGCAGGTGGCTGACAACTGACCGCAGGAACATTCGGCGCGTCGCGTGACCATGGCTGGCTCCTATCAAGATTCCCTGAACGATATCACTGCGTATCGGTGCTCAATTCGGCCCGCTTCTCATCCGAGACGACGGCGAGGTCCAGGACCTTCTGCAATTCGGCCGCATGGCGGAACGACGGTTCGGCCTGGACGCCGTTGCGCACCGCATCGACGAAGCGCTGGTAGTTGGTCTGCACCGTTCCGGCGTCCAGAACTTGCCATTTGGCGTTCTCGACATCCTCGCCGATGCAGGCTTTCAGCTCCGAGCCGGTCAGATTGTGCACGACTTCGATGCCGCCCTTGTCGCCGTAGATGCGCAGGCGGAGTTCATTCAGATGGCCGGTTGCCCAGCGGCTGGCATGGACGACGCCGAAGGCGCCATTGCTGAAATCAAGCGCCATGGTGAAACTGTCATTGGCGTCGAGCTCGTACTCGCCGATGCGGTTTTCGGGCGCCTTGTCGAAGGACCGCAGGCGGCAGAACACATGGTCGATGTCGAGTGCGGCGCCATAGCTGGCGAAATCGAGGATGTGGATGCCGACGTCACCCAGCACGCCGTTGGAGCCATGGCCGCGCGACAGCCGCCACAGCCATTTCGAATCGGTGCGCCAGTCGCCCCAGAATTTGGACACCAGCCAGCTCTGCAGATAGGACGCCTCGACATGCCTGACCGTGCCGATGTCGCCGGCCAGCACCATGGCGCGCGCTCTCTGCAGCGGCGCGACATTGCGATAGGTCAGGTTGACCATGTTGATGATGCCGGCTCGCTCGGCGGCAGCGGCCATCTCACTGGCCTTCTCGAAGTTTTCGGCCAGCGGTTTCTCGCACAGCACCGGCTTGCCCGCCGCGATCAGCATCATGGTGGTCGGATGGTGGATGCGATCGGGCGTCACGTTCGCCACCGCGTCGAACTTGCCCCACGCTAGCGCCTCGTCCAGCGACGCGAACCGGTGGGGGATACCGTAGATGTCCGAAAATTTGTCGACACGCGTACGGTCGAGATCGACGGCGCCGATCAGTTCGACGCCCTCGATCTTGCCGAACTGCCTGGCGTGCTCCTCCGCCATCCAACCGGTGCCGAGTATCAAGAGGCGCATGATTCTTATCCTTAGGACAGGGCTTTATCTTCTTGTTCGATCATGGATTTGGTCTAGCGAAAGCCGGCTTCGCCCGCGGAATGAAGTTTTCCGCCGCGCTCGACGATCGGCTCGAGCGCCTTTTCCACCGGCACGTTCGGCGCATCGAGGATGGCCGGATTGGAGCCTTGCGGGTTGTGCGCCCATCTCACCGCATTGCGCAGCACCTTGTGGACGTTGGCGTCGTGATAGGTCGGATAGGTCTCGTGGCCGGGCCTGAAATAGAAGATGTTACCGGCGCCGCGGCGATAGGTCAGCCCCGACCTGAACACTTCGCCGCCCTGGAACCACGAGATGAAGACGGTCTCCAGCGGCTCCGGCACGGCGAACTGCTCGCCATACATCTCCTCGTTCTCGAGCTCGAAATACTCGCCGATCCCGGCAGCAATAGGGTGGTTGGGGCTGGTCACCCAAAGCCGTTCGCGCTCGCCCGCCTCGCGCCATTTCAGCGTGCAGGGCGTGCCCATCAGCTTCTTGAAGATTTTCGAGAAATGGCCGGAATGGAGAACGATCAGCCCCATGCCTTCCCAGACGCGGCGCGCCACGCGCTCGACCACTTCGTCGGCGACGGCGCCATGGTCCTTGTGCCCCCACCACAGCAAGACATCGGTCTCGGCCAGACGGTCGGCCGGCAGCCCATGCTCCGGCTGCTCCAGCGTCGCCCACGACACCGAAATCTCCGGGTCGAGCTTCAGTGCATTGGCGATCGTCGCATGCATGCCCTCGGGATAGATGCCGGCGACCACCTCATTGGTCCGCTCATGAATATTCTCGCCCCAGACGACAGCGCGTATTGTCATGATGTCCTCGTGATTGTTTGAAGCTGGAGCCGCCCCTACGGGTCAGTCATACTGTCTCTGGACGGGATTGAAAACCTTCGAGATTGGCCAAACCTCCCCAGCTTCGTCATCCCAGGGCGGAGCAGGCGCGAAGCGACGTCGCGAAGACCCTGGGATCCATGCCGTGACCTCTCCGCGCTGCAACGGGCGGGACTTTTTGATGCGGGAAGGACAGGAGGTGAAAGGGATCGCTACAGAACGGCTTTCAATCTGCGTCGTTGCATTCTTCGGCTGACGTAACGGCATGGATCCCAGGTCTGCGCTCCGCTTCGCGTTCGCTCCGCCCTGGGATGACGAAGCCATGAAGGACTGCCGCGAACGACCTAAGCCCCTCGCCCCTCTTGGGCGACGCGTGTCAGCGGCTTCGACAACCGCGGCACGACGACAAGGCGCTTGATCTTGCCTTTCTTGTAGGCGGCGAGGAAGCGGGCATAGTCCTTGAAAACGAGGCAACCATTGGACTCGGCACGCCCGCCGCGCAGCATGTAGGTGTGCGCAAGCAGGCCGTCGCGGCCAAACTTGTTCTTGCCGTCGACAGGGGTGAGCCGAATCGCCTCGACGCCGTGAAAACGCGATTCGCGCAGCCTCAGATCGTAAGTGTTTGGCGGCGTCGGGCCCACATTCTTGCGGTTGACGTAGCGCGGCTGGTCGACCATCGAACCGTATCCCGAATGTGCCTCCAGCCGCGAGCCGTCGGGCATATAGACGGTCTTGGCCGAGATGTCGTAGACGGCGACGCCGCTGCCCAGGTTAGGCGTGGTGAACAGGTTCCTGAAGGCTCCGCCGAGACCGCCGGAAGACATGTCGGGCTTGGCATAGGCCAGCATATCGCCGCCCTGCGTCTTCGACCGTTTGCCCGGCTTGCCCGACACGGCCGGCACTGCCGCTTGTGACGAATTGCGAGGCGACAGGCTGCCGGGCGTCTCGACCGGCGGGGCGTCGGCCGTCTGCACCTTGCTCGCCTTGGCGGTCCTGGAGGCCTGCGCCTTGGGCGGCTCCGTTTTCGATGGCTGATCCTTTTGCGCCTGATCTTTTCGCGCCTGGTCTTTTGGCGCCTGATCTCTTGACGCTTGAGCCCGCGGCGCCTCGGCCGGCTTATCGATGTCCGCCCGCGGACGCAGCGTCGGCAGCGGAATGCTGTCGGGCATGTCGTCTTGCGGCGGCAGCGAGGCCAGTTGGACCTCAGGTTCTTGCGGCTCTTGCGAAGCCGCGGGCTCGCTTGCCGCGACGGCTGCCGGGAGCACGTCGATCATCTGCTCCGGCAATGTATTCGCCAGCGCCAGCGCAAGGCGCGACGAGCGTTCGATCTCCGCCACCGCGGGCCCGAAGCGCACCGACGCCGGGCCGTTCGGGTCGGGTATGCGTACCGGCTCGGCGAACCGGGCGTCGGCCGGCAGGCTTGCGAGCATGACGGGTGAGCCGGCACGGGCAAAGGCGGCGGCAAGCTTTTGCGGCGACAGCGCGGCCTTGGCGACCACGTCGTCGAAGCTCGATTGCCGCGACGCATCAGCGACAATCGGCACGGTATTGCGCTTGAGACGCGCCGATTTTCCCTGGTGGACGAAGTTCGACGCCGACCGCAGGCAGTTGGCATCGCACCCGTGCTGCAGCAGCTTGGCCGACAGCGCCGCGTTTGCTGCGGCCCACGTCGGGGCCTGCGCCTTTGCAAGGCTGCGGCGAGGATCGGCAAGCGCGATGGTGCGCGGCGCGAGCAGGGTTTGCGGGAGACCGTTGGAAGCGGCGCTGAGCGAGGTTCCCACTGAATAAAGGCCGGCCAAAGTCCCCACCGACCATAAAGCAATGGCTGCGCCGACGGCCGGAACCGCGACCCAGCGCAGGCCGGGCCTCATCGAAGTCAATCCAGTTGCAGGACTGTCACCCCGGGTTTTCGCACTTACAAACGCCATTCAACCACTCTCAATCGGCCGATGCCGGCTAGCGGATTTCGCAGCCGTGACATTCACAGTTCGCCTGGTGCCCCCAGCACGCTTTGCGTCTGTTGCCGATTGATTCAAAAGATGGACAAAGTTGGTTAACCAATCCCTCTACCGACCGCCGATTGGGCGACGGTCACACCGAAAAACGCCCTCCAAAACCTGCATAGTTGGCAAAACTGCCCTCCAATGATGACTTTGCTGCCCGTTTTTGTCGGCCGAGTCAAGAAAGCGAAATGACTAGACCTTGCTGGGCGGAGTCGGCCATGGCTGCGAAAGTGAAGCCGGGCCGACCAGAATCGCGCGGCCGGCCGCCGCCGCCATCAAGCCCCGGCGATCGTCAACCTGCCACTTGTCGACCTGCCACTTGGGCGAATGAACGGTCATCGTCTGGGAATTCGGAATAGCGGCAAGACGTGTGCTGCATGGCAGCTGAACGTCGCAGGTGCTGGAACGGGATATCCAATACCTCGAGCAATTTCAGGAAAGTTTGAAACGGTTTTCCGTCCGGAATTGCGTCAAAACAAAAAGATAGAGCGGTTCAGCGTTTCCGTGAAACTATGAACCGTTCAGACCACAGCCACCACTATGTGAGCCTGGATTTTGGCAGCAACCTCGCCGCTGCCATGCCTGTCTGCAATGGCGGCTGCGGCATAGTCGGTTGCAGCGCCCAGCTTTCCCGCCTCTCTGGCCTCGATTTCGTTGCGAAGGAGAGTGCCCTGGCAATAAGCAACGGCCGGAACGCGCGGCGAGGAGGCACGGCTTTGTTCGGCCCTCGTCTCGATCACCACACCGGAAAAACCTGCGTCCTCCAGCTCGCTGCGGATCAGTGCCGTATCGTGGTAGCCATGCGGCGTGCGTGCCAGAAAGCGCGGCGGATCGTTCGGAAAAATCCTTGCGAGAGCATTCGTCACATCGTCGGCAAACACGTTCTCCTCGATGCGATCCCATACGCTGAATAGAAAATGTCCTCCGGGCTTCAGGACTCGCCGGGCTTCGCGATAGGCAGATGAGCGGTTGGGAAAGAACATCGCGCCGAACTGACAACAAACGAGATCGAAGGCCGCATTTTCGAACGGTAGCGCCAGAGCATCAGCCTGACGCCATTTGATGCGATCGTCGGGAGCTTGCCGCGAAGCGGCGTAGTCGAGCATCGGCTGGTTGAGGTCGGTTACGACATAGCTTGCATCGGCGGACAGTTTTGGCGCCAATGCGCGGGTGACAACCCCGGTGCCCGCGGCGGTTTCCAGAACGGCGCTTGGCGACAAGGACGCTGCCCGTCGTGCAAGATCTGCGGCGAACGGCTCGAAAATCAACGGCACCATATAGCGGTCGTAGTTTTCCGGAATTGAGCCGGCGAATACCTTGTCCGTTTCCAACATTGCTATCCCCCGCCGTCCGTTTGATGGCTCGCCAGCATAGCATGGAATTGTTTGCTGTTCGGTCGCATTCGACCGGGAGGCGGTTCGCTCCCGGAAGCTCCGAAACGCCGTACTGCAATTATCTGCATATGTGTTAATATATTGTGGTCATGCGCATTGGTGCGTGGCCAAACATAAAATGGGAGGATGCGATGAAAACCATAAATCGCAGGTCTGCAATCGCGCTCGGCGTGACGGCGGCAGCGGTAACGCCTTTGTTCACGCTGGCGGCTGCTGCAAAGGTCAAGAAATACGGCCCGAAGGAAGGCAAGGAGATAGCCCCCGGCGTCAGATTGGTCGAGGTCGGCACCGGCAATTCCGATATCCCCGCTTACAAGAGCATCTCAATTGTCGATATAGTCTTTCAGCCCGGAGCAGCCGCCCCTCAAATGGTGATGGACAACGACATGGTCTGCACCATTGCTGCCGGTGAATTCACGATCAAGAAGGCGGACAAGGAATTCAAGCTCAAGGAAGGTGACGTGTACACCTGCTCCAAGGGCAAGACCGACGAGGCAGCCAACACCAGCAAGGTGGTCGGCATCCACCGCATCGCCGTCTTGATACCTGCCTAGGGAATGCCGCCGAAAATCGGGCCCGCGTCCTCCATCAGGGACGCGGGCCTTTTGATGACGTGCGTGGCCTTGAGCGGTTCATCGTTTCACCGCTTCGACCCGGTCGACTTCGTCCAAGTGTGGTGAGGCTCATGCTGTTCATGGTTTTCCTCCGATTTTTACTTATGAGCGGTTCTCCCTCCGCCCGCTTTGAAAGGGTGCGATTATATTAGAGATCGCGCAGGTTTCCGGCTGACTGCTGCATTGGCGGAGTGGCAATCGGCAGCGCGCTGAGCGTTTTGGAGTTCACGAAATGGCCCGGTGCTCTTCCCGAGCTGCCCCCCAGACCTCGCGCGCCGCGTCTGCATTGAGTGCCGCGATTCCCAGGCCGACGATCAGATCCGGCCACGCCGAGCGCCACAGGAAGGCCGTCACCAATCCGGCCAGTATGATCGCAATATTGGCGACCGCATCGTTGCGGGCCGAGAGGAATGCCGCCCTGGTAAGACTGCCGCTGTGATGGCGGTAGCGCGCCAGCATGTAGGCGCATGACAGATTGACCGCCAGAGCGCCCAATCCCGCCAGCGTCAGTGCCGTTGGCTGCGGCGGCACCGGCATGTTGAACTTTTCCCACGCGGTCCACAGCGTCGCCAGCCCCGGCACCAGCAGGATAAGCGCCAGCGCCATGCCGACCCGCGAGCGGGCACGCAGCGACCATCCCATGGCGAGCAGTATGAGGAGATTGACCGAGGCATCTTCCAGAAAATCGACGCTGTCGGCGAACAGCGACACCGAGCCGATCGCCAGCGCGACGGCGAATTCAATGCCGAAATAACCCAGGTTCAGCAGTGCGACGACAAGCACCACCCGGCGAAGGCCGTCCGACGCAATGGCTTGCTGCATGGTCTGCCCTAACACGATGCCGTTGTCGCTCTTACCAGCTGCTCTTCCACCGCAACAGCCGCATGGCATTGGCCGTCACCAGCACCGTCGCCCCGGTGTCCGCGAGAATGGCGGGCCAGAGGCCGGTGATGCCGGCGATCGTCGTCACCAGGAACACTGCCTTCAGGCCCAACGCAATGGTGACGTTCTGCTTGATGTTGGCCATGGTTGCTTGGGACAGCCTGATCATGGCCGCAACGTCGCCGACGCGTCCATGCAGCACCGCTGCGTCAGCCGTTTCAAGGGCCACATCGGTGCCGCCGCCCATGGCAATGCCGACATCGGCCGCGGCAAGTGCCGGCGCATCGTTGATGCCGTCGCCGACCTTGGCTACCCTAAGCCCCTGCCCCTTCAACTCGCCGAGGATGCGCTGCTTGTCCTCCGGGAGCAGTTCGGCGCGCACCTCGATGCCGAGCTGTTTGCCAATGGCAGCCGCCGTGCGCTTATTATCGCCGGTTAGCATGACTGTCCTGATGCCTGCATTGGTCAGCGCCTTTAGCCCGGCGAAAGCATCCGGCCGGGGTTCGTCGCGCATGGCAATGAAGCCGGCCAGCGCGTTGTCTACAACCAGCACCGCCACTGACTTGCCTTCATCGTTCAATGCCACGATGCGTGCCGCCTGGTCTGCTGACAGCAGGTTTATCTCGCCCGCCGCGACTGGCGAGCCCAGAAACAGGTTCTTGCCGCCGACACGACCGATAACCCCTTTACCGCCGATCGCTTTGGCTTCGGCGGCAGACGGCACGGGAATGTTGCCGGCTTTGGCCCTTTGGAGGATGGCCAAAGCGAGGGGATGGCTCGAGCCGATCTCAAGCGCTGCCGCGAGCGAAAGGATGTCGCGTTCACCGGCACCCACCGCAACGACATCGGTGACCTGTGGCTTGCCGAGCGTCAGCGTGCCGGTCTTGTCGAGCGCCACGGCGGTGATGGTCGCGAGCCCTTCCAGCACCGCCCCACCTTTCATCAGCAGGCCGCGCCGGGCTCCGGCCGAAAGCGACGCCGCGATCGCCGCCGGAACTGAAATGACCAGCGCGCACGGGCAGCCGATGAGCAGCAGCGCCAGCCCCTTGTATATCCATTCGTTCCAATCGCCGCCCAAGAGCAGCGGCGGTGTGGCGGCCACAAGCGCCGCGACGGCGACAACGCCGGGCATGTACCAGCGCGAAAAGCGATCGATGAAGCGCTCGGTCGGCGCCTTGTTTTCCTCCGCCTCCTCGACCAGCTTGATCACGCGTGCAATCGTGTTGTCTGCGGCGGTCGCCGTCACCTTGACGCGCAGCACGCCGTCGCCGTTGATAGTGCCGGCAAAGACCGTGTCGCCGACGTCCTTGCGCACCGGCACGCTTTCACCGGAGACGGGTGATTCATCGATGGCGCTCCCGCCTTCGGTGATCTCGCCGTCAGCCGGAATCCGGTCGCCCGGCCGCACGAGGATGATGGCGCCCACAGCCAGGCTTTCGGCCGGCACCTCGCTGGTCTGGCCGTCTTTCTCGACGAACGCGGTTTTGGGAACGAGGGTCGTGAGCGCTTGAATACTGGACCGTGCGTTGCCGGCCGCAACCCCTTCGAGCAACTCGCCGATCAGGAATAAGAAGACCACCGTCGCCGCTTCCTCGCCGGCACCGATGATGACGGCCCCGGCCGCCGCCACAGTCATCAGCATTTCGATTGTGAACGGAATGCCTGCCGCTGCGGCCATGGCCGCTCGGCGCGCGATCGGAGCCAGGCCGAGCAGCATTGCGGCGATGAAGGCCCACTGGCCGGTCGCGTGCCAGGCGTAATCAATCGCGAAAGCCACGGCCAAGGCGACTCCGCTGGCGATGGCCAGGCGGCCCTTGGCGCTATCCCACCATAGCACCGACGCCGGCGCATCATCGTTATCATGTAACCCCGCTACGGTCTCGTCGTGATTGTGCCTTCCGTCGGCATAGTTGTCGGCGGATTGATCGGATGCCGCCGTCCCAGACTTGGAGGTCAGCGGAGCGACGGCGTAGCCGAGGCCGGTGACCTTCCTCTCGATCGCGCCGAGATTGCTTTCGGGAGTATGAGTGACCGTCAGAGTGCCCGCCGAAACGGATACGTTGATGTCCTGAACACCAGGCATCCGCCGCACGGCCGTATCGATTTTGCTGGCGCAACCGGCGCAATCCATGCCTTCCACGCGGTAGCGGGTCTGTTGTTTGGTCGCAGCCATGGTGAACCTCTTGTATCTTCGACCGCGACGCTACATCCTCTAGCGACTAGAGGAGCAAGCGAAATGTCAACAGGTGTGACCATCGGTGAAGCGGCCCGACACAGCGGCGTGAAGGTTCCAACCATCCGCTACTATGAGCAGATAGAGTTGCTTCCTGCCGCTGCCCGCAGCGAAGCCAATCGCCGGCAGTATGAAGCGGCAGACTTGCGCCGGCTCGCCTTCATCAGGCACGCGCGCGAGTTGGGGTTCGGGATCGAAGCCATCAGGGCGCTGCTGACGCTGCAGGATAATCCCAGCCAGCCTTGTGCCACCGCCGACGCCATTGCCCAGGCGCGTCTGGCCGACGTGGTTCAGCGGATACGCAGCCTTACAGCATTGAAAGCCGAGCTGGAGCATATGGTCGAAGGCTGCCGGCACGGAAAAGTCTGCGAATGCCGTGTCATCGAGGTGCTGGCGGATCACGATAAATGCGAGCATCCTCACCATTGATTTGCAGAGCAGAGCTCGCGTCAGCCCCGATGTCGCGGCATCCGGAGCTTGCAAAAGCCGCACTTTACGGTCAACCTGAGTGGATGATGGCGCGCCTGTCACCAAAACATCTCCTGGTCATGCTTCTCGCGGTCGTCGTGACCGCCGGGTTCAGCCTGTCCGCCGCTCAGGCTGCCGTGATATCGGCCAGGATGGCAGTCGACGGCCGCATGACCATGGCCGCGGATACCGGCACCACCGACGCCGACATGGCCAAGATGGCCGATGCCAGGGACGGTGACTGCAACGCTTGCCTCAAGGGCTCGGCCGGCAATGACAAACCGATGGAATGTGCGCCGACCTGTGTCGCACCGGTTCTGGCGGTGCTGCCGGAGGCTCTCCCCGTGACGGGACTGCCGCAGCCCGAGCTGCCGTCGGCGCTTCCCGCCCCGTTCCTGCACGGGCGAAGTCTGCTGCCCGAGCCATTCCCTCCAAGACCCAGCGCTCTCGTCTGACGCCGTTTCTGCCGTTCCACGGCTGATTAGCGGCGTTTGATCGCCCGGTTGCGCGTACTGCGCAGCGGGCGCGGTAGCAATTCAATCGATGTCGCGACGTTCGCCGTCGATTACCGCAAGGGTCACAAAAGTGAATTCCGTTTCAAATCCGTTCATAACGCGCCGCAAATTCCTGCTTGCGGCAGCAAGCATTGCCGCCGCGCCGATCCGCCCTGCGCTGGCGATGGCCACCGGCGAATACCGGATCAGGGTGGCGCCGGGCCAGGCCCGGTTCGCCGGCCCCGATGGTCCGCGCACTCCGGTATGGGCCTATGATGGCACGGTCCCCGGCCCGACACTGCGCTTACGCCAGGGGCAGCCCGCTCGGATCATCGTCGAGAACGGACTGGACGAAGACACCACGGTTCACTGGCATGGCATCCGGCTGCCGAACGCCATGGATGGCGTGCCCGGCCTGACGCAGAAGCCGATCAGGCCAGGTGAAAATTTCATCTATGAGTTCACACCGCCGGACGCCGGCACCTTCTGGTACCATCCGCATGCCGACAGCCTGGTGCAGATCGGCCGCGGCCTTGCCGGCCCCCTCATCGTCGAGGAGGCCGAGCCGGTCGCCGTCGACCGCGACTTTGTCTGGCTGCTGCAGGACTGGCGGCTTGTTGCCGACGGGCAGATCGCCGGCGGCTTCGGCAGTGCCATGGATGCCTCGATGTCGGGCCGCGTCGGCAATGTCGTCACCGTCAACGGCACGGGGCCAGGCGATCGGAGCGTGAAGGCCGGCGAGCGCGTCAGGCTGCGGCTCGCCAATGCCTCGCTTGCCCGCATGATGGCGCTGCGCTTCGAAGGCCACCGTCCGGTCGTCGTCGCCATCGACGGCCAGCCCTGCAATCCGCATGAACCGGAGGGCGGTCGCCTGGTGCTGGCGCCCGCCATGCGCATCGACATCGTGCTCGACATGCAGGGCCACCCCGGCAGCCGCCACGCGGTGATCGACGATTTCTACGACGGCCTCGCCTATACGCTGACCACGCTGGCCTATGACGCAGCGCCGCCGCTGAGAACCCATCCGCTCGACGCGCCAGCCGGCCTGCCGCGCAACCCTCTGCCCCAGCCCGACCTCGCTGGCGCCGAGCGCCAGGAAATCGTGCTGCAGGGCGGCATGATGGGCGGCGGCAAGCTCAAGGGCGTCGGCGGCATGATGGGCATGGGGATGATGGGCATGAACGGCGGTGCGGCCTGGGCGATCAACGGCATGTCGATGACCGGCGACGGCCATGCCGGCATGGCGCCGCAGTTCACGCTGAAACGCGGTGTGACCTGCCATCTCACCATGCGCAACGAAACCGCCTGGTGGCACCCGATGCATGTCCACGGCTTCAGCCTGTCGGTCATCTCGCGCAACGGTTCGCCGGTGCCGCACCGCCAATGGCAGGACACGGTGCTGCTCGCCCCCAAGGATGTGATCGAATGCGCCTTCGTCGCCGACAATCCCGGCGACTGGATGCTGCACTGCCATGTCGCCGACCACCAGATGGCGGGTCTTATGACCGTCTTCCGCGTGACCTGAAACGTTTTATCCAACCAAGGAGAACTGCAATGAAACTGACCTACCGCCTTGCCGCACTGTCCCTGCTGATCGCAACGCCGCTGCCCGCCTTCGCCGCAACGATCAACGCCGTCATGTACAAGAACCCGCAATGCAGCTGCTGCGAGTCCTACGCCAACTATCTCGAGCACAACGGCTTCAAGGTCGACATCAAGCCGGTCAACAATCTCTCCCAGATCAGCAGCGATGCCGGCGTGCCGGCCGACCTCGAAGGCTGCCACACGCTGATGGTCGACGGCTATATCGTCGATGGCTTGGTGCCGGTCGAGATCGTCAAGAAGCTTTTGACCGAGCGCCCTGCCATCACCGGCATAACGCTCGCCGGCATGCCGGCCGGCGCCCCAGGCATGGGTGGCGAGAAGCAAGGCCCCTTCGTTGTCTACGCCTTCACCAAGGACGGCAAGGCGCCCACCGTCTACGCGACGGAGTGAAAGGCACCGCGATGTTGACCGATATTTCCGATTGTCCGGCCAGAACCTGGCTTGCGATGACCTTCCTGTCCGTTGCCGGTTTCCTCGTGCTGCTGGTTCTGGTGCTCGCCGTCGCAGCACTCGCAAGATACGTGCTGACGGGTCGTCGGACCACAATCGGCCGGGTGCATCATGACCAGCGGTGACGTTCAATCCGATGCGGGACCGGCAACCATTCGGCGCGCCTTGTTTCGACGATTACTGGTCGTCCTGCCCGTGATGATTTTCGTCGGGCTGGCCGTGTTGCTCGCCTGGGGGCTCACGCGCAATGCGTCCGACATTCCATCGGTGCTGATCGGCAAGCCGGTGCCCCAATTCAGCCTGCCGCCGGTCCAGGGTCGCACGTTTGGTTTGTCGAGCGGTGACCTGCGGGGCGACGTTTCGCTGGTCAACGTCTTCGCATCCTGGTGCTTGGCCTGCCGCGAGGAACATCCTGTGTTCATACAACTGGCGGCGAGCAAGACGGTGCCGCTGCATGGGCTCAACTACAAGGACAGGCCCGATGACGCCGCACAATGGCTCGACACGATGGGCGATCCTTATACGCGTACCGGCGCGGATCTGAACGGCCGCGTCTCCATCGATTGGGGCGTCTACGGCATACCGGAAACCTTTGTCGTGAGTGCCGACGGCCGCATTGTCTACAAGCACATTGGCGCGGTGACGGAAGAGGCCCTTGAGAAAACGATCATGCCGCTCGTCGAGCGCCTGAGGGCCGAGGCGAAGGAGCGGCAACCGTGAAGATGCTCGCTCTCGCGCTCTTCGGCGCCTTGCTCGCGGTGGCGCAGCCCGCATCGGCCGTCGAGCCGCCGCAGGACTTCGCCGTTCATGAGGCTCCCGTCCCCGTGCCGGAAATCAGCTTTCAGGACGCCGACGGTCAACCGAAAACGCTTGCGGATTTCCACGGCAAAGTCCTGCTGCTCAACATCTGGGCGACATGGTGCGCTCCCTGCCGCAAGGAAATGCCGACGCTCGACCGGTTGCAAGCCAAGCTCGGCGGACCGGACTTCGAGGTCATCGCGCTGTCGATGGATCGCGGCGGTCCGGACATCGTGAAAAAGTTCTTCGCCGAGATCGGCGTCGAGCATCTCGCCCTCAACATCGACACAACGGGCAAGGCGATGTTCACGCTCGGCGCCCTCGGCCTTCCCATGACATTGCTGATCGACCGCGAGGGCAAGGAAATCGGCCGGCTGATCGGCCCAGCCGAATGGGATTCACCCGAAATGATGGCGTTCATCCGCAGCCATTTCGGGGCCAACTGAGAAAGGAAAAGACATGACCACAACAGAATCGCCCCAAACCTCGCAGGCTTCGCTTGGCCGCAGCATTCTTCACGCCATCCGCCACTATCTCGGTGACCGGCGCGGACTAATCGCTGCCGGCACGGTCATTGCCGTCGCCGGCCTCGCCTTCAACTGGACATGGCTGGTCGCCGCGGGCATTGCGCCACTGCTGCTCAGCGTCCTGCCTTGCGTCGCCATGTGCGCGCTCGGCCTGTGCATGAACCGGATGACAGGCCGCACCTGCCAAACGGAAAACGCTGCCCCAAAAGCGGATGGGGAAGGCACCACGAAAGGCAGCGGTTGATGCCTATCCAGACCCAAAACGAGCGGCAAGCGCTCTCGCCGACTTTGGGCACGCGCTTGCTGTGCGGCCTGATCGCACTGGCGGCGCTGATCCTCGGCCTTTTTCACGGCGCGCAGGCGCATTCGCTCGATGAAGTCGACGCCATGCTCAAGGGCGACGAGAAGTATTTCCAGCCGATTGATAAGCCGATACCCGATTTCACCCTGCGCACCGCTGAGGGGGGTATCGTGCGGCCGACCGAGTTGCATGGCAAGGTCGTCGTCCTCCACTTCGTCTACACGTCGTGCACGGACGTATGCCCGCTCCACGCCGAGAAGATCGCCGAGATCCAGGCGATGGTGAACGCCACGCCGATGAAGGACCAGGTCACCTTCGTGACTATCACCACTGACCCGACGCGGGACACGCCGGACGTGCTGCGCAGCTACGGGCCGGCGCACGGGCTCGATCCGGTCAATTGGTTGTTCCTGACCACGACACCCGATCAGCCGGAGGACGCGACCCGCAAGCTGGCGGAAGCCTTCGGCCACAGATTCAGCAAGACAGATGACGGCATTCAGGCGCACGGCATCGTCACTCATGTCATCGACAAGGAAGGCCGGTGGCGCGCCAATTTTCACGGCCTGGATTTCGCGCCGGTCAATCTCGTCACCTTCGTCAACGCGCTCACCAACGGCGTCGAGCGTCCGCACCATGAACAGGAAACGGGTGGGGAGCCGGACGAAGGCTGGCTGGCAAAATTGAAGAACTTCTTTTGACGCGCAATTTCGCCGGCGGCATGCCGACCGGGCGCCTCGACGGAGAACAAGGAGAGATGCATATGACGATCAGCGTAAAACAGGCAAACCGATATGGGAGCTGGCTTGTCCGCGCCCTGCTGCTTACCGCCGTGACCGGATGGTTCCTGCTAAATCCGGGCCTTCAGGGCGCCGGGCGATCGGCGATGGCGGCTGGCGGAATGTCCCAGGACCAAATCGACCAGCGCATCCACGACTATATCCTCGCCCATCCCGAAGTCCTGGTGCAGGCGCTGCAAAGCCTGGATCAGCGCCAGCGCGAGGCCGAGGCGGCCCAGGTAAAGGCGGTTCTGGCGTCGCGCGCGGACGACATTTTCCGCGACAAGCAAAGCCCCGTCGGCGGCAATGCGCAAGGCAACGTCACCATGGCCGAATTCTTCGACTATAATTGCCCTTATTGCCGCCAAGTGGCGCCGATCATGGCGCAAGCCGCGGCCAACGACCCGCAGTTGCGCATCGTCTACAAGGAATTCCCCATCCTCGGCCCTGATTCCGTATTTGCGGCCAAGGCAGCGCTCGCGGCTCAGATGCAGGGCAAATATGCGGAGTTCCACAAGGCCCTGTATGACGCCAAGAGCCGGGTGAACGAGACGATCGTTCTCAGGATCGCGGCCGAGGTCGGCCTCGACGTCCCTCGCTTGAAGACCGATATGCAGCATCCGGACATCCAAGCGGCGATTGACCAAAATGCGAAACTGGCTCAGGCGCTGAAAATCGCCGGAACGCCGACTTTCGTCGTCGGCGACCAGATTTTTCAAGGCGCGACCGATCTTGCTTCGATGAAGAAATTGATCGGGCAGGCAAGGGCCCTGAAGAAGTAACGCCGGCAAGCGGGAACAATTGACCGATGCCCGAACTCTCCAACATCGGCGTGCTGACCGCCTTCGTGGCCGGCATCGTCTCGTTTCTCTCTCCTTGCGTGCTGCCGCTGGTGCCGGGCTATGTGTCCTATGTCGCCGGCAGGACGCCGATGGACGGGTCGGCGCGCCTGTCGGCGGCCGCTTTGAGCCTCTGTTTCGTGCTCGGGTTCTCGACCGTCTTCATCGTGCTAGGCGCCAGCGCCACGGCGCTCGGCCGATTGCTGCTCCGCCACCGCATCGAGCTCAACCTTGCCGGCGGTGCGATCGTCATCCTGTTCGGCCTGTTCCTCACCGGTCTGCTTCGCCCATCCTGGATGATGCGCGAAGCGAGATTTCATGCCGATATGCCCGGTGGTAAGGCGACGTCGGCCTATGTTCTCGGCCTCGCCTTCGCCTTCGGCTGGACCCCGTGCATAGGCCCGATCCTCGGCGCCATCCTGACCGTCGGCGCCGCGTCGGCCACCGTCGCCGAAGGCGTGACGCTGCTCGCCGTCTATTCGCTCGGCCTCGGCCTTCCCTTCCTGCTTGCCGCTCTGTTCACCGACAGTCTGGCGCGGCGGCTGAAGGCGATGCGCCGGACCGGCTCGATGTTGCAGTTCGCCGCCGGGGGTATCATGGTCGTCATGGGGCTCGCCATGGTCACCGGACGGATGTCGACATTCTCGTTCTGGCTGCTCGAACAGTTTCCAATATTCACGCGCATCGGCTGAAGACCGGGAAAGGAATTAGTCATGGTCCGGACAATGTCCCCAAACAGACGAATGGTTGTTTTCGGCGGTGTTTTCGGCGCCGCGATGGTTGCCGGCTTTGTCAACGAACCGGATTTGGCAATCGCTGCGGAAGACCCCGGTATGGCGGGTCGCTTCAAAGACCTCAGCGAAAATGGCAACAGCACGTGTTCGGCCAAATTCACGGAGTCGATCGCAACCATGCCAAGCACGTCGCGGATCAAGGGCTCGTGTTGCAGCCCGATGGAAATGAAGCGCTACATCGAGCAGTTGAATGGGCTGACCAAGTATCGCGATATCGCCATGATCCCCGTCGATCCATACGACATTCCGGCTGGCATCGCCCAAAAATTGATTCCTTACTACGATGTGAAACTCTCCGGCGAAGAGCAGCAGGCCTACGACTACGCGATGGCCAATTCCAACGAGAAAGGCCCATGCTGCTGTCAATGCTGGCGCTGGAAAGTGTATGGCGGGCTGGCGAAGTTCCTGATCCGCGAGCACGGTTTCACCGGCAAGCAGGTCGTCGACGTCTGGGATCTCTCCGACGGCTGCGGCGGTGGAGAGTAGAGCCGGGCGACGCCTCGGATGCGGTTCAACAAGCGCTCTCAACCTGTTCTAGCTTCTTGAAAGGTGCGCTTGACCTTCCGGTGGCTGGAACGGTTAGGCTCATTGCCAACTTCCGGAGATCGTCCAATGGCGGACCGAACCATGAATTTCGAAAGGCAGCTATTGGCCCTGTTCAGAGAGGCATATCGGCAAGGCAGATCAGATGTCGCGGAGCATTTGCTGCGAGCGCTGGAGGCACTGATCACAGCCCTGCCGTTCCCGAGTTACCGCACGGCCAGCATGTTTTGGCCGAAGCCTACTATGAACTCGTTCGTCGATAGCATTGAACATGCCCTGATTGACCGGCAAGCCACCGCCTTCGTGGGCTGATCGAGTTGATCGAGTTCGCCTTGACGGGCATACATGGCGAACTAGTTCCCCTCGCAATCGCCGGTGGCAGCGGCGGCGGGAGGGATGATTGTAATGATGATGGACGGTTCAATGTGGATGATGGGCGGCATGGCGCTCATTTGGGTCCTGGTGCTTGTCACCCTCGTGCTCGCGATCGCGGCGCTGGTCAAATATTTGCGAACCTGACAGCATAGGCAGTCGGGGTCAAAAGAGCAAAAAGGGCGGAAAGTTGTAGTCGTCATCGGAAGCAGCAGCGTCATCGGGTCGGCGTCGGAACTGGTCCGGCCCCCTCGGCTCTTAACGTCTGTCGCCTTCGGCCCTCTCAGGAGTGGCAAATCGCCGGCTATGAGGTCTGGATGGCGAAGCGCAAAGACACGGTTATTGTTACCGGCAGCACCGGCTTCATCGGCTCGGCTCTGGTCAACAGCTTCGCCGACCGGTTTGCTCTCGTCGGCCTCGACCGGGCGGCGACGCGTCAGCCGCCGCCGGCCGCGGAGTGCGTCTGCATCGACCTGACATCGGAGGACGCCGTGGCAGCCGGCTTGGCGCGCGTGCGGACGGCCTATGGCGCCCGCCTCGCCTCGGTGATCCATCTTGCGGCCTATTTCGATCTCACAGGCGAACGGAACCCGCTCTACGAAAAGATTACGGTTGGCGGCACCGAGAAGCTCCTGCGCGCCCTGAAACAATTTGAGGTCGAGCAGTTTGTCTTCATGAGTTCGATGCTGGCGCACAAGGGTGGCCGACCAGGCGACATCATCGATGAGGATTGGCCGCTTGAATCGAACCTACCCTACCGCACCTCGAAGATCGAGACCGAGCGCCTGATCCATGAGCAGCACGGGGCGATCCCTGTCGTCTATGCCAGGCCGGCCGGCGTCTATGATGATCTCGGCCGTAACGCATTCCTCGCCAATCAGATTGCGCGTATCTACGAAGAGGATCCGACCGGGCATGTATATCCGGGTGACCTGCGCACCGGGCAGTCGTTCCTGCATCTGGAAGACCTCACCGATGCGGTGGCGCGCCTTATAGATCGGCGGAAGAAACTTCCCACGGAGCTGGCGCTGCTTCTCGGCGAGCCTGAGGTCATGGGCTACGGCGAACTTCAAGCCGAGATTGGTCGGTTGATCCGTGGCGAGAACTGGGAGACACGGGAGGTGCCGAAGGCGCTCGCCAAGGCGGGTGCCTGGGTCCAACAGGACGTGCTGGGCGAAGAATCATTTGTTCGTCCCTGGATGGTCGATATCGCCGACGACCACTACGCGATCGATATCAGCCGTGCCCGCAATGTCCTCGGCTGGCAGCCCCGGCATTCCCTGCGCGAGACGTTGCCGCGGATCGTCGACGCGCTCAAGGCAGATCCCGCCGGCTGGTATCGGGCCAACAAGCTCAACGCCGCCAAGGTGGCCGGCAGCGGAACAAAAGCGCGAGAGAACGACAAGGCGTTCGAGGCCAAACACGACAAGATGAAACCCGGACACATGGCCGAGATGGCGGGGATGGGCAAGCAGATGCTCTGGGCTCATTTCCTGGTCATCACGCTTGGCGTGTGGCTCCTCACCAGCCCGCTTCAGTTCGCGCTGTTCGATCCGGCGGCGGCCGGCACTGTGCGTGACGTCACGCAAGAGCGTGGACTGTGGGAACCGGTGCTGCGCAACGCGCTCACCGGCTGGAGCGACATTGTCTCGGGCTTGCTGCTGATGCTGTTTGGCGGGCTCGCACTGTCGCCGCGTTTTCCTGGGCGCAATGGGGCACGACGATCGCCGGCCTGTGGCTGCTGTTCGCGCCGCTGTTCTTCTGGACGCCGAGCGCCGCCGCCACCATGAACGACGCGATCGTCGGCGCGCTGGCCATCGCTTTCTCGGTGCTCGTCCCGATGATGCCGGGCATGAGCCACGAAGGGATGATGGACGAGAGCACCGTTCCGCCTGGCTGGACCTACTCGCCGTCATCCTGGCTGCAGCGCCTGCCGATCATCGCGCTCGGTTTCTTCGGTTTCCTCATCGCCCGCTATCTCACTGCCTACCAGCTCGGCCATGTGGGTGCTGTCTGGGAGCCGTTCTTCCCCGGCGGAGACGGCAGGAACGGCACGGAATTCATCATCACATCCGACGTTTCTCGAGCCTGGCCAGTCGCTGATGCCGGGCTTGGCGCCGTGGCCTATATGATCGAAACCCTGATGGGCGCGATGGGCACGGCGACCCGCTGGCGCACCATGCCCTGGATGGTGGCCTTCTTCTTCATCCTGGTGGTGCCGCTCGGCGGCGTCTCGATCTTCTTCATCATCATCCAGCCGATCATGATCGGCACCTATTGCACACTGTGCCTCATCGCGGCGGCGGCCATGCTGGTCATGATCCCGCTGACGCTGGACGAGGTGGTCGCCATGGGCCAGTACACGCTGCGCAGCGTGCGGGCAGACCGTCCGTTCTGGCGCACCTTTTTCCAAGGCGGGCCGGAGCCGAACGGCGAGGCGGACAAGAACGATCCCGGCTTTTCCGCCGCGCTTGCCGCACAGTCCGCCGCAGCCATTCGCGGTGTCACGTTTCCATGGACGCTGGTCGCATGCTGTATCGTCGGCGGTTGGCTGATGGTCTCGCGGCTGGTCTTCGGCACAGCCGGCGCCATTGCAAACAGCGATCACCTCTCGGGCGCCATGATCATCACGATCGCGGTCTGCGCCATGGCCGAGGTGGCACGGCCGTTGCGTTTCCTCAACCTGCCGTTCGGGTTATGGCTGATCGCAGCGCCCTGGCTGCTCGACGGCGCGACCAGAGGTTCGACATTGAACAATGCCGTTGCAGGGCTAGTTGTGATCGGCCTCAGCCTGCCTCGGGGGCGCCGAAGCAAGGAGCACTACGGCTCATGGGACCGCTATGTCGCCTAGAGCGTCGGACGTTCAGTTTGAATCGCGAGGGATTCCAGTGAAGCGTGGTTCATGATTCACTTCCTGTAGGAGGTGATTTGC
>NZ_JAMYLR010000045.1:0-47973 GCF_040318155.1 Mesorhizobium sp. M1307 | reverse complement strand
ATGTCCTCGCACACCTGTTCGCGATGTCTCCGGTCCAAACACCCCCTTGAGGGGGAGATGGCCGGCAGGCCAGAGGGGGGCGCTGCCCCGTCGGCTTCGCCTACTTCGTCTCGCCCAGCCTCTCCGCCTTGTCGAGATTGTCCTTGCCGATGACGATCGGTGTCAAAAGCACCAGCTTTTCCTTCGGCTCGGTCTTGTCCCTGGCGTAGGCGACCGCGATCTGCACCGCAGTGCGCGATTGTTCGCCGGGGAATTGCTCGACCGTTCCGGCCAGCTTGCCGTCGCGCACGGCGACCAGCGCTTCGGGAAGCGCGTCGAAGCCGTAGATCTTGACGTCGGTGAAGTTGCGCGCCGCGCAGGCTTCAACCGCGCCAAGCGCCATATCGTCATTGGCGCAGATGATCGCGTCGGGCTTGCCGTTGGCGGCAAGGCCGGCCTCGGTGACGGACAGCGCCTCGGCGCGGGCGAAGTTGGCGGTCTGCTCGAAGATGATCTGATACTTGTCCTTCATCGGATCGAGGACGTTGTGCACACCCTTGTTGCGGTCGATCGCCGGGCCGGCACCGGGCTGGCCCTGCAGATGGAAGATCTTGGCGCCGTTCGGGAACGCCGCCACCATGGCCTTCGCTTCGGCCTCGCCGCCCTTGACGTTGTCGGCGCCGACATGGGCAAGGATGCCCTCGACGCCTTCCACACGGCGGTCGATGGTGACGACGGGAACGCCGGCCTTGACCGCTTCCTCGATGGCTGGGGCCAGCGCGTTGACGTCGAGCGGCGAGATGACGATGGCGTTGACCTTCTGCACGAGCGCCGCTTCGATATCGGCGGTCTGCTTGGGCGCCGAGTTCTGGCCGTCGCTTTCGACCAGGTTGACGCCCTGCGCCTGGGCTTCCGCCTTGATCTGGTTCAGCATGTGCACGAAGAACGGAAAGCCGAGGCTCGGCACCGAACCCAGGATGGTCAGCTTGTCCTGGGCAAAAGCCAGTTGCGGAGCGGCCAGCGCCAAAGCGGCCATCGCCGCCGACGACAGCAGGAATTCACGTCTGTTGATCAATTTAGTCTCCTCCCAGATGAGCGCACGACCCCGAAACCGGAATGGGTTTTCCGGAAGGTTCCTTGCGTCGATTCAAAAATGGAGTGTCCTTCGAGCGCCCAACTCGTGTTTGAAGGGACGCAACGGCGCTCCAGCCGGTCCACCGCGACGTTCTCCTCCGCTCGGTGCCTGCAGGCGGATGCTAGCCAAGGCCGGAGCTTTGCGCAAGAACGGGATCAGGCAAGACCTACCGATCGATCATCACCATGGTGCGCTGGCCGTAGCGCGGCCCGGCGACCTTTCCCGGCGCCAGCGCGTCGTCCAGCACTCGCATCTCGGCTGGGTCCAGCCTGATCGAAGCCGCGGCGACGTTCTCCTCGAGGTACTTGCGCCGCTTGGTGCCGGGGATCGGCACGATGTCGATGCCGAAGTCGCTCCCCTTGTGGAGCAGCCAGGCCAGCGCGATCTGACCTGGCTTGACGGGCTTCGCCGCGGCGATGTCGAGTACCGTGGCCGCCGCCTGCATATTGGCGTCATAGTTGGCGCCCTGGTAGCGCGGGTCGCCGCGCCGGTAATCGCCCTCCGGATAATCTTCGGCGCGCCTGACGTCGCCGGTGAGAAAGCCGCGGCCGAGCGGCGAGAACGGCACCAGGCCGATGCCGAGCTCCTTCAGCAGCGGAATGATTTCCGGTTCCAGATTGCGCTCCCACAGCGAATATTCGCTCTGCACGGCCGACACCGGATGCACGGCATGCGCCCGGCGGATATTGGCGGCGCCGGCTTCAGAGAGGCCGAAGAAGCGGACCTTGCCCTGAGCGATCAGCTCGCCGACAGCGCCCGCCACATCCTCGATCGGCACCGCCGGATCGACGCGGTGCTGATAGAGGAGGTCGACGTGGTCGGTGGCGAGCCTCCTCAGCGAACCTTCCAAAGCCTCGCGGATATGTTCGGGCCGGCTGTCGCGCTCGGTGCCGACTTGCTTGCCGTTTTCGATGCGGAAGCCGAATTTCGTCGCGATCGTCACCTCATCGCGCCGGCCCTTCAGCGCGCGGCCGAGCAGTTCCTCGTTGGTGAACGGCCCATACACTTCCGCGGTGTCGAGGAAGGTGCAGCCGAGTTCGATGGCGCGGTGCAGCGTGGCGGTCGATTCCGCCTCGTCGGCCGGGCCATAGGACTGGCTCATGCCCATGCAGCCGAGACCGATTGCCGAGACTTGCAGCCCCTGGCTGCCGAGTTTGTGCATCGTCAATGTCATGTGAAGCTCTCCGGATCAGCATCGCGTTCCAAGCCGCCCGGGCAATATAGCGCACCGGCTCGGTTTCCACAGAGCGGGAGGCGCCACCGCGCGCGGCTCGCAGCGACCGCCAAATTGACAGCCGAGCCGCTCTCGGCCATCCTTAAGTCACGCCGCCTTGCGGCTTGTGCGTGAGTAACCAGCATGGCCAGTTCCGTCGCCAGTCAGAAATCCAAGCGCGCCGCGGTGCGGAACGCGCTCGACCGCCACAAGGTGTACATCACTGCGCAGCGTTTTTCGGCCGGCAGCTACAGCGCGCGGGTGCTGGTCGACGGCGAGGCCTATTGGGTCGACGAATTCCGGCTCAGCCAGCTGCAGCAGGGCCTGTCGCCGGCCGAGCTCGAATTGACGCCGGCCACCGACGATTGAGCGGCGTGACGCCGACCTGCCCGATGCTGACAAAATGATTCAAGACATGCGCATCAAGCCGTTGTTTTTGCGCAAGAGCATGTGGCCGTGACCGCCCCGCCAAAGCTCAAGGCCTATCGCGCCAAGCGCGAGTTCACGAGGACGCCGGAACCAGCCGGCGGTCTGGTTGCCGGTGAGGGCAATCGTTTCGTCGTTCACAAGCATCACGCCACCGCCGATCACTACGATCTGCGCCTGCAGGTTGGCGACGTGCTGAAGAGCTGGGCGGTGCCGCGCGGCCCGTCGCTCAACCCCGCCGACAAACGGCTGGCGGTCGAGACCGAGGACCATCCGCTTGAGTATATCGACTTCGAAGGTGTCATTCCCGAAGGCGAATATGGCGGCGGGCCGATGATCGTCTGGGACACCGGCGTCTGGGCGCCGATGGACGATGTCGAGAAGAGCCTGCGCAGCGGTTCCTTCAAGTTCCGGCTGGCCGGCGAAAAGCTCAATGGCGGCTGGATGCTGACGCGGCTGAAACCGAAGCCCGGCGAGGATGAGGGCAAGAAGAACTGGCTGCTGTTCAAGGAGCGCGATCTCGCCGCCGACGCCAAGCTCGACATACTGGAAGCCCGGCCGGAAAGCGTCAAATCCGGACGCCGCATCGAGGAGCTGGTGGCAACGCCGAAGCCGGCCGCCAAACCTGCCAGGCCGGTGGTGCTGAAACCCGGCGCTTTGCCGGGCGTCGTCAAGGCGCCGCCGCCTTCCCGGATCGAGCCGCAGCTGACTACGCAGGTTCCGAAGCCGCCGGGCGGCGATGACCCAGCGGCCCGAACGGGCGAAGTCTGGCTGCACGAGATCAAATTCGATGGCTACCGCACCATGGCGCATCTCGCTAACGGCGCAGTCAGGCTGATCACCCGCGCCGGCCTCGACTGGACGAAGCGCTATGGCGACCTGCCGCTTGCATTCGCCAGGCTGCCGTGCCGCGAGGCGATCATCGACGGCGAGGTCGTCGCGCTGGACGCCAAGGGCATCAGCCGCTTTGCCCTTTTGCAAGACGCGCTGGCCGAAGGCGCCGGCAACAAGCTCCACTTCTACGCTTTCGATCTTCTGTATCTCGACGGCTGGGACCTGAGACAAGCGCCGCTCCGCCGGCGCAAGGCGCTGCTTTCGCAATTGCTGTCCGGTCTCGGCGCCAATTCGGCCATCCAGCTCAGCGATCATGTCGAAGGAGACGGCCAAGCACTTTATGACCAGGCATCCGAGATGGGGCTCGAGGGTGTCGTCTCCAAGCGCGCCACGGCAATCTACCAGAGCGGCCGTACCAAGACCTGGACCAAGACCAAGGCGCTTCAGACCGGCGACTTCGTCATCGCCGGCTACACAGTCTCCGATGCGGCAGAGGGGTTGGCTGCACTTGGCCTCGGCGAATTCGAAGACGGCGAGCTGCACTATCGCGGCAAGGTCGGCACCGGCTTCGATGCGGGGACCGCCGGCGAATTGCTGGCCAGGCTGGAGCCGCTAAAGGCGGGTGCGTCCGCGCCGGAAGGCGTTCCGCGCGAGATCATGCGCGAGATGAAGTGGGTGCGGCCGCTGCTTTCGGCGCACATCCACTACGCCAACCGGACCACCGACAATGCGCTGCGCCATGCGGTGTTCCGCGGCCTGCGCGACGTCGGCCTGTCGACGCCGGTTTCGGCCAAGCGCAAGCGGCTGATCGCCGAGGCCGACCTCGCCACCATCTGGGTGACCAACCCGACGCGACGGCTGTTCGGCAAGACCGGCCCGACCAAGCTCGACATTGCCGTCTATTATGCGCTGGTCGGCGATTTCATGCTGCCGCACATTCTCGGCCGGCCGGTGTCGCTGGTGCGCTGCCCGACCGGCAGGCCGCAGGACTGTTTCTTCCAGCGCCACGCCTTCACCGGCATGCCGTCCTCTGTGGCGACTTTCGAAGCGACCAATTCGGAGGGCGAGACCAAATCCTATCTCTCGGTGGAAGACGCCAAGGGCTATCTGGCGCTGGCGCAGTTCGGTGTCGTCGAGTTCCACACCTGGGGCACCCATCGCACGCGGCTCGACAAGCCGGACCTGGTCGTTTTCGACCTCGACCCGGGCGAGGGGATCGCCTGGCGCGAGGTTGTTGAGGCGGCGGTGCACATTAAGGGCGAGCTGGAAGCGCTAGGGCTGGTGCCGTTCGCCAAGACGTCCGGCGGCCACGGCATCCACATATCAGTGCCGGTGACGCAAAAGCAGAACTGGAAGAAATTGCACCAGGCGACCAGCGCCATCTCGACGCATCTTGCCGCCACCGCGCCCGACACTTTCACCACCACCATGGGCAAGGATAACCGCAAGCGGCGTATCTTCATCGATTATCACCGCAATGCGCGCGGCCACACTTCTGCGGCTCCCTATTCGCTGCGCGCCCGCACCAATTTGCCGGCCTCGACGCCGGTGAGCTGGAGCGATCTGGAATCCATCGACGCTCCGCAGGATCTGAATTATTCGTCGCTGCCGGGCCTGCTGGCGACGTCAGGCGATCCCTGGGCCAACATGGAAGATTTCGCCAGGGATTTGCCGGTGGTTGGACCTGAGGCTGGCTGACTGTTGATTCATGTTTCGGGAAACAGCCTCGGGAACAGCGTGTCCAAGGCCTTGGCGGGAAAGCGCAGGGATACCGGCCCTTTGGGCGTTTCGGATTCCAGCAGCCCAAGCGAAATGACATCATTGAAAACCCGCCGCGCGGTCCGCTCGGGCAGTCCGGTAATGCGCGAGATTTCGCCTCGCTCGAATTCGCCGCGTATCAGCGCCTCTTCCAGCAGACGGCTGGCTTCCGGCTTCAACTCGCTGCTTGTAGCGTAGGCGCGAAGACGCTTTGCCAACGTGGCGAGATCAAAAAGGCCGGACATGAAGGTCACTTGGTCAACACAGACGCGCAGGAACCACAGGGTGAAATCTGCTAGCGCGCGCTGTGAGAGATTGCCTCTGCCGTCGAGATCGCCCTGGCGCGGCATGTCGGCATGATCCATCATGGTCTTGTAGTCTTTGCGACTCTTCAGCCCTCGCGCCAGTCCACGTGAAATCGACCACAATCCATGAGCGGCGATACCTGCCTCATGTGCCATCGCATGGCTCATCAAGCGGCTGACGCGCCCGTTGCCGTCGGGAAATGGATGGATGAAATTGAAGCGATGATGCGCAGCAGGAATGGCGAGTATCCGGCCTGCCTTGCCGAGCTTTGCGAAGCGGTAGCGCGTTTCGAAATAGCACATGAAATCGTCGACGCGGACGCTGGATGGCGGTTGATGCCTGCCGACCGCAACATCGTGCTCAAGTTTCGATCGCCATTCCCCGGGCACCATGAGAAATTCGCGCCCTGCACCCTTGACACGCAGCATGAGTTCCTCGGCATCCCGATAGAATTCCTGATGCAGCCACAGGATGAAGTCGCGGGAAGCCGGATCAGGTAATCGGCCCCGCGCAGCCATCCGGTCGATCTCGGCCTGGAGCCTGACGTGAGTGGCGGCTTCAAGTTGCAGGTTCCGCCGTTCCTCATCCTTGTCGAAATTTCCTGCCAGCGCGCGCTCGATGTCGCGCGGACGCGTGTCATGGCCCTCTATGAGGTTGCTGTAATAGGTATTCATAATGCGCACGAGATCGGCGAGGTTGGCAGCAGTACGGGGATGAAGGCTGCCGCCCAACGTAGCGGACGCCGCCGACAATTCCGCCAGGGCATCCGAGATTTCCTCGGATACCTCCTCCAGACGGGCCGGTTCGATCCGCTGTACGCTTTCTTCCATGGTACGGCTGCCTCCAATTTTTGGCCGATCTTCATAATTAATAAGTACATAATCATAAATGGTTTTTTCTAGATTAATAGAAAAATTGGCCGATCTTTTGGCCGATTGTCTGCCAGCCGGCCGGCGATCGGTCATGGCCGATCGCAAACGGCGTTATCAGATTGAAACTCCAGCATCAAAGCGGGTCGAGGCACAGGTTTGGCCGATCTTTTGGCCGCTGCACAGAGCCGTCCGGTAGAATGGTGACGGCGGTGCGCCGGTCCGATCTGGAATCCATCGACGCTCCGGAAAATTTGAATTATTCTTCCCGTCAGGTCCCACCGCCGATCCTTCAGCCAAGATGGAAGATTTCGCTAGGGATTTGCCGGTATTGTAAGGGGTCGATGTAGGATTTCGGCAGCCCCGTTCGTCCTCCGGACGAATGAACGCTGCGAACAGTTCGACAGCACAAGGCCGCGTAGGAGTATTTCATGGCGCCCAGGGCAAGTTGGAAAGGTTACCTCAAGCTCAGTCTGGTCAGCTGTCCGGTCCGGCTCTATCCGGCGACGAGCGCCAGCGAGCGCATCAGCTTCAACCAGCTGCACAAGAAGACGCACAACCGCATCAACATGAAGCCGGTCGACCCCGAGCTCGGGCTGGTCGAGCGTTCGGACCTGGTCAAGGGCTACGAATACGAGGACAAGCAGTACATCATCATCGAGGACTCCGATCTCGATGCGGTGCGCATCGAATCCAACCATACGATGAACATCGAGGCTTTTGTCGACGAGCATTCGGTCGACGTCATCTATCAGGACGCGCCCTATTACCTGGCGCCGGACGGCGCAATGGCCGAGGAGACCTTCGCCGTGCTGCGCGAAGCCATGCGCAAATCCGGCAAGCTGGCGATCGCCCGCCTGGTGCTGTCCAGCCGCGAGCGCGTGGTGACGATCGGCGCGCGCGAGAACGGCATGTTCGTCTGCACCTTGAGGAATCCGAACGAAGTGCGTGGCACGGCTGAGTATTTCGGCAATATCCCGGCCGGAAACCCCGATCCCGAAATGCTGCAATTGGCCGAGGCGCTGATCAAGCAGAAGGAAACCACCTTCGATCCGAAGAATTACGAGGACCGCTACGAGATCGCGCTGATGACAATGATCCGCGAGAAGCTCAAGGGCCACAAGCCGATCATCGCGGCGGCCCCCGAGCGCGGCAATGTCATCAATTTGATGGATGCGCTGAAGGCCAGCCTGTCCCAATCGGCCAAGCCGCCAGCCAAGTCGAAGAGCAAGGCCGATGAAACGGCCAAGCCCGCGGCGAAATCCGCCAAGGCCAGCGCCGCCGCGGCCAAGGAAAACCCGCTCAAGGCGAACCTTCTCAAAGCCGTCGGCAAGAGCAAGGCGTGACGGCTCTCGCCGGCACGGTCTTCGGCATCGTCGGCGCGCTGGCCGCCTTTCCGCTCAGGTTGGCGGCGCGCGAGGTCGAGCGCCAGCACGGCGAGTTGCGGCGCGGCGTCACTCGGCGCACCACACATGTCGTGTTGGGCCGCATGTTGCTCGCCAGGGCCGGCGATACCGAGATTGAGCGCCGCGTCGTCACCGAGCGCGCGGCCGGGCGCAAGCTGGTCAGCGAGAACGGCTTCCTGCGCCTGCTCAGGCTGATGAAGGCGCCGGAGGCTTCGGCGCTGTCGCGGCAGTCGCTGATCGACCAGTCGCGGCTGACCGGCGCGGATCTCGACCTTTTGTCGCTGTTCGATGCCTTCGAGCATGATTGCGAACCGTATTCCTTTCGCGACCTAATCCTCGCCCGCAAATATGCCGGGCTGGTTGCCGGCGGCGCCTCATGGGGGGCGATTGCGCGCTCGGTGCACCGGTCGGGCCCGGTCGCCTCGCTCACCGCCAAGTCGCTTGCCGTCGGCTCACAGCATGGGCGGGCCGATGCGATCTATCTCGAGGGCGGCCAGAGCGAACTCGACGGCCAGTTGCTGTTCGATCTGGGAACGCAGGATGACGACACGCTGGAAGAGCTGTTCGCCGATGCCGAGGCGGCGGAAGGGGCTGAAGACCACGAGCAGGCGGCGGCCCTCTACCAGCGCTGCCTGGCCATCGACCCGAGCGATGCCATCGCCGCCTTCAACCGCGCCAACTGCCTGCGCGCCGCCGGCCAAGCGGCCGAGGCGGCGCACGACTATGCCCGCGCCATCAAGTGCGACCCCGGCTTCGTCGAGGCCTGGTTCAATCTTGCCGGGCTGATGAGCGAAGAGCGGCGGGTAGCCTCGGCGCGCCGCCATTTGTTGAAGGCGATCGCATTGGACGCTGATTATGCCGATGCGGTATTCAACCTTGCGAGGCTGGAGTTCGACGCCGGCAATCTCGCCGAGGCGCGGCGTCGCTGGGTGCGCTATCTCGAGCTCGACGCCAATTCCGAATGGGCGCGCATGGCGGCCAAGGGGATACAGTTCGTTGATTTGCAGCTGGCGCAAAAGTCGGCGTCCTACTGACATGCTTGATTCAAAAACCATTCGAAAAACAGTTTCAGAAGAACTTCATGCGCGCCTGGGGGCGAAATGGTTCAAGCCGGACACCGCCAAGCTTCTGGTAGCATCCGCAGACAATTTGACCGACTTCAGCATCGAGTTCGACTGCTATGCTGACCGCCGGTACGGAGACTATGACTGCTCACTCTCGGCCGTCTTCAAATGGAAGAAATTCGCCAAGTCATACAGGGACTTTAGCGCTTGGTATGCGATTAAGGATCCAAGTTCGGCACAATTCAAAACTAAAAGCTCCGAGCAATTGAACGCACAATTCCTCGGAGTTGCTTTCGATGGGATTGACAGCGACTTTGTTAGAAGCCGAGGGCCGTTTTGGGTCGCGAATGAACAGAACCTGGACGGGTTCATAGCCCAGTGCGTCGATGATTTGGATGGCAAGGTCGGCGAGTGGATCAAGAGGTGGTTCACTTGGTCTTCGGCGCAGGATGTCATGAACGGTAACGAGCAGTTGTGCGGAACGTGGCGAGATCATGCTTACTTTTGCCTGCTGGAACAGGTTCATGGGCGTGAAGCAGCTTGCTCCTGGGTTGGCGGTCTCGATCGGGCAAACTGGCCCGAATATCAGACAGCCCAGATCGAGTATCTGCGGTCACAAGTTTGTAACGCGAGTGCAGCGCGGCCATAGTCGTTGCGGGCCTACCTGGAGTTCGAAGCCCGATGCCAACCGCCTTCCTATTCGACGGCCCCGAAACCGCCGCCATCACCATCCTACTCGCCCACGGCGCCGGGGCGCCGATGGACTCGGCCTCGATGACCGCCACGGCAAAAGCGCTAGCCGCAGCCGGCTTCCGCGTCGCGCGCTTCGAATTCCACTACATGGCGGCTCGCCGCTACGGCCACCGCAAGCCGCCGCCGCGCGCCGAGACGGTTAACCCGGAATACGTCAAGGCGATCGCCGACCTCCGGGCGAAGGGCGTGAAGGGTCCGCTGATCGTCGGCGGCAAGTCGATGGGCGGACGCGTCGCTTCGATGATCGCCGACGAGATGTTTTCGAAGGGCGAGATTTCAGGGCTGCTGTGTCTCGGCTATCCCTTCCATCCGCCTGACAAACCGACGCAGCTTCGGACAAAACACCTGGCCGATCTCAAGACGCCGACAGTGATCTTCCAGGGCACGCGCGACGAGTTCGGGACCAAAGACGAGGTCGCGACCTATGCTCTGTCCGACGCAATCGAGATCTTCTGGCTGGAAGACGGCGACCATGATCTGAAGCCGCGCAAAAACATCTCCGGCTTCTCCACCGCCGATCATCTGAAGACGCTCGCTGATGCGGTGAAGGCGTGGACCGAACGCATCGTGCGCTGAAGCAGGCCGATGAAGATCGCCACCTTCAACGTCAACAACATCAACAGCCGGCTGCCGAACCTGCTCGCATGGCTGGCTGCCGCCAAACCCGACATCGCCTGCCTGCAGGAGCTCAAGGCGAGACAGACGCAGTTTCCGCGCACTGCGCTGGCGGCCGCCGGCTACGGCGCGGTTTGCGTCGGGCAGCCGACCTGGAACGGCGTCGCCATCCTTTCGCGTGGCGCAGAACCCGTTCTGACCCGTAAGGCGCTGCCCGGCGACGACAGCGACCAGCAGGCGCGCTACATCGAAGCGGCGGTCAACGGCATCGTCGTCGCCTGCCTCTACGCGCCGAACGGCAATCCGCAGCCCGGGCCGAAATTCCAGTACAAGCTCAACTGGCACGAGAGGCTGGAGGCGCATGCGGCACAGTTGCTCGACACCGGCCTGCCGGTGGTGCTGGCCGGCGACTACAACATCGTGCCCGAGCCGCGCGACATCTACCCGACCCGCTCCTATGACGACAACGCGCTGGTGCAGCCGGAAAGCCGCGCATCGTTCCAGCGGCTGCTCGACCAGGGCTGGCTTGACGCGCTGCGCAAGAAGCACCCGAACGAGACGCTCTACACATTCTGGGACTATCGCCGCAACCGCTGGCCGCGCGATGCCGGCCTGCGCCTCGACCATATCTTGCTCAGCAAGAAGCTGTCGCGCCGGCTGGTAGCGGCGGGCATCGACCGCGACATGCGCGGCGAGACCGGCGCCAGCGATCACGCGCCGGTCTGGGTGGAGTTGAAGTGAGGCACGGAGGCTGGCGCCGCCTTTCCGGGCGGCAACCAGTCAGGTTGGCCGCGCCGCTTCGCGGGCGAACGCCTCGGCATGCCGGCAACCCTCGACGATCTCGAAGGCCATCTGATGGTCGGCTTCCGCTCGTCGCGGACCGGCGAGGTCATGCCGCTCGAATTCACCGTCGGCGGCGCGTTGCGCTATGTCAGCCTGCCCAACCAGGTGACGGTCAACGGCTCCGACACGATGGCGGAGCTGGCGCGTCTCGGCTTCGGCCTGGTGCAGGCGCCGCACTACCGCTTCGCCGGGGATTTCGCACGCGGCACGCTTGTCGAAGTGCTGCCGGATTACCCGCTGTCGCCGACACCGCTGTCGGCGCTCTACCCACAGAACCGCCAGCTCGCGCCACGGGTACGCGTGTTCATCGACTGGGTGACCGGGATTTTTGGCGAGGATGGGACATCGGGCCGGGTGTGATCGTCCGGGCCGCCGGCTACTTTGCGAAGGGCGATCGGACGAGATAAACATCGCACTTGGGTTTAGTGACAAGCGCACCGCCGGCGCCTATGCCGTGACGGGCGGATTGGGTGAGGACAAAAGCTGCGCTCTCGCTGCGTTCGCGTCGTAGGGCCGGCAAACTGTAAGAGATCTGCGACATTGTTGCGCTGATCGAAGCGAGGGAAACCGAAAAGCCGATGGTTGCGGAAGGTACAAAAACGGACCGCTTCACCTTCACGATGGAAAATTCGGACAGTTAGCCGACAACTCGGCCCATGCTCGATCCAATTCGAGTTTCGATTGGGTCTTTTCAATGCTTTTCGCGGTAGAGTTGTCGATGAAGTTGCTTTCGACCCGCATGACTCGAAAATTTCCACCTGATGGCCGCTGATAGAGGACAATATAGCCGCAGTAACGATCGATGTTTTCAAACTTCGCCGCTATGTCGACTGCGGCATAGACGCCAGGAAAGGCAGCGTTCTCTGGGTCCTTCAACCACGTGAATTTGAGTAGCCGGCGCTCGCGCACAGCGCCGGCCTGAGAATGAAAATGTTTACTTTGCTCCATGAAGGCGTTCGATGGGATCGAAGCTTTGGCGGTATCAGTTTTCATTTCGTATGCCCGCCCATACTCTTGGTTATCGAGCGAAAGGAAATAGCGACCAACCGTTTCCGTTGCATCTCGAACCGCGTCCTCCGAGGGCGTCCACTCTTGCGATTGTGCGGGTAGGATCGCGACCAACACCGAAGTCACGATCGCTAGGAAAGCTACGGCTGCATGTGTCATGGTAATTTCTTCGCAGGAGCTTGCCACGAATGCAATCCGGTCACGGCCGATAGCCAGAATTTCGAACTGACCCACATCCCAATGGCGCGCTATGTTAGCGCTGCTGCAAGCGGATTGTCACATATCTCGAACTCCAGCCACTTGCGGTTGCCCGTGCGCGCCATCGCGGCCCTGATCCTTGATCAGCTCCGCCCTCGTGCTATAAAAAACCATGTCAGGGACCAGCCCCGCGGCCACTGCGCCGCTCATCGTGATTGACCTTCAGACCGGCATGTTCGACGGCGTCGCCGAGCCGCCGATCCATGATGCCGACGGCATGGTCGCCCGCAGCCGCGCGCTGATCGAGTGGGCGCGGCGCAGCGGGCGCAAGGTCGCCTTCGTCCGGCATGACGGGCCGCAGGGCGATCCTCTGGCGCCGGGTGAGCCGGGCTGGCCGGTGTGGCCGGCGCTCGGCCAGGCCGAGGACGAGCCGACTTTCGCCAAGCGTGTCGGCGATGCGTTCAGCAATGCCGCCCTTGCAGCATGGGTGGCCGGGCAGGGCGCCGGCGAGGTCGTTCTGATCGGCGCGCAGACCGATTTTTGCGTGGCGGCCACGGTGAAGGGCGCCTTTGCGGCGAGCCTGGGCGTCACCGTGGTTTCCGACGCCCACAGCACGCTCGACACCACCAGCGAGACCGCCGCGGAGATCATCGCCCGGCACAATGCGGCATTTGCCGCCGCCGGGGTCAAAATGGCGACGACGAAGGCGCTTACCGATAGCTGATCCGCCGGCTCATCCCTACGCCGTCAAAGCCTGATCCAGCCGGGAAGCAACTGGCGGGTTCAGACAATTTGGCGCGGGGCGCCTCGCCACTGCGGGCTTCCTCTGACGCGGCCTATCGCGTATTGGCGCGGGAACGCTCCTTTGGCCTTCCCCGGAAACCCATGATACGTCTCGAAAGCATCAGCAAGCAGAACGGCCGTCAGATCGTCTTCATCGAAGCCTCCGCCGCCTTGCAGAAGGGCGAGAAGGTCGGGCTGGTCGGGCCTAATGGCGCCGGCAAGACGACGCTGTTTCGCATGATCAACGGCGAGGAGCAGCCCGACGAAGGCCAGGTCTCCGTCGATCGCGGCGTCACCATCGGCTATTTCAGTCAGGATGTCGGGGACATGTCCGGCCGCAGCGCCGTTGCCGAAGTGATGGACGGCGCCGGCCGGTGAGCGAAGTGGCGGCCGAGATGCGCGAGCTCGAGCACGCCATGGGCGACCCCGATCGCGCCGGTGAAATGGATGAGATCATCGCCCGTTACGGCGAGGCACAGCACCGCTTCGAGGAGCTCGACGGTTACGCGCTGGATGGGCGTGCTCGCGAGGTGCTGGACGGCCTTGGCTTCAGCCAGGAGATGATGGACGGCGACGTCGGCAAGCTGTCCGGCGGCTGGAAAATGCGCGTAGCACTTGCCAGGATCCTTTTGATGCGGCCCGACGCCATGCTGCTCGACGAACCGAGCAACCATCTCGACCTCGAAAGCCTGATCTGGCTGGAGCAGTTCCTGAAGAACTATGACGGCGCGCTGCTGATGACTTCGCACGACCGCGAGTTCATGAACCGCATCGTCAACAAGGTGGTCGAGATCGACGGCGGTTCGCTGACCGCCTACTCCGGCAACTACGAATTCTACCAGCAGCAGCGGGCGATTGCCGACCGGCAGCAGCAGGCGCAGTTCGAGCGCCAGCAGGCGATGCTGGCCAAGGAGATCGCCTTCATCGAGCGCTTCAAGGCACGTGCCTCGCATGCCGCCCAGGTGCAGAGCCGGGTGAAGAAGCTGGACAAGATCGACCGGGTCGAGCCGCCCAAGCGCCGCCAGAAGGTATCGTTCGACTTCCAGCCGGCGCCGCGCTGCGGCGAGGACGTGGTGACGCTGAAGAACGTGCACAAGGGCTATGGCAGCCGCTCGATCTACGAGGGATTGGATTTTCAGGTGCGCCGCCGCGAGCGCTGGTGCATCATGGGCGTCAACGGCGCCGGCAAGTCGACGCTGCTGAAGCTGGTCGCTGGCGCTTCCGAGCCGGACAATGGCACGGTGGCGCGCGGGCCCAGCGTCAAGATGGGCTATTTCGCCCAGCACGCCATGGAAGTGCTGGAGGGCGAGCGCACCGTGTTCCAGACGCTGGAAGATGCATTTCCGCAGGCCGGCCAGGCGCCGCTCAGGGCGCTGGCCGGCTGCTTCGGCTTTTCCGGCGACGAGATCGAGAAGAAATGCCGCGTGCTGTCGGGCGGCGAGAAGGCGCGGCTGGTGATGGCGCTGATGCTGTTCGATCCGCCCAATTTGCTGGTGCTGGACGAGCCGACCAACCACCTCGACATCGCCACCAAGGAGATGCTGATCACGGCACTGTCGCAGTACGAGGGAACCATGCTGTTCGTCTCGCATGACCGCCATTTCCTGGCGGCGCTGTCGAACCGGGTGCTGGAACTGACGCCCGAGGGCATCCACACCTATGGCGGCGGCTATACCGAATATGTCGAGCGCACCGGGCAGGAGGCGCCGGGGTTGCGGAGCTGAGGCCGGCTCTGCCGCTCACGGTCACGTAGACGCTCGATTCCGGAGGCCAAGCACGAGGTGCTCAGCCATGTATCGCAATTTCGCGCAGCGGATCGCCGCCGTCGATGAACAGCCGGCCTTGCGCGGTCAACGCCGCCTTGAGCCGTCGCAGGGCAATTTTTCCTGCTTCGGGATGACGCCCGTCCAGCGCGCCGACGCGCACCGCAACGGCAATGTCGAAGTGCTTCTCATCGGCCTCCAACTCGAAATCCTCGATGGCGACCTGGCGAAGGCTCAGCCGGCCTGCCGCAATCTCGGCGCGCGAGGCGGCCCCGGCCTGCGCGATGGCCTTGGCCGAGCGGTCGATCGCCAGCACGTGCCCACCGCCGATCCGGCGCGCGATCTCGCGCGCTGCAGCACCCGGTCCGCAGCCGATCTCCAGCACTCGCATGCCCTGCCGCAAGGGCAGCGCATTGACGATCTCCAAAAGCCTTGGCGACAAGTCGTTCGCCATACGCTCTTCTCCAGCTTTTTCGCAATCCGAGATTAGCGACCGCGGCCGGCGACGGGAAGGCCGAGAGACGCGGGCATCGCCGATGTGTTCAGCTGGTATGTTCAGTTGGGTGCTGCTTGAGCAGGGGGCATGATCGACATCGAAGAGGTCGACGATCCGGTCTCGACCGCGGGCGACCGTGCGGACCCCGAGCGGCCCGGCGTCGTTGACCTGAGGGGTAGGGAGGGAACTGGCGCCGAGCCTAACCGGTTGGGGGGTAGATCACCGGCCGTTTATGTGTATACGCTCAAGCTAATATAAGAGCAAGCTAATGTTGTGCGTCAGCGATATTGGACGATTGTTCTGATCAGTGGCCGGTTGTGGCTTCCTGCCGCGCCCTCCAACCCGGCCAAACACCGCTTATTGCCTTCAAGTCCTGGCTCCAATGCTGTACCCCGGCCCGAAATTCAAGGAGCCTGCGATGACCTCACATCCCGACATCCCCGACGCCAGCATGGCGCTCGATGCGGCCGGCGTGGCAGCCGATGACCGGCGCGCTCGCGAGGCGGATGCCGCATGGCGGGACGATGTTCGCGAGGGCGTGCGGTATGTAGGCGATCTGGATTCGCTGCCGCTGTCGCCAGCCGAGCGGGCGGCGGCCGAAGCCGCGGCCACGCGCCACAAGGTTCGCATTCCCAAGGCCTATCTAGACCTGATCGACTGGAACGACCCCGCCGATCCGATACGGCTTCAGGTCATCCCGTCGCCCGACGAACTGGCAGAGCAGGAGGGCGAACTCGACGATCCGATCGCCGACCACGCCTTCAGTCCCGTGCCTAGATTGACGCATCGACATGCCGACCGGGTTCTGTTGTTCCCGACCTATCAATGCGCGGTCTATTGCCGGTTCTGCTTTCGCAAGGAGCAGCTGACGTCGATCGGCCGCGGCTATACGCGCGAAGCTCTCGACGAAGCCTTCGCCTATATCGCGGTCCATCCGGAAATCCGCGAGGTGATCCTGACCGGCGGCGACCCGCTGTCGCTGCCGGATAGGGCGCTGGCGGAAATCCACGCCCGTGTCGAGGCGATCCAGCATGTGCGGCTGTTGCGCATCCACACTCGCGTACCCGTCGCGCTGCCGTCGCGCGTCACTGGCGGGTTGATTCAAGCCTTGCAGGGCCGGCTGATGGTCACTGTCGTCACCCATTTCAACCATCCACGCGAAATCACGGAGGCGACCGAGCGGGCCTGCCGCGCGTTGCGGCAGGGCGGCTTCGTGCTGCTGAACCAGAGCGTTCTGCTGAAAGGCGTGAACGATACGGTCGAGGTGCTGGAAGAGCTGTGCCGCGAGCTGATGTATCGCCTTGGCGTCAAACCCTATTATCTGCACCACGGCGATCTCGTGCGCGGCATGGCGCACCGGCGCACCACGATCGCCGAGGGCCAGGCGCTGGTCAGCGCCTTGCGTGCGCGCCTGTCGGGCATCTGCAATCCCGTCTACGTGCTGGACCTGCCGGACGGCGGAGGGAAAGTCCCGCTCGGCCCGTCCTATCTCGAGGCGCGCGAAGCGGAGACGTGGCGAATACGTGCGCTTGATGGGGCGGTGAGGGCGTATAGGGAGGTTGCTGGGGAGTAGGGGACGCGCAGCCGCTGTCCAAGCCAGCCCACCTTGGTGACCTGACATGCAGCCCTTGATCACGGAAGCATGCGTTAACTGCTGTTCTATTTGGTGCTTGCGCAATTGCTAAAATGGTGGAAATGTTGGTGCGGGGTAATGGGTTAGGGGAGTTCGTCCCGTCTGTAGCGAGTTCCGGGGCGGCGCAGAAAAATCATGAACTTTCCACAGTTCCTGGTGGGGCTGACCACCACATCGTCCATCGTGGCGATCTCGACTTACTTTGCGACGGGTTCAATCTGGAAGACGCTGGCCTGGACGATCTTGACCTTGATCGTCATGCAGGTTGGATATTTCCTGTTCGTCGTCCGGTTGATCTACGGATCCGGGGCGAAAAGCGCGGAGGCAAAGCCGCGGCGTCTGAGGGCTGTGCCGCCGAACCGTCGAGGTCGCGTTCAGCTTATGTAGTAATGTCCCATATAGATATCATGGTCTAGACAGGACATGTTCGGTTCTGGGAATGTGCATTGGACGTTCCGCTAGTTTAGTCAACTAATATATATCGCCCAACTCATATCGTCGTTTTTGGGCTAGCGGGAAAACCTGCCTGCTGTTTGTACGACGGTGCCTAAGGCCACATTTTACAACCGGCTGGCAAGCTCCCTTTTGTTGATGCCAGCTTAAATCCGGCTGGTGTTTTCGATGGGCCGTTGAGGCTATAAAGCCGTTCAACCGGGCGGCATCGAGATGCATTTCGGCCGGTCGAGAGGGTTGTGGTGATCGACGGAACGCCGAACGTGATCTTGCTGATCGGTAGCGCCCCCGATGTCGTGCGCTGCGCCGCCTGGCCCAAGCAGGCCTTCGGCAAGATCGTCGCCATCAACAACGCCTGGCGCGTGCGCCCCGACTGGGATTTCCTCGTCCATGCCGGCGATTTCCCGGCGGAGCGGATGCCGCAAGGCGGTCCCCTGCAGCAGGCGCAGATCTTCAGCGCCTCGCATTACGTGCCGGCGCAAAACAGCTTTGGTGGCTTCGTCTATGCCGGCGGCACCATGTCGATGACGGCGGCCTACTGGACGATCCACAGTCAGAAGCCGGACGTGCTGGCATTCCTTGGCTGCGACATGATCTACGACCAGCCCGGCAACACGCATTTTTACGGCGTCGGCCGCGCCGATCCGCTGCGCAACGACGTCACCCTGCGCAACCTCGAGGCGAAGTCGGCCCGCCTGCTCATCCATGCGCTTCGGCGCGGCTGCCTGTGCGTCAACCTATCCGACCTGCCGCGCAGCCGGCTGGTCTTCCCGCGGCTGACGCTCAATGAACTCGGCGCGCTTTCTTCCTCGCAGCTTTCGGAAATGAAGGCCGAGATGCTTGCCGGCCTGCGGCTCGATCAGGCGGAGGAGGCCGACAGGATCGAGAAGGAACTCGGCTATTTCTTCGAAGACGGCATGTACTGGAAGCACCTCGACAAACTCGACGAGAAATTCCTGGCCAACATCGACCGGCTGTGGATGGCGGCGGTGAAGGCGAGCTTGAGCAGTCGGCCGAAGCTGCCAATCTCCCCTACAAGGCGGGAGATCGGCGCGTCGTCCGCTTAGCTTTTGGCCGCCGCGAGCTTGTCTTGCGTCTTGGTCTCGAAATCGCTGGCGTCATGGCGCTCGTGCAGCTGCATCGAAGGCTCGCCGAAGGTGCGGTTGACCATGCGGCCGCGCTTGACCGCCGGCCGCGCGTCGATGGCGTCGGCCCAGCACTGCACGTTCTTGTACTGCTCCACCTGCAGGAACTCGCCGGAATCGTCATACATACGGCCCTTGGCCAGCCCGCCATACCAGGGCCACACCGCAATGTCGGCAATCGTATAGTCGCTGCCGCCTAAATACTCGCTTTCGGCGAGGCGTCGGTCGAGCACGTCCATCTGCCGCTTGGTTTCCATGGCGAAGCGGTCGATAGCATATTCGATCTTCGTCGGCGCATAGGTGTAGAAATGGCCGAAGCCGCCACCGAGATAGGGCGCCGAGCCCATCTGCCAGAACAGCCATGACAGGGTCTCGGCGCGAGCCGGCCGCTCCGTCGGCAGGAATTCGCCGAATTTTTCGGCAAGGTAGAGCAGGATCGAGCCGGATTCGAAGATGCGGACCGGCTTTTTCCCACTGCGATCCATCATGGCCGGGATCTTCGAGTTGGGGTTGACCTCGACGAAGCCGCTGCCGAACTGGTCGCCGTCGTTGATCCTGATAAGCCAGGCGTCGTATTCGGCGCCGCTGTGGCCGAGCGCCAGAAGTTCCTCCAGCATGATCGTCACCTTGACGCCGTTCGGTGTCGCCAGCGAATAAAGCTGCAGCGGATGCTTGCCGACCGGCAGTTTCTTGTCATGCGTCGGGCCGGCGGTCGGCCGGTTGATGCTGGCGAAAGCGCCGCCATTTGCCTTGTTCCAGGTCCAGACTTTTGGCGGCGTGTATTGGTCCGTTGCGTAGTCGTTCATTTGGGAGGCCTTTGGAAGGGTTGGGTTGGGAGGATATCAGATATCAACGTGGGTAATGGCGGAGGAACTTTGCATAGGGCAGCTTGGGATAGCCGTAGGTACAGATAGGGCTGCCGGCGCTGTTGCAAAACCCCGGCGCGAACGGCGCGGCGCCGGTCCACGCCAAAGCCGGCGCCACCTCTTGCGCCTGATCACCTGCGCCATACCTATAGCCCATATCAGCCTGCGAACATTGCCAGGAACCAAAGCATGAATATCGAACCCCTTTTGCGATCCATCGTGGCCGTCCGCGCCACCGTGCCAGAGGACGCCTTCACGGCAAATACACTTGGCACCCGCCGCGAGGGCAGTGGCGTGGTCATCCGCGGCGACGGGCTGGTACTCACCATCGGCTATCTCATCACCGAGGCCGAGGAGGTCTGGCTGGCCGACCAGGACGGGCGCGTGGTTCCCGCCCATGCGCTCGCCTACGACCAGGAGTCGGGCTTCGGCCTGGTGCAGGCGCTTGCGCCGCTCGGGCTGCCCGCCATTGCGCTCGGCGATGCGTCCAGGGCCAAGATCGGCGATCCCGTCGTGCTCGCCGACGGCGTCGGCCGCTCCGTGCGGGCGCGGATCGTCACCAAGCAGGAATTCGCCGGCTATTGGGAATATCTGCTCGACGAGGCGATCTTCACGGCGCCGGCTCACCCCTCATGGGGTGGCGCCGGCCTCATCGGCGCGGATGGCAGGCTGCTCGGCATCGGTTCGCTGCGCCTGCAGATGAGCCGCAACGGCGAGGTCGCCGACATCAACATGGTGGTGCCGATCGATCTTCTGCCGCCCATCCTCGACGATCTCCTGACGCGCGGGCAGGTCGCCAGGCCGCCGCGGCCGTGGCTCGGCGCCTTCTCGGCCGAGAGCGACGGCAAGGTCGTGGTGATGAGCGTCGCCGAGGGCGGTCCAGCCGCCCAGGCGGGCCTTCGCCAAGGCGATGTCATCTCGGATGTTCGCGACACGGCGGTCGATGGGCTTGCCGATTTTTATCGCAAGCTTTGGAAGAGCGGCCCGGCGGGTGCCGAGATCCCGCTCCGGGTGCTGCGCGATGGCCGCGAAACCTGGCTGCGCGTCAAGTCCGCCGATCGCAACAGCCTGCTGTGGAAGCCGCCGCTGCAGTGAGGCAACCGAAACCTCTCACTCTCCGCAAGCGCTGAAGCCAGTGCCCGGGGTCCATTCCGCGAACGGGATGACCTTGCCTTCGACCGATACGGTCGCTTGCCTGGTGGTGCCGTCCGCCAGCTTCTTGCTGCTTTTGCCCTTGCCGGTCAGCACATTATAGTCGCAGTCGCCGGCAACATTGTCGTCCATGTAGTCCCAATACTCGTAGGCGAAACCGGCGACGACGAACGTGCCGTTGCGCCAGGCGAGCGTCAGCGTCTTGTTGGTCCGCTCGCTGCCGATCTCCATCGCCGGAATATAGAGCTTGATCGAACCGTTGGGGAGCGTAGTGAGTTCGGGCTCGGTGTCGGATGTGGCGGGGCCCGGCCGGTCGTAATCCTTCCATTCCCCGTCAATCTGATCATGCACGATCCCGGCAGGTTTTAGAAAATCGCCATCGCGATCTTTGAGGAAAAAATACAGGTCCATGGGATGGCCGGGCTCGGTCTCGACGATCATCGCCAGATCGGCGGCGCCGTCGCCGTTCCAGTCGCCGGTCGCCGCCGTGATGATCTTCTGCGTCTCGATCGGTTCTGCCAGTGCGGCGGCCGGCAGCAGCAGGACCAGACCGAATATTGTCGATCGCATGTAAAATCCTCTTAGCCTGGGCAGGCCTGAGACGCACGCGCTTCTCAGGAGGCCCGGCTCTGCCGCGTCTCGGAACGGCTCGTCTCGTTGAGCAGCCGGCAGAGCGAAACCGCTTCACGACGGCTCAGGCCGATCAGCGCGATTTCCGAAAATTGCGCCGGCAGATCGTGAACGATGTCCCACACCATCCAACGGCCGTTCGGCTCCATGACACATTCGTAGCGCAATAATTGTTCCTGCATCCGACCCCCGGCTTTGCTCACCGGACTGGTACAGCGTCGAGGTAAATGAGTTGTTGCGCTGCGCGAGTATTCCGCGGCCGTCAAAACCAGGCGTTGAATCCCCACAGGGGCGAACCCGACAGGTCACGGCTGACGGTGCCGATACTCTCGACAAGGCGGCAGGGCAGGGACGCTTCCGGCGTGAACGGCGGCCGCCGCCAGAATTGGATCAGGCGTTGCGGCTCGCCATATGCGCGTCGAGCTTCCTCCTCGAGGGGCCGTAACGCTTGATGATGGTCGCGGCCTCGCTTTGGGGTATGCCGTATTTGCGGGCAAAGGCAGCGACCTCGTAAGGCTCTTCGCCTGAGACCAGTTTGCGATCCTGCTTGGTCTTGGATTTGTCGTCGGCCATGGCGTCCTCCATCACATCTGGTCGTTATAGGGCTCCTTGGTCCGGCCGACCATCCTGGCCAGTTCGGCAAAGGACGGCACGCCGGTTTCACCCTGGGCATTGTTGGCCGCCTGCAGCAGCCTGAGCGGAAAGCAGACGGCGTCGCGGTTGGATGGCGACATGTCTTCATAGAGACGCTCGTCGCTGGTCATCGCCGCCTCGGCCCGGCGCAACGCCATGTCGACCTCGTCGACCGACAGTAGGCCCTTGTGGACCAGCGCGTTGTTGACGGCCGCGATCGCCATCATCAATCCTTCGAGCTGGAGATTGGCGACGTTCATCGTCTTGCGTCCTTGCCAGGCTTCTTGGCGGTGGCCTTGCCGTCTGGCCGGATCGCTGCGCGCGGCGGGTTCTGGCCCTCCGAATGCAGGGTCCTGTCGTCGAAATCGTCAGCCGGCCTGGTCAATCCCATGCCGCCGGGAGGTGGCTTGTTGCCGGCCGCATCCTGCGAAAATTCGTCGGCCGCGTCGGGGCTCGTCTTTGCCGGATATTTCCTCGCTCCGGTCTCGTAGCGGTTCGGGTCGTCGGCCATGTCCTGTGCTCCCGTTGCAATGAGCAGATAACTTTCATGCGGCGGCAGCGGTTCCGTGGCGAAATCGACCTTCGCAATCTGTCGGGTTTCGTGCATTCTTGTGCATGCCAACGATGCTTCGCTCCGACGCGCCAGCAAAATGCTGCTCCTACTGCGGCGGGCGCGACCACGACTACGAGGATTGCCCGAAGCGCAAAACCGATGCCGAACGGCAGAAGGAGACGCCAGGCAACGCGTCCCAGCCCGCTGCCGCGGCTGGAGGGGAAATCCGCCAGCCGGCCTGAACCACCCCGCCGGTCCGGCCGGCTGGCGCGAAGGTCCTTCCATATCCAGAGGATTGCAATGCCGCCACTATTGTGGGCAAAGCAGCACGGGCAATCAGGTTGGGGTGGGGTGATGACCGAAACGCAAGGCAATTCAAGCCGTCCGCAGGGCAAGCCGGGGATGGCATCGGGGTCGATCGGTTCCGGCCTGATCGCACTCGTCATCGTGGCGCTCGGCGTCTTTGCGCTGTTTGGATCCTGGTACACGATCGATCAGGGCGACCGCGGCGTGCTCTTGACCAACGGAGCGCTGAGTTCGGTCGTTGATCCCGGACTGCATTTCAAGCTGCCGTGGCTGCAGCGCGTCGAGAAGATCAGCCTGCGCCAGCAGGTGCTCAAATGGGGCTGCGAGAACCAGAACGATTGCAGCGGCCTGCCGGCCATGCAGGCCTATTCGCGCGACCAGCAGCCGGCCGACATGCGCGTCACCGTCAATTTCCACGTGCCGGCCGCCGAGGTCAGCAACGTCTACACCAATTACGGGTCGATCGAAGCGCTGGCCGACCGTGTCATTGCCAGGAAAGCACCGCAGGAGATCAAGACGGTGTTCGGCCAGTACGACGCGGTGTCGGTTATCCAGAACCGGGCGAAGTTCAACAAGGACGTCGCCGAGGCCATCGCGGCGGTAACCGACGGGCCGGTGATGATCGACAGCGTGCAGGTCGAGAACATCGACTTCTCCGATGCCTACGAGCAGGCGGTCGAAGCCAGGATGACGGCGCAGGTCGAGGTGCAGAAGCAGGAACAGAACCTGCAGCAGGAAAAGATCAAGGCCGATATCGCCGTCACCCAGGCCAAGGGCCGCGCTGACAGCGTCAAGGCCGAAGCCGAGGCCAGCGCCTACAAGACCAGGGTCGAAGGCGATGCGACCGCGGGCGCCATCAAGGCTCGCGCCGCCGCAATCGCCAACAATCCGCTGCTGGTCGAACTGACCAAGGCGGAGAGATGGAACGGCGAATTGCCGAAGTCGATGATCCCGGGCTCGACGGTACCGTTCCTCGAACTCAGCACGCCTGCCGCGACATCGAACTGAGGCGCGGCGCAAACCAGATCAGGGCGGCGGCGCGATAACCGTCCTGGTGCGGTTACGGCTGAAGCACGGCGCCTCGGGCGATTGCCTGCGTTTGACTTAGAAAAGCTGTCAGCAGCTCCATTCCCGCCGGCCAGTCGCCGAGCCCGCTGTCGCCATTGATGTGGCCAAGCGGTCCGGCGATATGGAGATCGCTGCCCCATCGCTCGGATTTCGCCCTGGCATAGTCCAGCGAGCCGTAGGGATCGTTGGTGCTCGCGACAATCAGCGACGGAAAGCGAAGCCGTTGTTGCGGTGCGTCGGCGAAGGCCCGGGCGGAGGAGGGGAAGGCCGGCGACGCAGGGTCCGGAACCGCGACCAGCAACGCGCCGGCGATAGAGCGGGGGGAGATCCGCTGCCAGTGTACGACGAGCAGACAGCCGAGGCTATGGGCGACGAGCACCGGCGGTGTCCTTGCCTGGCATACAGCGGTTTCCAGCGCAGCCACCCAGTCGTCGAGGTCCGGCGCGTCCCAACTCGCCGGGTTGAACCGCCGCATCGCCGGGTTTGCCTGCTGCCAACGTGTCTGCCAGTGGGCTTTGCCCGATCCGCCGATGCCCGGCACAATGATGAAGTCGGTCATGCGAAGCCCTTCTTTCCTGATGCAGCGCGTGCAATTCTAGGTCTTCTCCCAGGTGGCGGAATGAGAGATCATCGGAAAGCAGCGACGAAATCCGATGGATTAAAGGGCGATCATGCGGAACGGCGATTATCGGCCAAGGCTCGACCCCACCGATCTGGCGATCATTGAGATCATGCAGGAGGATGGTCGCATCGGCATCTCCGAGCTTGGCCGCCGCGTCGGACTGTCCCAGCCCGCCACCTCGGAACGGGTGAAGCGGCTGGAGGAGCGCGGCGTCATCACCGGTTACAAGGCGGTGATCAATTCGGCAGCGCTCGGGCTCGGCACCATGGCGGTCATCCGCCTGCGCACCACGCATGAGCATATCCAGGCCTGCCTGAAGAAGTTCGCCCAATTGCCGGAGGTGGTCGAGGTGCTGCGGGTGACCGGCGAGGATTGTTTTCTGGTCAAGGTCGTGGTCCCGTCACCGCCCGATCTTGAAAGCATCGTCGACAGCATCGGCCACTACGGCACGGTGACGACAAATGTGGTTCTGCGCGCCGAGCAACCGAAGCGGCTGGGACGCGAATTGATGACCAGGGCCTGACCGGTCTATCGCTTGGTCGGCGTATGCCCGACGGCATTGGCGAACGAGATGCCGCCCTTGATCTCGCGCATCGCCATCGAGGTGATCGTGCGCCGCACGCCGGGCAGCCGGCTGAGCTCCTCGCGCAGCATCCTGTCGAGCGCCATCATGTCGACGGTGACGATCTGCAGGAGATAGTCGGCCTCGCCAGTCGTGGCGTGGCAGCGGCGGATCAGCGGATGCTTTTTGACCGCCGCCTCGAAGGCGTCCGACAGTTCGAAATCGATCGACACCTGGATGAAGGCTTCGATGCCGAAGCCGAGCTTGGCCGGGTCGATCCGGGTCGAGTAGCCGCGGATGACGCCGGCGTCCTCAAGCGCCTTGACCCGCTTCCAGCACGGTGTCTTGCTCAAGCCGACCTCATCGGCGAGCGCGGCAAAGGAGATGCGGGCCTCGCGTTCGAGCGCAGCTATGATCTTCCGGTCGACCGCATCCAGCATCATTCGTTCTTCCAATCTGCTTCAGCGGCAATTTTCGTCCTTCGTTTCCCGCCACTCGAATAACAGAAAGGGACAATGTTCGGCAAGAAAGCGATTAGACTCGGGCTGGGATCCAACAAACGCCTGCGGCCCAACGGCCGCGGCAAGGAGCATGGCCATGGACAAGCAGGACTATTATGCCCGCATCGAAACGCCTGAGATGCGCGACTATGGCGTCTACCTCAAATGCGACAGGCTGCTTGCCTGCCAGAAGCCGCTGGCCGAGATGGTGAATGCCGACGAGCTGCAGTTCCAGATCGTTCATCAGGTCGAGGAGCTGTGGATGAAGCTCATCGCCTATACGCTGGTCGATGTCGTTGATTTCCTGGAAAAGCAGGACACGCATCGCATCGTCACGCTGATGGGGCGCGTGCACCGGCTGATGCGGCTGATGACGGCGCAGCTCGACCTGCTCGAAACCATGTCGCCCAAGGAGTACCAGCAGATCCGGCTGCAGCTCGGCAATGGCAGCGGCCAGGAATCGCCGGGTTTCAAGCAGCTGCTGCGCCTGCCGCCCGATCTGTGGCGGGCCTTCAAGGCGTCGTACCTCGACGACCGCGGCCTTTCGGTCGAGGATGTCTACGATACCGGCTACGATCACGGCGACAGCTATGTCGTTGCCGAAGCGCTGATCGAGTTCGACGAGCTGTTCCAGAAATTCCGTGCCAACCACCTCTATCTCATCCACCGCACGATCGGCCTCGGCGCGAAATCGCTGAAGGGCCGGCCGGTCGAATTGCTGGAAGCCGGCGCCCGCCACCGCTTCTTCCCGGAGCTCTGGGACATACGCTGGGCGATGACCGACCGCTGGGGCAGCCAGTATGGAACGGTACGGGAGCCGATCAGCCGGGCGAAGGCTGCGGAATAGAGCCAGGCTTGGGTTCCTCGCCCCGCGCGAAGCTGGGGGAGAGGTGGCCGCCCACGGGTCTTGCCTTCGGCAAGCCCGGGGACAGGCTCCGCGGCCGGAGAGGGGCCTTTTCTTTGCCGGCGCCTCTCCGTCGCGGCTTCGCCGCCCCACCTCTCCCCCATGAATGGGGGCGAGGAACCCTGGTCTTGCGAGGCCTTCTCGCTACGCGCTTGTATCTCTCAGGTTTTTCGGGGGATGATGTCGGGCTTGCGGCTGGTGGTGCGTCCTTGGGGCACAACCATCGTAACTCTTGGGAGGACGTCATGACCTTGGAAACCGCTCAATCAACCGTTCAATCGCCGTGGCAGACCGCGGCAATCCTCGTCGCCCGCCTGATCTTCGCCGCCGTCTTCCTGATGGCCGTGATCTTCAAATTCGTCGATATCGGCGCCACCGCCGGCTATATCGCGGCGGCCGGGCTTCCATTCCCGCTCTTCCTGGCCTGGTGCGCAGCCCTGCTCGAGGTCGTCCTCGTTCTATGCTTCCTGACCGGCGCCTTCTTCTCATGGGCAGCACTCGTCGCCGGCGCCTATGTGCTGTTCCTCGGCTTTGCCTTCCACGGGCCGTCGCACTGGGCCGGCAACCAGGCGGAGTTCGGCTTCTTCGTCGATCACTTCACCTTCCTGGCCGGGCTGCTGTTCGCCGCCGTGCACGGGCCGGGCAGGGTCCTGGCGCTGAGGCTTGGCAGGGGATGATCCCCAACCTCGGATCCGGCGTTCTCATAAAGGCGCTTAGAAGGGTGGCTGCGACAATGGCGGTCGGGTCTATGACCGCGACCAGGGCCAGATCGGCAGCACGATCCGCACCAGCATCGTCGTGACGATCGAGAACGGCCGGATACCGTCATTCAGGCCATCGCAGGTCGCGCGCAATAAAAGCGACAGCTAAAGTACGAGCGTTCGAGGTTTATGCTTTTTGTAGATGCGCCTGCATTCCCTCTGTACTTCCAACATTCGGCGGGCTAAGCAAGACGCGGGTCTTGAGGGGGAATTCATGAACATCGCCACGCGTTTTGCTGCCGCCATGATCGGCACGTCTCTGCTTGCCGGCTGCACTACCTTGACCGAAGGCGAATTCAACACGATGCATACCACGCTTGAAGGCAGCCCTGTCACCAAGCGCGTGGCGATCAACGAATGCATTGCACGCGAGAGGTCCACGCCGCTCAACGAAAGAAAGACTTACGCAGCAATCATGAATGTCAGTGTCGCAAAATACGATAGCGCCTTTTGTAACCGGCTCTTTAATGCCGTTGCTAATGGCAGGCTGACTTACGCCGACTACCGCAGGCTTTCCTCGCCGGGGGCCGACAGCAGCAAGTTGATCAAGATCCTGCAGGGCCGCTAGCAGGCGCCGCCAGCAGTCTTGCCACCCCGCCGCGGCAAGCCGTTGTCGCGGCGTCAGTTATGATCGCCGCGTCACATCTGGTCGTTGTAAGGTTCCTTGATCTGACCGACCATGCGCGCCAGTTTCGAGAAGGACGGCATGTCCGTCTCCGGCTGACATTGATTGGCCAACTCCAGCAACCGGATCGGGAAGTTGACGGCATCGCGGCTCGACGCCGACATGCCTTCGGACCTTTCCTCGTTGGTCTCGCTGGCTTCGGCCTTGCGCAAGGCGATGTCTATCTCTTCGACGGAGACCACGCCCTTGCGGACCAGGACCTGATTGATCGATGCGATGGCCATCAGCAGGCCTTCGAGTTGCAGATTGGCGACGTTCATGGCTTTTGCTCCCATTGGCTGGGGTTCAAACGCGCGAATGCCTGTTCTGATCCGCGGCTGCGGCTGCTCGTCGGCCGGTGAGATGCCTCGGCAAATGGAGGAAGCGCCAATTGCCGACGCTGCGTTCGCGCCCACAAAGTGGCTGGCGGGCAACGCGAGGCGCCGAAGAGAATTCGGTTCTTTTGTCGCAACGCCACATTTTGTTCTTGCTTTGTGCCGGCAGCTATGCTACTAATTTGGGTATGGTGCTAATTGGCTCCAACGACCCGCCCACAGAGGCGGGTTTTTGTTTTCAGGCTTCTTTTTGATCGAACGTCGCTTGTGTTGCCGGCTTTAAGTCGGCGGGACAGCGCCCGGGACAGTACCCCCCTCTGGCCTGCCGGCCATCTCCCCCTCAAGTGGGGAGATTGGCGGTTTCGGCGTTGCGCTCTTCCTGCAACGTTGGAGATTGGCGAAAGCCGGCGCGAAAGCCGATCTCCCCCCAAGTGGGGAGATGTCCGGCAGGACAGAGAGGGGCGCGAAGGAATGCAGCCTAGCGGTCTTCTTGGAAGGTCAATCGGGAGGCGGACAAGGCGAGGCGCTGAACGGAATTCGCATTTTTCTGCCGCCGTGCCACATTTTGTTCTTGCTTTGTGCCGGCAGCTATGCTACTAATTTGGGTATGGTGCCAATTTGGCTCCAACGACCCGCCCGCCGAGGCGGTTTTTTTGTTTCAGGCCGGTTTGGAGACGATCACGGCGAGCGAGGCGAGTTTTCCGTCACTCAGGCTTCGGATGTAGTTGCGGCGGCGCTGCAGGAATTCCGCGCCCATGACGACTTCATTTGCCTGCTGCTGCGCCGGCGAGGGCACGATGCCGGAATTGGCCCTCTTCAGCGCCAGCTCAACATGTTCGCCGGTTTCGTCGACGATTTCGTCGATGCGAAATCCGGCATCGACAAACAGGGTTTTCAATTTTTCCCGATCGGCGAGGTGGCTGGTCGCCGCAGAAACCGCCCAGGGCATGGGATAGTAGGGCTCGCCGCCGGCGAGCACGGCTTCGGTCCAGATCAGCCTGCCTCGCGGTTTCAGCACGCGCCAGGCCTCGTCGATGACCGCGGCCTTGTTCTCGATGTTCATGCCGACATAGAAGCAGATCGCCGCATCGAAGGTGCTGTCGCCAAAAGGCAGTTTCGTTGCGTCGGCCTGATGGAAGCGAACCTTGTCAGACAATCCGCTGAGTGCGGTCAGTCGGCTCGACGCGGCGACAAAGGCTGGTGTCAGGTCGATGCCGTCGACCTGGCAGCCATAGGTCGAGGCCAGAAACCTTGCCGGCCCGCCAATGCCGCTGCCGATATCCAGGATCCTATCTGTCGGCGAAGGAGCAAGACGGGCCACATGCTCCCGCGTGGCGATCAGTTCGCGGCCATGGAGCTGATCGAACGGATAGAGTTGCGCGGCCGCGAGTTTTCCGGCCGGGTCGGCGTCCGGGATCGCGGCCAATATGCGATCGACGATGCCGTCGCTGCCGTAGTGACTGGTGACATTGCCCATGACGCGTTCCCCTCAAGCGCAACCACCATCCCATCAACACAAGTCTCACGCAATGCCCGCCCTTTTCGCCCCTCCTTCCAGCCGTTCACCGACGAGGGTGCGAGGTCGTCAGTGGATTTTCTTCCACTACGCCACATTTTGTTCTTGCTTTGTGCCGGCAGCTATGCTACTAATCTGGGTATGGTGCCAATTGGCTCCAACGACCCGCCCGCCGAGGCGGGTTTTTCATTTCGGGCTCCTGTTCGACCGAATGTTGCGTGTGCTGCCGAGGTATGTCGGCGCGAATGAACGCGACCGACTATCCCGGTCCGCAACCACCTATCGTCCATAGATTTCCCAACGCGCCCGTGCGCCCACCCCAGAGAACACCCCATGTCCAACCGTTATGCCACCATCATCACCGACGATGACGGCCGCGAGGTCGTCAGCGCCATTGGCGAGTTTGCCGGCGCCGCACCCTATGCCCGCCATGGCCGCTTCGAGCAGGTGGCCGCAGGCGTGCGGATCGGCATGGTGCGCGGCGGTACCGGCGATGCGGTCGGCGGCTTTGGCTTCCCGTCGGGAGCACTCGACGGCAAGGCGGTGGCAATTCTCAGGGCAAGGCTGAACGCCTTGCCCGACGCCGCTGCGATGAAGCCCGGCACGACGACTGATGCGAAACCCGCAAGCCAGCCGCGGAAGCCGAAGTCGGCACTCGCCGGCAAGAAGGCCAGGCCGCGCAAGCGCATCGTGCGGCCAGGCAACAAGAAGCCGATGTCCGCCGGGACGGCGGAGTAGGGCATGGCCAAGGCTCCTTCCGCCGGCGATCCCCAGCCGCACGATCAAGCACCCGGCAGCCGAACCAGGCGGCCGAAGAAGACGCTGGCCGATGGTTTCCTCGAAGCGATCCGCGCCGATTTCCGCGCCCATGGCGCTGGCGTCATCGCCGAGGTGCGCGCCGAAAAGCCCGATCAGTATCTGAAGCTCGTGCTGTCGGTGCTGCCCAAGGATCTTAATGTCAACATCAACAATCTGGATGCATTGAGCGATGACGAAATCAGGCAGCGCATCCGCGGCCTCGAAGCCGTCCTTAGGCCGTTCCTCGAGAAGCCGGGCTTCGCAAAAGGCCTCGCACAGCCGGGCGGCAAGGACGGAATATCTCAGCCTGCTGGCGGAGCTGGACCGCAGGCGCCGCACTAACCAGCTTGCCGCCTATCGGCCCTATCCCCGGCAGGCCGAGTTCCATGCAGCCGGCGCGACCAATCGCGAGCGCCTGTTCATGGCCGGCAACCAGCTCGGCAAGACCAGGGCCGGCGGCGCCGAATGGGCGATGCATCTCACCGGCCGCTATCCCGACTGGTGGCAAGGCAAGGTTTTCGATTGTCCGGTTCGGATGTGGGCGGCCGGTGTCACCGGCGAAAGCACGCGCGACAACCCGCAGCGCATCCTGATCGGCCCGCCGCAGCAGCAGGCGGCCTGGGGCACCGGCATGATCCCGGCCGACGCCCTCGTCAGCACGATGGCGGGACGGGCGCCGGGCGCGCTCGACAGCGTCGTGGTGCGCTGGGGCGGCGGCGGCGACGTCCAGGCCGGTGAATCGGTGCTGTCGTTCAAGAGCTACGAGAAGGGTCGCGAGAAATGGCAGGGCGAAACGCTGCACGGCGTCTGGTTCGACGAGGAACCGCCGCTCGACATCTATTCCGAAGGGCTGACCCGCACCAACGCCACCGGCGGCATCACCATCGTCACCTTCACGCCGCTGCTCGGCATGAGCGATGTGGTGCTGTTGTTCTTGTCGGCGGAGGAGGTGGGAGGGATGGGCAAGGGCTAGCATTGCAGAACTTGGGTTCCTCGCCCCACAAAGTGGGGAGAGGTGGCCGCGCAGCGGCCGGAGAGGGGACTTTGGCAAGCACCAGACGCTGGCTCTCTCGATTGTTGTCTGCACAGGTCGGCGCAATTCCCCTCTCCGTCTCGGCTTCGCCGAGCCACCTCTCCCCACTCCGTGGGGCGAGGAACCCAGGCTTTTGACCGACCGCGTCATATTCTTTGTCAAACAACATCATCCGTCCAGCGCCTGCCACCACGATTCAATGCCGCGAGGGCGCACAATGACCCGCCACGTCACCTTCATGACCACCGACGATGCCGGACACTACACGCTGCGCCGAGATCATCGCGGTTGCCAAGTCACGATCCGAAACTAGACTGACTGCGTTGGGCGGGAGATCACGACTATGAATAGGCGGATGGTGTTCATCGGCGGCCTGTCTTCAATTGCAGTATCATCAGCGGGCAGAGCAGAGATGTCAGCGACCTTTCCTCCTGTCCCGAAATGGCGGCCATCGTTTTCGCAGCCCATCGATCGCATCGAAGAGCGCTTTGGCTACTACTTCAACCAGGAGCGTGACTTTGCCATCCTTGAAAACGGCACCTGTGTGCTGACGGAGGCTGGTCTTTCCGATGGCGCTGCATCCTTGGCAGCCATCCAGACGCTTGCCGAGATCTACAACTACCACCCGGACATGAAACCGTCTGATATGGACGATGGCAATTTGTTGGTCAGTTACAATCATCCTGCCTTCAACGTCGTGCTGACCGACATTGCCAAGGCGCATTGGCCAGAGATCGAGGCTCGCCACCAGGACGGACTGACGACCGACGAGGTGTTGTTCACGCCGCTCGGGCAGAACGTATTCGATGATTTTGGCAAAAAGGCGCTGCTAGGCCGGTGCTACATGTTCATGGATGCACAGGCGCCGAAAGTCGTGCGCATCAAACGTCGGGCGATCTGATCCCGACTTTTCGACCGGCTCCGTGGCAGGTGTTCCGAGCGATGCAAACGGAGCCGCGAGGCGGGGCATTGAAGCGCGCACCCGCCCACCACGATTCAATGCCGCGAGGGTGAAAAACAATGACCCGTCACGTCACCTTCATGACCATCGACGATGCCGAGCACTATACGCCGCAGCAGCGCGCCGAGATCATTGCCGCCTATCCGGCGCATGAGCGTGAGGCGCGGGCCAAGGGCATTCCGGTGCTCGGCTCCGGCCGCATCTTTCCGGTGGCCGAGGAGCTGATCGCCTGCGAGCCGTTCCGGCTGCCGCGCTATTGGCCGCGGCTCGGCGCGCTCGATTTCGGCTGGGACCATCCCTCGGCCGCGGTCGAGCTTGCCTGGGATACCGAGGCCGACGTCGTCTATGTCACGAAGGCCTGCCGCGCCTCGCAGCAGACTCCCGCCATGCAGGCGCTGACGCTGAAGCCGTGGGGCGAATGGCTGCCCTTTGCCTGGCCGCGCGACGGTCGTCGCGAGACGCTGGAAGGGGCGGGCACCGCACTTGCCAGGCAGTATTCAGCACATGGGCTCAACATGCTCGCCAGCCATGCGCAGTTCGCCGACGGTTCCGTCTCTGTCGAGGCTGGGCTGATGGAGATGCTGGACCGCATGCAGAGCGGCCGCTTCAAGGTGTTTTCGACGCTTTTGCCCTGGTTCGAGGAGTTCCGGCTCTATCACCGCAGGGATGGCCAGGTGGTGAAATTGCGCGACGATCTGATGGCGGCCACCCGCTACGGCGTGATGATGCTGAGGGAGGCGCAGGTCGACCCGGCGGTGTTCAAGGCCGCGCGGCGCAAGGCCGGGCAGGCCGATCCGCTGGGGGCGTTTCGGTGAGGAAAATCGGGAGGGAGGCAATGCGCTCCGGCTCCGATTGGAAAACTGTAGTGAACGTCCGTGGACGTGGTGTAGCATCGAATGATCCCGCTCAAGGGACGCATCGGCGTGGCCTCACGGGGGCGTTCGCCGATAGGGGAGGCTCAGATGCAAGACGGAATTTCTCCAGACCACATACTGCAAATTGGCTTTGGGTTCTGGCCAGCCAAGACATTGTTGAGCGCCGTGGAACTGGGACTCTTCTCGCTGCTTGCGGACGGCCCCAAAACGGGCCTCGAACTGCAAGGCGCGATGGGGCTGCATCCGCGCGCAACGTATGATTTTCTCGACACCCTCGTCGCGCTCGGATTGCTGCAGAGGGACGGCGCCGGTGAAACCGGCAAATACGGCAATACGCCATCGACCGCGCTGTTCCTGGTCAAGCGGAGCCCCCAATACATCGGTGGAATCCTTGAGATGGCGAACGCACGACTGTATCGGTTCTGGGGCGATCTCACACCGGCATTGCAAACCGGAAAGCCTCAAAACGAGATCAAGGAGACAGGCAAGTCGATGTTCGGCGAGCTCTATGCGGACCCGGCGCGCCTGGAGCAGTTCATGGACGCGATGAGCGGCATCTCCATGGGCAATTTCACGGCGTTTGCCGAGAAATTCGACTTTTCCAAATATAAGACGCTGGCCGATATAGGCGGCGCAACCGGGCAGCTTTCGGCCATCGTCGCGGCGCGGCATCCGCATATGCAATGCCGGACGTGCGATCTCGCCGATGTGCAGCCGATCGCCGAACGGCGCTTGACGGAGCGCAATCTCGGCGGCCGGGTCATCGCCGAGACGATCGACTTCTTCGCGGACGAATTCCCCAAGGCGGACATCATCACGATGGGAATGATCCTTCACGACTGGAATCTCGAGAACAAGAAGATGCTGATCGCCAAGGCCTATCGTGCATTGCCGACCGGCGGCGCGCTGGTCGCCATCGAGAACATCATCGACGATGAACGCAGGCAAAACGGCTTCGGTCTCATGATGTCGCTGAACATGCTGATCGAATTTGGCGAGGCGTTTGACTTCACCGGCGCCCAGTTCACCGAGTGGTGCAAAGAGGCAGGGTTTAGTCGCTGCGAGATTATTCCGTTGGCGGGACCTGCAAGCGCAGCAGTGGCTTACAAATAGAGGCTTGGCACCCGCGCGCAGTTCGCCGACGGTTCGGTCTCCGTCGAAGCCGGGCTGATGGAGATGCTCGACCGCATGCAATCAGGCCGCTTCAAGGTGTTCTCGACGCTTTTGCCATGGTTCGAGGAGTTCCGGCTTTATCACCGCAGGGACGGCCAGGTAGTGAAGCTGCGCGACGATTTGATGGCGGCGACCCGCTACGGCGTGATGATGCTGAGGGAAGCGGTGGTCGACCCGGCTCTGTTCAAGGCCGCGCGGCGGAAGGCGGGGCAGAGCGATCCGCTGGGGGCGTTTCGGTGACGATGCTTGCGTTTATGCACGCCCGGCGGCAAAACGACGATGTAGCGGCAACATCATATTAGGGGGGCAATATGGAATCGGAAAACTCGCTGCTCGGGATATTCATCTCCTGGATGCCGATGCTGATTTATCTCGCAGCAAGCCTTTGGGTAACGATCTGGCTCACCTTCAAGCTGATCCGCGTTCAACAGGCGATGGTGCAGGCGCAGGAAGGCATTCTCGCCAAGCTGACCGAGATCGACAGCCGGATGTCCGCGAAGATACGCCAGGACTGAGATTCGCGGCGGACGCATAGGACGAAGCGCCGAAAAGCTTAGCCGGGCTCCTTAGCCCATTCGCCGCCGCTGCCATGATAGGTCTCTGCGGAGAGCAAGAAAACCTGTGCGCAGGTCGTGCAGCGAAAGCGGTAACGAAGCAGATCGTCCCATGGTCCATCCGGGTTGAGATCCGAAAGCGGGATGACACTCGACATAGGACCACCCGGTACTTCCTGCAGAATACCGTCGCGTATGGCCTCTTTGGCCATCGTGATCGCCGCCGCGAGACGACCGGTGCTAAAGATCGTACGGGTCTCCTCGATCGGCGCGCAGTTACTACAAGTCATGCGCTTGTTCCCATAGGTACATCCACAAGTCACAGGCCAAGGAAATCCAGACGGCAAAGAGAGTCAATCTAGCTTGGCGCCTCGTTTCCCTAGGGCTCTCCGCTTCGCAGCGTGCCGGAAAGTGACCCAACATGATCCTCCGCATCATTCCCGCCACTTTGCGCGACCTCTCCTACATCGCTGCCAACCTCCGGCTCGAGGACCGGGCCGAGATCGATTGCCAGTTCGACCACTGGTCGCCGGCGCTGCTGGCGTTGACGGCGCTGCAGGGGTTTGCCTATGTCGCCGAGCTCGACGGCAATCCGGAGGCCGGCTTCGGCGCTGCCGAGCAGCGCAGCGGGCTGTGGATCGCCTGGAGCTGGGGCACGCGCCGCATGAGGCGCTGCGTGCCTGGGATTACGGAATTCTTTCATGCCGTGCTCGGGCCTGAAGTTGCCGCGCGCGGCGCATGGCGGGTCGAGGCGCGAGCGCTGGCGGCCAATCAACTGGGGCTGCGCTGGCTTGCCCGGCTGGGCGCCACGCAACGCTGCCGCCTGCCGGGCTATGGCAGGAACGGCGAGGATTTTCTGCTCTACGACTGGATAAGAAGCTCTCATTTCGGAGAAAACCATGTGTCTTTTTCAAAAGCCGCCGGCGCTGAAGCCGTTGCCAAAGACACCGACCATTGCCGACAAGGACGTACAGGCGCGCGAAGCCGCCTTGCGGGCCCAGCTTGCGGCCAATGACGGCACTGCCGGCACGGTGAAGACCGATCTGTCGCCCAGTGAGCTCACCGGCCAGCGCCGCGTGCTGCTGGGGGTGTGACATGGGCGCCATGAGAAGAGTGTTCCGCAACCGCGTGCTCGCTTGGTGGTACTGGCGCCGGCATGCAAGGTTGAAGAAGAGATAGACGGGAGCTTGCCTGCCGGGATCGCGTAAGCCGCGATCCTTCGCGCCCCGGGTGTTCAAGTGCATGCCTCTACAATTGCCCTCCGGTGTTCCGCGTTTTCCGTAACAGCACAGCGCAAATCGTGTTCCTTCCGCACGGTTGACATTCCTCCCTCAGCCGCCATGCTGCATTGCAACATGGCCATCGAGGAGTTCGGCATGACGGAGGTCCGGTCATCGCGCATCGAGTGCCTGGACGGGCTTCGGGCGCTTGCCGCGATCTGGGTGCTCATCGGGCACTGCTTGTTGTTGACCGGCTGGCAGATTCCTATTCTCGGCGAACCGGACCTCGGCGTCGATCTGTTCATCATGCTGTCCGGCTTCCTGATGGTGTTCCACTACCAGCTGCGCCAGGACAAGGAGCCCTGGCAAAGGCCGGAAACCTGGCTGAAATTCTGGACCCGCCGCTATTTCAGGATAGCGCCGCTGTTCTACGTCATGCTGTTCGCTGCCCTGGCGCTTGGCCCCTATCTCTACGGGTCGAGAATGGTCATCGACGAGTTCCTGCTGCGGTCGCCGCAGGCGCCCGAGCGTTATCTCGACAGCGGCCTGAAGAATATCGGCGCCCATCTGCTGTTCCTGTTCGGCCTGGTGCCGAATTTCGCCTATCGCACGCCGCTGCCCGATTGGAGCCTAGGCTTGGAGATGCAGTTCTATGCGCTGTTCCCGGCCATTATGCTGCTGGTGCGCAGGCTTGACTGGCTATGGGCGGCCATGCTGGTCGCGGCGATCGGCAGCGCGATCGTGTTCTTGATGGGACAGTTGTCGGTGCACTTTCCGATGCCGTCGTTCCTGCCGTTGAAGATGCAGATTTTCCTGTGCGGGATGCTGCTGGCGGGCGTCGTCCATCAAAGGCAGAAGCGGCCTTTCGTGCATCTGGCACTGGCCATGCTGCTGGCGGCGCTGCCGTTCGGCGGCGGCTATGGGCTGAGCAAGCTGTTGATGCGGGAAGCGCTCGTCCTGGGGTTCTTTGCCCTGGTTCTCTACCGGATGCTGCCGGGAACGATGGGCATCGTGGCCAGAAAGATCGCCATGACGCTCGCCAACAGGTTCTTTCATTTGATGGGTGAGCTTTCCTTCAGCATCTATTTGATCCATCTGCTGGTTCTCCAGCCGGTGGCGGCTCTGGTCATCACCCAGTTCGGCCACGAGCTGTCGGCGCCGTTGCGCTTCGCGGTCGTTGTTGTCGTCGTCTTGCCGGTGGTGTGCCTGCTGTCCTGGATCACCTATACGCTGATCGAAGTACCCGGCCAGAAGATGGGGCGTTTCGTGGTGCAGCGCTTTGGGCGCAAAGCCGCGCTGGAGACGACGCCGGCGGAATAAGGCGCTGCCGATCTCCCCCCTTGAGGGGGAGATGTCGCCGAAGGCGACAGAGGGGGTCGCCGGTCCACGCGAGACGACCCCCTCTGTCCTGCCGGACGTCTCCCCCTCAAGTGGGGAGATCGGCCGCTTCGGCGTGCCCGCCATTTCTTTCTTTTTCCCATTGAGTTTATCAAGCGAGGCTGACCATGAGCGATTCCCGTGCTCGCGATATCCTGTCGCGACAGGCAGAACTGGAGAGCGAGCGCAGCCAGTACGAGCATGTCTGGGAGGCGGTGTCGGAATTCTGCGATCCCGATGCGCCCGACATGTGGAGCGGCAGCCGAAAGGCCGGCTTCGATTCGCAGGCCGAGCGGCAGGAGCGGCGCGGTGCGCGGGTCTACGCCAACACCATAAACTCGGCCGCCAACCGGCTGGCCGCGGGGCTGGAAAGCCTGATCATCCCGCAGTCGGAGAAATGGCATGGGTTGTCGACCGCGGCCATCAACGACGAGGAGACCGACGAGGAGAAGGAATGGGCGGAAGCGCTGCGCGATTTCCTTTTCTCGCTGCGCTACTCCGCCAATTCGAACTTCGTGCCGGCAACGCAGGCTTGCCTGCGCAATGTCGTGCGCTACGGCCCGGCCTATCTCTATGCCGAGGAAGGTTTTGGCGGCACGCTGATCCGCTATGCCTCGATCCCGGTGGTCGAGGGCTATCTCTCCCGCAACCGCTGGGGCCAGGTCGATATTTTCCACCGCCGCTACGAGCGCACGGCAAGACAGGCGGCGCAACTGCTCGGCTACGACAGACTGCCGGCGCGGATCAAAGTTCTGGTCGACGACCCCGCCAAATGCGAGACCAAAATCTCGCTGATCCAGTGCATCCAACCGCGCGACGAGCGCAAGATGTACAGCCTCTCCGGTTCCTACCAGTATCTGGATACGGCGTTCGCTTCCTATCACGTGATCGAGGACGAGGAGGTGATAGTCAGGGAAAGCGGTTTTCGCTCGTTCCCGGTGTCGTGCTTCAACTGGCGCCGCTACGAGGGCGATCCCTACGGCATCTCGCCGACCATCGAGGCGCTGACGACGGTGCGCGAGGAGAACGCGGTGCGGCGCTCCGGCCTTCGCGCGCTGCAGCAGATCACCGATCCGGCGACCGCCTCCAAGGCTCGCCTCGACTATGTGCCGGTGCTCAATCCCGGCGAGAACTATCCCGGGCTGATCGACGATGCCGGCCGGCCGCTGATCGCGCCGATCGCCACCGGCCAGAACCCGACCTATGCCTTCAATTACGCCGACAGCCGGGCCGAGGAGATCCGCGACATGATGTTCGTCAACCTGTTCCAGACGCTGGTACAGAACCCGCAGATGACGGCGACCGAAGCCTTGATCCGGCAGGAGGAGAAGGGCGCGCTGCTCGGCCCCTCCGGCTCGATCATCCAGGCCGGCTTTGCCAGCAATCTCGACCGCGAGCTGGGTATTCTGGAAGACAAGGGACTTTACGAGGAAGACAGCCGCTTCCTGCCGCCGGCGAGCCTTGCCGGCAAAGCGTTGCGGCCGACCTTCACCGGTCCGCTCGACGTGCTGCGCCGTTCCGCCGAGGCGCGCGACACCATCCAGGTTGTCACCACCGCCATGCAGATGGCGCAGTTCGATCCCGGCGTGATGGACAATATCGACGGCGACGCGGCGCTGAAGATCGTGCAGGGCGCCGGCCGCAGTCCGCAGCGCATTTTTCGCCGCCAGGACGAAGTGGCGGGAATACGCGATGCCAGAGCCAAGGCTCAAGCTGAACAGGCCGGCATGGCGGCGATGGCTGCCGCGGGCAAGGTCGCCAGGGATGCCGTGCCGGCGGCAGTGCAGGCGCGCGACAGCGGCCTGCTCGACGGGCTCGGCGGGCTGATGCCGCAGGCTGCGCAAGATGCTTCGGGCGGGCAGGGCGTATGAGCCAAAAACGCTTCGCCCATTCCAGCCAGGCCGGCGGCCCGGCCAAGGCGCAGGATGCCCTGGCCAAGGCCTATCTCAGGGTGTTCTCGGGCCAGGACGGCGAAATGGTGCTGGCCGACCTGGCGGCCGCAACCGGCTATTACCGCCGCCCGTCCTATGGCGAATGGTTGGCCAAGACCAAGACGCCGAACGGCTTCGAGCTGCACAGCGCGCTGAGCAATGCCCGCGCCGAAGTGGTGCAGCATATTATGGGGTTTTTGACGCTGGACGAGGCGCAGTTGGCTGCGCTGGAGAAGGCGGCGAGGCTGGAGGGGAGGTAGGATAAGGTCCGAAAGGCGCGAGGCGCCCCCCTCTGGCCTGCCGGCCATCTCCCCCTCCAGGGGGGAGATCAGCAGCTTCGCCCTAGCCGCCAATCCTGCAACGTTGGTGATTGGCGGAAGCAGACAAGATACCCCATCTCCCCCCTTGAGGGGGAGATGGCCGGCAGGCCAGAGGGGGGTGCTGTCCCGCCGGCCTTGTCGTGATTTGCAACCCGCGCCGGCTCAATAATCGCCGTTGTAATAGCGGTCGTCGCAGGGGGCGGTGTAGATGCGGCCGCTGGTGCGATCCTGATAGCGGCAAAGCTGTTCGCTGCGCGGCTGCGGCGTGGTGGCGTTGCCGACGACGGCGCCCAGCAAGGCGCCGGCTCCGGCACCGATGACCGTGCTCTTGGTGTTGCCGCCGATCGCCTGGCCGGCAAGCGCGCCGGCGCCGGCGCCGAGCAGCGCACCGGTGCTGGTTCTCTGCTGTGCTTCGGTCTGCGCGCAGCCTGCCAGCGCGGCGGTTACGAACATGGCGGCAATGGCTCTGGACATGGTCATCGTCTGATACTCCCTTGAAGTCTATGAACTAATTCGCAGGCTGATTTTGCCAAGTACGGTCGCATTTGCGGCGGAACATAGGCACCGTGCCTCACGAAATAAGACATGGTTGTTTTTGTCTGACGGCCTGATCCGCAAAGAAAGTAACCGAACAAGACCCAAAGAGCTTCATCTCCAGTCGCGCCTTCGAGAGCGCTACGCTGCCTCGATCTGCATTACCTTTTTCGCCGCAGCGGCCAGAAATCCGGATCGGCTGTAGCCGTGGCGCTCCGCATATCGGTCAATCTGATCGAGGACATCTTCCGGAATGGTGACGTTGACACGCACGACCTTCGCAGCTTCAGCTTTCAAGGGAACCAGGATGGCGACACCGCTCAGATTGTCCTTGTCCGACATCACTTCCTCCAGGGATGACGGCTCGGGAATGGCCTCGCCATCCTCGACCAGCCCCTCGACATGAAAGGCCAGTGCTTCCCCGGCCATGGCACGGGCATCATCCAGGTTGACGCCGGCTGTCACCAGGCCCGGAAAATCGGGAAAGGAGACGCCGAAGTCGCTGTCCGCTTGCTTGTGGATCAATCCGATATAGTTCCGCATTTCTCTACCTCAGCTTCACGCCGGATTGTTTTTCAATACTCTTGAGAGTGCCGATCGGGATGTCGCGCTTGGGATGCGGAACTGTCAGCTGGCCCGGCTTGGATTTGTGCTTGAACTGGGCGTGACTTCCTTTTCGAGCCACTTCGTACCAGCCATCCGCCGACAGCCTGTGGATGACATCGGCGCCCTTCATGTTGTGTATAAATACACATAAATCCAAATGTCCATGAGCTTTTGCCGCTGTTGCGTGCGGCGGCCCAGCCGACCCCGTTTTCAATCCCGCAAGAATGGAGAAATCAAATGACCCGAGGTCTTCCCCGGACGCTTTCGCGTGCCGCCGCCAGAGAAGCCGGCCTTGCCCCGCCCAGGGCGGGGCTTACCGCCAGGACGACTGGGCAGGGCGGCGCCTACCGCACCGTCTTCTCCTTCAATGCCATGCCGGTGCCGGTCACCGATGCGCAGGGCTTTGCCAGCCAGAAGCTCTTCGACTTTCTCGATGGCAAGGTCCGCATCAAGGGCGGCACGGCAAGACTGCAGTTCGCCGTGCTGACGCCGCGCGCCTCGACCATCAACGACAATGCCGCGCTGACTTGGTCGCTCGGCTCGACGGCAGCATCGAGCGCGGTGCTTGCCGGCACCATGGTCAATGTGCTGGGCGCGACCGGCCGCACGCTGGATGGCGCGGGTGCCGCGCCGTCGAGCGCGTCGATTGCCGATGTTGCCGCAGCCTTGACGCTCGACGGCACCGTGACGCCGGTCGACCTCTATCTCAACCTGGCGTTTGCGACCGGCACCGATATCGACGCCGACGGCACGCTGGCGGTGTCGGGCACCATCACCCTGCTCTGGGAGAACTGGGGCGATAATGCGTAGGCGCTAATCTTCCCCCTTGAGGGGGAGATGTCGCCGAAGGCGACAGAGGGGGTCGGTTCGACCGGGCGCGACGCCCGGCGACAGATGAGGTCGGCGCTCCACGCGCGGCTACCCCCTCTGGCCTGCCGGCCATCTCCCCCTCGAGGGGGGAGATACCAAGCGTCGCCATCGGCTCTCCTCTGAAACGTCAACAAAAGGAATCTTCTCATGACAGATCTGGCAGACGCCGGGTCCGTGGTGGCGGCGCCACCGGCGGGCAACCTTGCACGGCCACCGGGCAACGGGGACAACGGGTCCGCCCCGCCTGCGGCCAAAAGCTGGTTTGACGGTCTTTCCGAAGGCAACCGCAAGCTTGCTGAAACCAAGGGCTGGACCAAGCCTGAAAGCCTCGATCGGGTCTTCGCCTCCTATGCGGAGCTGGAGCGGCAGCAGGGCGAGAGCCTGCGCGTTCCGGCAGCCGATGCAGCCGCGGAAGACTGGGACAGGTTCCATGCCCGGCTGCCCGAGGCGATGCGTCCGCTGACCTCACCCGAGAAGGTCGAGTACCGGCGCCCCGACGGGCTCCCCGAAAACTTCGCCTATTCGGACGAGCTCGCCAATGCGTCCAAGGCCTGGGCGGTCGAGGCAGGTGCTACCCCGAAGGTCGCACAGGCCTATCACGACCGCTTCGTCGGCTACATGGCCGAGCAGGCTAAGGCACAGCAGATCGCCCTTGCCCGCTCGGTCGAGACGACGCATGACGACCTCGTCAGGGATTGGGGACCGACCGGCAGCGATGGCTTTCGCCAGAAGCTCGAGGTCGCCAACCGGGCGATGAAAAAGCTCGGCCTGGTCAATGCCTACAAGGCGAAGGGCATCCTTCTGCCGGACGGTGCCTTGACCGACCCGCAGATCGCCAAGGCGTTCCACGCCATCGGCGAGGCGATGTTCCGCGAAGACACGATCGACGGCGGCACGGCCTTGAGCGGAGGCAATCCCTTCAAGCGCAATGCCGCCGGCGAGCGCAACCTGACTGGCATCTCAGCCCTGGTCAAAAGCGACCCCGCCCGCGCCCGGCGGCTGGCACGCGAGGCCGGCGAAAATCCCGACCTGTGGATGCCCAACAATCCTCTTTAACCCAAACCTGAAGGAAGACAAAAATGGCAGACGCCTATACCCGTATCGCGGACGCGATCGTTCCGTCCGTCTATGCGCAATACTCGTTCGAGGAGCACGTCCAGTCGCTGGAGATTTACCAGGCCGGGATCCTGTTTTCCGACCCGTCGATCGCCTCGAAGCTCAGCCTGGGCGGACGTTCCGTCGACATGCCCGGCTGGAAGGACCTCGGCAACGATCCGTCCGAGCCGGTCAACGACGACCCGGCCGACTCGATCGAGATGAAGAAGATCGGCGCGCGCCGCGAAGTCGCGGCCCGCAATGTGCGTGCGCAGGCCTGGGGCATCCCGGACCTGACCTCGATCCTTGCCGGCGACGATCCGCAGAAGCTTGTCGTGCGCCGCCAGACCGACTACTGGCAGCGCGCCAACAAGCTGACGCTGCTGGGCATACTGAAAGGCGTGCTGGCCGACAACATCGCCAATGACGGCAGTGACCTGGTGCGCGTCACCGGCGCCTCCATCGTCGACACCGACATCATCGAGGCCGCCTACCTGATGGGCGACCGCGCCGACAAGTTCAAGACGATCTGGATGCATTCGAAACAGATGAAGGCGCTGAAGCTCGCCGACCTCATCGACTATGTGCCGTCGTCCGAGCAGGGCGGGCCGCTGATCCCCTATTACATGGGGCTCAGGGCTGTCGTCGACGACGACATTCCGGTTGCCGGCGGCGTCTACACGGCGTTCATGTTCAAGGACAAGGCAATCCTGTGGAACGAGCTGCCAGTCAATACCGAAGGCGGCCCGCTCGAGTTCGACCGCAAGCCGCGGCAGGGCCATGGCGGCGGCGTCACCGAAATGGTCGGCCGCCGGCATTTCGTGCCGCATGTGCCGGGCACCCGCTTCCTCGATGCGTCCTCGGCCGGCGAATTCGCCACCGATGCCGAGCTGGCACTGGCGGCAAACTGGGACCGCACGGCGTCGAGCGTCAAGCACATGACGTTCATCGCGCTGAAGACGACCGAGGCCTGATCGGGCGAAGGGGCGGGCGTCAGACGTCCCGCCCCTTCGGGACACCAGGTCGGCGAATCCCAAGTTCACCCGCTGCGCTGCGTCGGAGTGATGTGAATTTTGGCGTTCGCTACAACATTCATGTTGCCCTTTGGCCAATCGACGGCACCAAACAGTTACAAGAAAGGGCGATGCTGCCTTGTCTTGGTAAGGGAGGTCACCATGAACATGAAGTACAAAACAGTTCAGGAAGTGCTCCGAAAAGCGGGCATTGTCATGAGCAAGAAAGGGGAAGTTCATCGCATAAACTTCTTCAGCGGCCTGGAAGACACCGCCTACTACACGCCAAGTCTTCAGGACGCCCTGGACAGGGGCTTGGCTTTGGCGGGAGGTGCCGGAAGGGTGAAAGCAAGCGTCTTTGCCAAGTCAGCTGAAACAGGGATCTCGACCGGCGCACACGTCGGCTGACACAATTCAGGCAAGACATCGCCGCGTTGCGCGGCGGTGTCGTGAAACTGCAATAGCCGAAGCATTGCCGTCTTCCTTGCTCGAATGGGAAAAAGACGGCTGACGAAGCGTCTGCCACGCCGTTTCATGACGGGCGGGTGGCGTCGTGACGGCCCCCGTGCACGAGACGTGCAACGTTCTGCCCAAGCCACAAATCACAAAAAATCCCCAGCCGCTTCGAAGCGGCTTTTTGCCGTGGAGGCACCATGCCCCGTTTTCTCCGACCAACCATACAGACAGAGGCCTGAGCCATGGCCATCACCCCGCTCGACATCGCCAACATGGCGCTCGCCGTGCTCGACGAGGCGCCGATCGAAAGCCTCGACCAGGACGCCAAGGCGGCGCGCCTGCTCAATCTGCATTTCGACCTGACCCGCGAGGCCGAATTGACCAAGCATGCCTTTGTCTTCGCCATCCTGGCGGCCTCGGTCGCCGGCTTCGACACCGGCGGCGGCGCTGGCACGCTGAACTTCGCCTATGAGCTTCCCGCCGATTGCCTGCGGCCCTTGCCGCTGACAGGGAATGGCGAGCCGGATGGCGTGCCGCTCTCATGGCGGCAGGAGGCCGGGCTGATCTATTCGGATCAGGCCGGGCCGCGCATCATCCGCTATGTCGCCAACCTGACAGACCCCAACGACTGGGACGCGCTGTTCACCGAGGTGCTGGTGGCGGCGCTCGCCATCAAGATCGCGCATCCGTTGACCCACAAGTCCGGCATGATCGACGTCGCACGCAGCGCCTATGACAGGGCGCTGGACGCCGCCTACTCGGCCAATGCCATCCAGCGCGGCGGCAGATTTTCGACGACGTCCTGGGCTTTCCAGCGCGGCGACAGCCGGGGCGTCGGCCGATGACCACGCTCTATCCGATCCAGGATGCTTTCATCCGCGGCGAGATTTCTCCCCGCTTGCATGCTCGCGCCTCGCTCGAGCTCTACCGGGCGGCGCTGTCGAAATGCACGAACTTCGTCACGCTGCCGCATGGCGGCATCAGGAAGCGCGGCGGCACGTATTTTTGCGCCCAGGTGAAGGCTCCGTCAAAGGCGACACGGCTGATCCCGTTCATCTTCTCGGCCGACCAGGCCTATGCGCTCGAATTCGGCGATCTCTACATCCGCGTTTATGCCTATGGCGCGCGTGTCGGCACGGTCGAAGTCGTTTCGCCTTATCCCGAGGCCGATCTGTTCGACCTGCAATTCGTCCAGTCGGCAGACCAGATGTGGATCACCCACAAGGGTCATCCGGTCAAAGTGCTGACGCGCACCGCGCACACGACCTGGACGCTCGCCGATTTCGTCTTTCTCGACGGCCCTTACGACAAGATCAACACCACCGCCACGACGTTGACGCCGGCCGCAACCGGCAACGCCATGCCGGTCATGGTCGCGAATACGCTGCCAAGCGGCACGGTCAGCAACAGCAACGGCTCATCCGACGTGTGGCAGGTGTTCGATGGCGACAAGCAGAAGGGGGAGAACATAGCGGGCTTTCCGAGCGGGTATCTGCGCTACCAGTTCGGCGGCGGGGCCAAGACGGTCGACGCCTACTGGATTACCGCCACGAATGATCACTCAGACACTGCATCGCCGACCCAGTGGCAATTCCAGGCCTCGCACAACGGCACCGACTGGACGACGCTCGACAGCCGGGACGGAGAGACCGGCTGGTCCAAGTCGGAAACCCGCTTCTTCGACGGCTTCAACAACACGGTTGCCTACGAATATTATCAGCTGCTGTTTTCAGGTGGCGGCAGCGACGGAACCGCTATCGCCGAACTGGCCCTGCACGAATACGCGCCGTCGCAAACGCCGTTCGATCTTTCGGCCTCCTCGATCGTCGGCATCAACGACGGCATCGGCTTCCAGACCAGCGATATCGGCCGTGCCATTCGTCTGCTTGCCGCGGATGGCTTCTGGCGCTGGGCCAAGATCGTTGCCCGGACCAGCACGACGGTGGTCACGGTCCAGTTGTACGGGCATGCTCTGCCCGATCTCAGCCCGATCATTCGCTGGCGTCTCGGCACGTTCGTGCCCGGCAAGTATGTGCAGAGCGGTTCGCTTTACGAGGAGCGCCTGGCGTTCAGCCGAAAATTCTCGGTCTATGCCTCGCAAACCGGCGATTTCGACAACTTCGCCACCGGTGAGAAAGACACCGACGCGCTGGAATTCGTGCAGGCAGGTGGCGGCCAGGCCAACGACATTACGTGGGTGGCGGAATCGGACGGCGCGCTGATCATCGGAACGCTTGGCGGGGTGAGGGCGCTGTCGGGTTCCGGCATCGACGAGGCGCTGACGGCGTCCTCGTTCAAGAACCGCCGGTCGCGGACTTTCGGTTGTGCCCCGCTGCGTCCCGTCGATGCGGGGCAGTCGTTCCTCTATGTCACCCGCTCCCGCAAATCGATCGCCGAGCTGACGCAAAACGCCACCGGCCGCTTCACCTCCGACGATGTCGGTCAAATATCGGAGCACATTCCAAAGAAAGGCGTCGTCGAACTCGCCTTCCAGACCGACCCCGACCCGCTGCTGTGGTTCCCGCTCGGGGATGGCGAACTCGGCGGCTACACGCACCAGCCGTCGCAGGACGTTCGCGGCATGCACATCCACCAGATCGCCGGAAGCTTCGCAGGATCGAACTGGGCCGTTGTCGAAAGCGCCGTGGTGACGCCCGGCCAGGACGGCAACGACGATCTCTGGCTGATCGTCAAACGCACGATCGGCGGCGTGACCAGGCGCTATATCGAAATAAAGACCGCGCCGTTCGAGTATGGCGGGATCGGCGATGCATTCGAAGTCGACTGCGGCCTGACCTATTCGGGCGCCGCTGTGGGCACGGTCTCAGGGCTTGATCATCTCAACGGCGAAACAGCCGACGTCCTGGCCGATGGCAAGGTCTACAAGGGCCTTGCTGTGGCCGCTGGCGCGGTCTCGCTGCCCGGTGGGGCTACGGCAGCCAAATGGCAGGTCGGGCTCGGCTACCAGTCCGAAGCCAACACGCTGGAGCTCGATGTCGGCGGCCGCGACGGATCGATCGTCGGGCGGCGCAAGAAGGTGGCCAAGCTCATTCTTTCGCTGCTGGAAACCGACACAACCGGGCTTCAGGTCCAGTCGTTCATCCGCGGCCGCTGGGAGCAGGTTCGCATCCCGTCCGTGGTCGCACCCGACGGCATGGCGAAATTGTTCACCGGCAATGTCGAGGTGCCGATCGACGATAGCTGGGAAGGGCAGGGCCGGGTGAAGATCCGCCACGTCAATCCAACGCCCTGCACGATCAGGGCGATGACGCCGGTGTTCGACGCCGAGCCTTAGGAACTGCTGATCTCCCCCCCCCTCGACTAGGGCGTATACACATCTTGCTGCGACGGATTGACTCGGTTGTGACGTGTCGGATTCCGCCGGCGTGTGCTGTATGATTCTTC
>NZ_JAMYLR010000044.1:0-48115 GCF_040318155.1 Mesorhizobium sp. M1307 | reverse complement strand
TGGTCGGCGGTGATGATGCTGGAGCATCTCGGCGAGCCGGCTGCCGCGGGGGGGGGGGGGGGCGGCCAAGCGCGCCGGACCGCGCCCCCCGCCCATCCCACCCCCCCCCCCGGCGCGCCCCCCCCCCCCCGCTTCTCTGTCGGCGTGTGCGCAGCTTAGCGCATGATCATGCGCTGTTTCTCGCGATTTTGCGCATAGCTGGCCTTGTCATAGGGGGCCTGCGCCTCAAGCTGCTCCTTGGTGAAGTTCGTGTAGAGATAGCGCTTGCCGTTCTTGTCGGTCATGAATTTCAGGTTGTCCATGCCGACCGCCACCTCCTTCTCGCCGATGCCAAGGAAGCCGCCGACGTCGATGATGACTGCATCGACCTTCTTGTCGCCGCTCAGCACGATATCGCCGATCTCGCCGACATTGGCGTCGTTGGCGCCGTAGACAGTTGTTCCGACCAGATCCTCGGCCCGGATTTCGCCTATCGGCATTTCAGTCAGTGTCGACTTGTCGATCGACCCGGTCTTGGTCTGGTCTGCCGTCGTTGCGGGCGCTGGGGCATTTTGAGCCGTCTTGCCGGCCTGGTCAGTGTTGTTGGTCGTGGCAGTGTTGCTGGCCGTCACGGTAGGCGTGACGACGGCTGGCGCATTAGCCGCGGCATCGTTCGACGCTGTGGTCGCCGGGGCCGGATCATAGGGCTTGCGGTCGAAATCCGGCTGCGCCGTCAGCTCTTCCCTGGTGGTTTGGGCAACCAGCCAGCGATCGCCGTTCCTCTCGGCCCACTGCGCCTTGTCGAAATCATAGGCGACGTTCTTTTCACCTATGCCGAGGAAGCCGCCGACACCGATGACCAGCGATTGCGCCTTGGCTTCCTTGTTGATGACGATGTCGTTTACGTCGCCGATGTTCTGGGCGTCGTCGCCGGTACCGTTGTAGACGGTCTCGCCGATGATATTGGTGGCAAGATTGCCTTCCGCGCGCTTCACGACCGGAGCGGGGTTGTTACCGGTCGGCGCCGCCGGGGCGTTCTGCGCCGTATCGGTGGAGGTCGACGGAGCGGCAGGAGCCGTAGCCGTGGTGTCTGTCGCCGCAGGCGCCGGATCATAGGGCTTGCGGTCGAAATCCGGATGAGCCGTCAGCTCATCCTTCGTCGTTTGCGCTATCAGCCAGCGATCGCCATTTCTTTCGGCCCATTGCATCTTGCTGTAGTCGAAGGCGACGTTCTTGGTCCCAATGCCGAGGAACCCGCCGACGCCGATGACGACGGATTTTACCTGGCCGCGCTCGTCGAAGACGATATCGGTGACCTTGCCGATATTCTCTGCATTGTCGCCGGTGCCGTTATAAACCGACTCGCCGATGATATTGGTGACAAGGCTGCCCTCGGCGCGTTGCACCGGAGCGGCTGGAGCGGAATTCTCTACGGCGGGTGCTTGCGCCGGCGCCGGGGTCGTCGCCGATTGCGCAAATGCACCCGTCGCAATCAATGTTGCGACTGCTGTCGTGGTTAAAAGGGTGCGGATCATCTTAGTGTCTCCTCGTCGGTGATTTCGTGCACGCCGTGCCCGCATAACGTCGCTGCGGGCGCAGCGTCTTCTGCATGTTCACAACGTTGTGACCACACTGTTGTTCCGAAAAAAGCCGTGGCGCACCCGGTGCCATGTCGAAGGTTCTCGGATTCGCCACGCTGGTCGAAAGGAACATTTTCTCGGCCGCCCCGTTCCACTCCCGGCTGGGGCTCCGTCCCGGCCCGATAGGCGCTGGAAAATGGAACGGCCATGCAGTTTGCAGCGGTGCTGAACAAGGACGGGGGCACCCTGCGCACCATCGATCTTGAGGCCTTCGCCAGTCGGATGCGCAGCACGCTTGAGACTGCCGGCCACTCGATCGATATCGAAATCGTCGCCGGCAAGGATATCGTTGCCACGCTGGACGGCGTAGCTTCCAGGCGCGGCATCGACGTCGTGCTGGCTGGCGGCGGCGACGGAACCATTTCGGCCGCGGCAGCCCGTTTGATGAATGGGGAGAAGGCGCTGGCAATTCTGCCGGCTGGCACAATGAACCTTTTTGCGCGCGGCCTCGGTATTCCGCAGACCCTCGATGCGGCACTGAAATCGTTTGCCGACGGCGAGGTGATGGCGATTGACATTGCAACAGCCAACGGCCGGCCTTTCGTGCATCAATTCTCGATCGGCATGCACGCCAGGATGGTGCAACTGCGCCAGAAGATGGAATTCGGCTCGCGGTTCGGGAAGATGCGCGCCTCGGTGCGAGCCGCTTGGGCGACGATCAACAATCCACCGGCGATGAACGTAACGCTGACGATCGGCGAGGCCGAGATCAGAACGCGGATCACCGGTATCGGCATCACCAACAATCTGTTTGGCGAGGGCCACCTGCCCTATGCCGATAATCCGGCAGGCGGCGTGCTGGGCATCTATGTCACCGTGGCGCGGCGGCGCGGCGAATTGATCAGGTTCCTCTTTGACGTCGCCCGTGGGAAATGGCGCGGCAACGAGCATGTCGAAATCCATCAGGCAAACCGCGCCGTTTTGAAAATCCATTCGACGAACAGGAAAGTTCAGGCCGTCATGGACGGCGAACTGGTAAAGCTCGATCGCGAGATGACCGTCGAAATCCATCCGCGCGCGTTGAATGTTCTCGTCCCGGCGCGCGCCGCCGAGGCAAAGGTTGCCTGACGTGGGATGCGTGATGTGGGGTTGCGTGATGCAAACTGGCGCGAGCGATGGAGAGAACCTAGCCGCTGGGCGTGTTGCCCTGTTCGGTCTTCGGCGTCTCGATCATCCAGCCGTAGATTTCGGCGACGCCCCAGGCGATAAAAGCCAGCAACAGCGCGGCGATCAGGATACGAAGGACATGCCGACCCCGCCGCCCTTGACGGGCTTTGTTTTCAGGAATGGTTTTTGGCATTGTCTGGCTCCATATTTGGCGCCGGCAGGCGTAACTGGCGGGGCGTTGGCTGGTAACGGTCCCCCGCCGCGAAAGTTCCGGCTCTGCAAGGCGGCAGACGGGCCGGTTGGCCTGACCAATCAGCGGAGCCGGCCACCGGGGGCATAGTGGACGACAATAGCCAGAACACGCCGGGCCTGCCGGCCGATATTCGCCGTGTGGTGGGCGCCGCGGACCGTCTTGCCGTGCTGCACGGCCTCGACACGCTGGACGGGGCTGCCGACCCTGATTTCGATCGTATCGGCGGTCTTGCCGCTTCGGCGATGCAAACGCCTGTCGCACTGATCACGCTGGTCGATGCCGAGCGGCAGTGGTTCAAGTCCTGTATCGGCCTCGGCGAGACCGAAACCGCAACCGAGACATCGTTCTGCGCCTATACCATCGCAGCCGGCAACGTGCCGATGGTGGTGGCCGACGCGGCGGCGGATCCGCGGTTCAAAGCCAATCCGCTGGTCACCGGCGAGCATCATATCCGCTTTTACGCAGGCGTGCCCATCGTAATCGACGGCGCGCTGATCGGCACGCTGTGCGTGCTCGACCGGAAGCCGCACGCACGTCCCTCCTCTGTCCAGCTCGACCAGCTGTCGGCGCTGGCCGGCCTTGCCGCCAGCCTGTTCACGCTGAAGGATGCAACCCGCAGTGCGGCGATTGCCAAGGCAGCACTGGTTCGAGAGGAAAAGCGGCGCGCTATCGCGCTCGACGCGGCCTCGCTTGCCAGCTGGGCATGGGATATCCGCAGCGATATGATCGACTGCGATGTCCTGCTGCCCGAATTGTTCAACCTGCCGAAGTCGAACAGGCTGAGGGCGCGCGACATCCTGACCGCCATCGACCCGCGCGACGTTCACCAGACCGAAACACGCTTTCGCGACGCGCTGACTGGCAGCGACGATTATTTTGGCGAATACCGTGTCAAAGGCCTCGATCCGCCGCGATGGATCGCAACGCGCGGCCGCGTCATAGAGCGCGACGGCGAGGGCAAGCCAACGCTGATCTTCGGCGTCAACTACGACATTACCGAACGCAAACTTGGCGACGAACGTCAACGACTGTTGCTGCGCGAGCTCAATCACCGCGTCAAGAACACTTTGGCAACCGTACAGGCGCTGGCTACGCAGACCGTTCGCCATGCCCGCCAGCCAAGCGAATTCCTCGAAGCCTTCAGCGCCAGGCTGCAGGCACTGGGCGTTGCGCACAGCCTGCTGTCGGACCGCGAGTGGCGCGGTATCGGCATCCGCGAGCTGGTGGAGATCGAGCTAAAGCCGTTCCAAGCCGCCGGACAATCGCGCATGGCGATCTCCGGCGCCGATGTCCTGCTCTCACCCGACCAGGCAGTCGGGCTCGGGCTAATCCTGCATGAACTGGCAAGCAACGCACTGCAATACGGGTCGCTCTCGGTTTCCTCCGGAAAGGTCGATCTCGATTGGAGGGTACAAGGCAGGAAGGGCGCACGGCGTCTGTTGCTGGCCTGGCGTGAAAGCGGCGGCCCGCGGGTTGCGCCGCCCGAACGCCATGGCTTCGGCTCGATCCTGATCCGCCGCAGCCTGGCCAAGGTCATTTCCAGCGAGGTGACCCATGAATTCCGGCCGGAAGGCGTGGTCGCCGAAATATCGATTCCGCTCGAAGATTTGTGACGCCAGCATTTTGCGACCGGCGCCAGAATCGTTTGCCCCGAACTATCCCTCCGAACTATTCCCGTTTGCCGGTATCCGGATCATCGGAGCCGCGCTTCACGTTCTCGCGGTAGATAGCGTAGGCGGCGAGTGCTATCGCCGGGCCGAGAATCGCGCCCAGTCCGGCCTTCCCCGCGCCACCTTTGCCCTTGAGCAGCGCCGGCAGCACGGCGAGTACCGCAGTGATGCCGATAGCCTTCATGTCGGCGTTGCGTCGCTTCGCCCGGCGCCTGGCGCGCGAGCCGGCCGACATCCGGTAGACGAGCAGGATGAGACCGGCGATTGCCAGAAAGCCGATCCCGAAGCTCAGGGAAGCTGCCATCGGCCCATAGCGGGCCGCCGTCCAGATATAGGCCGCCGCGACGAGGAAGCCGAGGCCGCACAGCGCCGCGAGCGCTGCGATCGAATAGACAATCGCAGCGACGCGTGCGCGTTGCACCGCCGCAATGGTTTCGCCCGAGGCGAGGCCCGAGATCAGCGATGCAAGCATTCCCATACGTGCAGAACTAACGGCGCGCGAGAAGCGCGAAGAGGAATCCGACGCCTGCGGCGATCGCCAGCGAAGTCACCGGCTTTTCGCGCATATGCGCTATCATCTGCGCCTCGATGTCCCTGGCGTTGCTGCGCAGGCTGTCGAAGGCTGCCTCGCCCTGGGTTCGCAACTGCTCGACGCTTTCGGCCGCGGCTCGCCGTGCTGCCCCGTAGCCATGTTCGCCAGTTTTGGCCAACAGCTTGGTAAGTTGGTCGATGTCGGCCTTCAATTGTGCGATGTCGGCCTCAATATCGGAATTCGTGCGGGCTTCGTTCGCGGCCTTTCCTGCGGCAGTCGCCATTGCTTCACTCTCCATGCTTTTGCTCGGTCGAAACGCCCGACAGACCCCAAGGTTCCGGCACGAACCTCTTCTAACCCTATCTCCGGCAGCGCGCGTTGCAAATGCCTTGCATGGGCTGAGGCCGACGCATCCGCGCCGGCACGTCTTTTTTAAATGACAGCATGCCAAATAACGATCATGACTTCCCCCGTTTCACGATAGAGACGAATTTAAGGAGATATTGCTGCGTGCGCCCATCGCTTGACGGTTTGCGGATTCTTATCCTGGAAGATGAGTTCCTGATTGCCACGGATATCGAGCAGCTTTGCCGCGACTACGGCGCGCTCGATGTGGTCATTGCGCGTGATCTGACTGAGATCGAACAGCAAGACGTTGCCGCGCAATTCGATGTGGCCATCGTCGACCTCATGCTGAGCGGCGTTTCGACGCTCCAATTTGCTTCGTGGCTGCGTGAAGCGGGCATCCCGTTCGTCTTCGCCTCGGGCTATTCGGATACCGACGAGATCAAGAAATCCTTTCCCGGCGTCAGGCTGGTCACCAAGCCCTATTCGGGAGACGATCTCGTCGAGGCAGTGGTAACGGCCTGCAGGCGCACGCCTCTTCGCTGAGGCGCGGAGCGGTTCGAACACGCCGCGCTTCACGCAGCCGTCGACCCGGTTACCTGAGCCGAAATTGCGTCCGGGCCATACTCGTCTTCACCGGAGATCTTCAGGATTTCCTGCAGCCGTGTGCGGGCGCGGCTGACGCGGCTCTTGATCGTTCCGACGGCGCAGCCGCAGATCTCGGCCGCTTCCTCGTAGGAGAAGCCCGACGCGCCGATGAGGATAATGGCTTCGCGCTGGTCTTCTGGCAGCAACTCGAGCGCGCCGCGAAAGTCTTCGAGGTCAAGCTGGCCGTGCTGGGCCGGGTGAACGGCAAGCCTGGCCGTCATGACGCCATCGCTGTCCTGCACCTCGCGGCCGCGCTTGCGCATCTGCGAATAGAATTCGTTGCGCAAGATCGTGAACAGCCATGCCTTCAGATTGGTGCCGGGCTGGAAGCTTTCATGCTTGTCCCAGGCCTTGACCAATGTTTCCTGCACCAGGTCGTCGGCCTTGTCGGCGTTTTGCGTCAGCGACACGGCAAAAGCCCGCAGGCTCGGGATCGAGCCGAGCAAGTCGGTCTTGAAGCCCTGGGAGACGGCCGCCATGCCTCAGTCCTTCTTTTGTACAGGTTCGGCCTTTTCCAACTGGCTGAGCAGTTGGGCGAAGCGATCCGGCACATTGTCGGAGACCAGCTCGTCATAGTATTGTTTGAGTTTGCGGCCGATTTCCGAGTTCGGCCCAAGCGGGTCGCGGGAAGCGGCCCGGCGCCCGTTGCCAACGCCAGCCGTGGTAGCTTTCGTCATGTTCTTCATTTCGCCCTTCGTCCCAGCCTTAAGCCGCCCTTCAACACATAACGCAAGGCAAGCGGCAGCCTCGTCTGGTTGCCCAACCCGCCTTTAAACGCCAGCCTCACATATTAGTTCCGCACGATTGGAACCTTTTTCAAGGAGCCAGCGTTTCAATTGCTGGGCTTGCAAACCGTTTTTAGCTGTAACATGCAATCACGTCATATGAGGGAGACGTCCACTATGAGCCTATCAGCAACCATCGCTCCGCACCTGCCGTTCCTGCGCCGCTTCTCGCGCGCCGTATCCGGATCGCAAGAGAGCGGCGACGCGCTGGTCGCCGCAATGCTCGAGGCCATCATTGCCGATGTCGACATCTTTCCGGACGCATCGAACGACCGCATCGCGCTCTACAAGGTCTTTGCCAAGCTCTTCACCTCGGTGGCCATTCGCGTTCCGCAGGAGCATGCCCAGTCGGCATGGGAACAGCGCGCCGCGGCCAATCTGAATGCAATTGCGCCTCGTCCCCGCCAAGCCTTTCTGCTGGTTGCGGTCGAAGGCTTCAGCGAAGACGAGGCGGCGGAGATTCTCGACGTCGACGAACAGCAATTCTCCGAACTTCTCGCGCAGGCGAGCAACGAGATCTCCCGTCAGGTGGCAACCGACGTGCTGATCATCGAGGATGAGCCGCTGATCGCCATGGATATCGAGGAAATGGTCGAAAGCCTCGGCCACCGGGTCGTCGGAACGGCGCGCACCCACGCCGAGGCGGTGGCGATGTTCGGCAAGGCGCGGCCAAAGATGGTGCTTGCCGATATTCAGCTTGCCGACGGCAGTTCGGGCATTGCGGCCGTCAATGAGATCCTGTCGTCCACCTCGGTGCCGGTGATCTTCATCACCGCCTTTCCCGAGCGCCTGCTCACCGGCGAGCGGCCGGAACCGGCTTTCCTGGTTACCAAGCCGTTCAATCCGGACATGGTCAAGGCTCTTATCAGCCAGGCCCTGTTCTTTGACCGGCACGCGAAAGCCGCGGCATGAAACAGCGGACGGCCGAACTGCGGCCGCCGAGACAGCCGCTCCCTCGGATCAGATGGGCGTGACGCCGGCTCAATTCACTGGCAACCAACTGGGGCAACCAACTGGATCTTTCCACACACCGCGGCAATTCGGGCCCTGAAGATTTTCAGCATCGTCTTTTTCGGAAAATGGTGGAACAAACGGAGGCGAATCACGTTTTCACCGCAGCATTGGAAGGAGATCGATCATGCTTTACTGGGCGCTCGTATTTCTCGTCGTGGCGATAATCGCCGGTGCGCTTGGTTTCGGCGGCATCGCTGGCACCTCGGCCGGCATAGCGCAGATATTGTTCTTCATCTTTCTCGCCTTCCTGATCATATCGCTTATTGCCGGCCTGATCAGACGAGCGTGAATGCCAAGCGGCCATTCAAGCGAACACTGGAAGCCGCACCCCCCAAACGGTTTCCAGCCACCGCCGGGCAGTGTCCTCCAACGGGATGCCGCTCGGCGGACCGCTTTTTAAGGCTTGATACGAACCTCCTCCTTTTGGAACCCATTTTTCCGCGAACCGTTCAGCCCGACATGGGTTGAGCAAATTGACCGATGCGTTCCAGAGTCGGAAAAATGAAAGACCGCGGCCAGAGTGATGAGATCATCGCTTTGCATCCCGCCGAAAGCGGGATGCAGCTTGGCCGGGCCCTTCTCCATGCACTGCACAATGCCGGGATTTCCGTCCTGTACCAGGATCGCGAGATGAAGACGGTGTGGGCGCGCAACATGCGCGCGCCCTGGACTTCCGATGCCTCCGACAACAACGGCATCTTGCCGCCGGCGCAGGCAGAGCGTATCGGCGCCGCCAAGCACGACGTCATCGTATCCGGCAATCCTCAACATCTTGAACTCAGCGTGCCGGCCGATGACGGCGCCCGCTGGTTTCAGGTGTGGATAGACGCCGACCGCAGCGAGACCGGCGCGGTGCAGGGCGTCGTGACCACCATGGTCGAAACAACCGAGCAGAAACGCCGGGAGCAGACGTTGAAGGCGCTGCTGCGCGAAGTCAGTCATCGCTCCAAGAACCTCTTGGCCATCATCCAGAGCATCGCCACCCAGACGGGCCGTTATTCCGGCAGCATTGACGATTTCCTGACGCGCTTCCGGGGCCGATTGCAGTCGTTGGCCTCCTCGCAGGATTTGGTTACGTCATCCAACTGGCGGGGAGCGGCGCTGCGCGAGCTGGTTTCCGGTCAGGTCGGCAGGTACGGCGCGGACCCCTTGCACAGCCTGCGTTTCCGCGGCGCAAATCCATATCTCAACCCCAATGCCGCCTTGCACATCGGCTTGGCCATGCATGAGCTTGCCGTCAATTCGGTCAGCTATGGCGCACTGTCGCGCAGCGACGGTTTCGTCGAGGTGACGGCCGATCTGACGGCAGCTTCCGCTGGCGAGCCTGCGCTGTCGCTGACATGGGCCGAAGTGATCGGAGCCAACGACAATCAGCGCAGTGAGAAGCGTTTTGGCAGCGTCGCGCTCGAACGCGTCGTGCCCACTTCATTGAATGGAACGGCGACACTTGAGATCACCGGGAACCGCCTCGAATACCGCCTTGTCGTTCCTCACGGCAATTTCGAGACGGATTAACGAGCGGCGGTCGCCGCGCGAGGGCTTGCTGCGCATCGCCATCTTTAACCGACTGTTCACCATAAAGTCCGAACGTGCCGATCCACCGAATTGAGTTTGGCACAAAATGAAGGGAATGGGCCTTGACGGCTGCCGACTTGAACAGACTGGAACAGGCCGCTCGCGTCTCGATGGGCGGTTTTCAGGATCCCGACGCGTCCGCAGCGCCCGCGCCTCGTGCTTCGCCCCTCCGCTTCGCCGCCGTCGCGCTTATGGCCGCGATCGTCCTGACCGCCGCGTCCCAACTGATCTGAATGGAACTCGCCTCTGCTTGATCGATTTGAAACCACTGCCCGAGTGCTCGGCCGTGCCCGTTCGCGGTCACCGGCCTGCAGGGCCAGGCCCAACATGTCGTCGCCAGATGCCTTGCCGTCGATCCGGCGCTCGAGAACGACCATGACAGGATCGTCTGGAACGTGCGTCCCAACGGCACGCTCGATGCTTCCTTGGAGATTTCCGGGTTCGTGGTAGCATCGAACGGCGCACGCCCCGAAAAGGACTATCTTAATCAACAATGAAATCGTGCGGGCAAAGGCCGTACTTTCATGCTAAATGGCGGCTGGAGCTTATTAAAGTGAGGACAAAAGTGAGGATGACTCCATGCGGAAGATGATTATTGCCATGGTTGCCGTGGTTGCGGTCAGCGGCTGCACCACCACGGAAGAGAACGTGGGTATCGGCACTGTGGGCGGCGCGCTCATTGGTGGCGCTGTCGGCGGCGGCAAGGGCGCTTTGATCGGCGCCGGCGCTGGTGCGATTGGCGGTCTGCTCGTTCGCCGTCTGCAAAATGGCTACTGCCAATACAGAGATCGTCACGGCCGGATTTACACAGCTCGCTGCAACTAGTTTCGAACTCCAGGCGAACAGCAAACGCGGAGGCAGGCCACCTGTCTCCGCGTTTGCCCTTTCAGAGCGCTGTTGCGACGCGGCCCACGAGACGGCGTTTCAGGCCGGCAGCGGAACCTTGATTTCCACGTTCAAGCCACCTTCGCGAAAATCGCGCCTGATTGTGCCACGCAATTCGCGCGTGACGTTGAGATCGATCAGTCTGGTGCCAAAACCGCTCTTTGCCGGTGTCTCGAGCTTCTTCTGACCGGCCTCGCGCCAGTTGAGAGCCAATGTCCGGGTGCCGCTACGGGCTTCGAGCGACCAGTCGACCTTCAGCGCACCGACTGAATTGCCGGCTTCGCCATGCTTCAGCGCATTCGTCGCCAGTTCGTGAAAGACTAGGCCGAGTGCCTGCGTCGTCTTTTCATCGAGAAGAACCTGCGGTCCCGACAGCAGCCCTTCAGGAAGCTCACTGCCGAACACCTGGCCTAGCTCGATGCGCAGCAGGTCGCCGAGATCGGCTTTCTGCCAGCGTGAGCGCGTCAGCATGTCCTGAGAAGCCGCCATCGCCTGCAGCCGGGCCGAGAAGGAAGCCGAGAATTCCTGGACGTCGGTGGTGTGCGATGCTGTCTGGCGCGCGATTGCCAGCACCCGCGTGATCGAGTTCTTGATGCGATGCTTCATCTCCTGCAGCATCAGGTCTTTTTCCAGCAGGCTCTTTTCGGTCGTTTCGTGAAGCAGCGAAACCGCCTCATAGGCCCGCTCCTGATAGCGGGCCACCAGCGCGATGGCGCCCGCAAGCAGCAGTCCGAACAATCCGAGCATCACCGGGATGGCGCGCGAGGAAGGTTGCGAGAAAGCACTTGTCGGCCTGAACAGGACGACCCACGGCCGGCCGGCGACGGTGATCTTGCGGGTGACCAGCAGCCTGTCGCCGAGGCTCGAAACAGGCGGCGTTTCCGATTGGAACAGCAGGTTGTCGCTGTCCACCGTGCCGTCATAGATCTCGGTGTTGACCGGCAGCAATGGTGCCCGGCTGAGCGCAGCCTGGAACAGATCACGGGCGCGGAAGGCCGCATAAAGGAAGCCGGCAGTCGAGGATCTCGTCGCGTTCACGGCGTCCGGCGCGGTTTCGACATTGAGCCGGACGAAGACGAGGAACCCGGTAAAGGTCTGCGCGGCACCCGTATCCTTGCCGAACTGCACGAGCCCGCTGGCGTGCTGCTGGTCGTCGGCCATCGCCTTTTCGATCGCCTCGCGCCGCGCCGGCCCGGTGAACATGTCGTAGCCGATGCTGGATTTGTTGGACGGATCCAGCGGTTCGAACAGCACGATGGGCGTACGCCACGGTAAGTTCGTGTCGGGATAGATCGGATGGCTTGCGCCGTGATCGTGCAGGATGTCGCGCTCGACCGCCGCCTCGTTGCCAGTTTTCGCCAGGCGGAGGAAACCGATGCCGCGCAGGCCGGCGAAATTATTGTCGATGTCGAGCGCGTTGAAGAAAGCCTTGAACTCGCCCTGCGAGATACCGCCATTGCGTGCGTCGAACAGCGCCCGGGTCGAACGCAGCAGCGACAGGTCCAGGTCGATGCGGCTTTCGATCCGGTTAAGCGCGTCGTCTGCCGTCGCCTCGAATTTAATGCGGGCCGCCTCCTGGGTGGCAAAATAGGCAAAACCCGCCATCGTCAGGCTGATCAGCGCGACGGCGATAAAAGCGACGGTCGGAAAAAGCTTCTTCAAGTGCTGATACGTCCCGTGGACGGTTCGGCATCTTTATGGGCAAGTCCCGACGCCAACACAATGGCGAGGCCAAAGCATGGTGACGGCTGGCACATTTTGGCGGCTTGTGATTAGCCGGCTAATTCTCGTTCATGCGGCGATCTTCAGCGCGCCCGGCCCCGGAATGGCGCCGGGTGGGCACTTGCCGAGGATGATCATGCCGAGCACCTCGTCCTGGGTGACATCGGTTGTGCGCGCCGTTCCGACAACCCGACCGTTCTTCATGACGCAGACACGGTCGGCAAGCTCGAACACGTCGTGAATATCATGGCTGATCAGGAAGATGCCGATGCCGTCGGCCTTGAGCTGCCTGACCAGTTCGCCGACCTGCGCCGTCTCTTGCGGCCCGAGTGCCGCCGTCGGCTCGTCCATGATCAGGATGCGAGCATTGAACAGGATGGCGCGGGCGATCGCCACCGACTGCCGCTGGCCGCCCGAAAGCTTTACCACCGGCTCCTTGAAGCGTTGGAAACGCGGATTGAGCCTGCCCATCACCTTGCGCGCCTCGGCCTCCATGGCGACGTCGTCGAGCGTACCCCAGCCGGTCATCAGCTCGCGGCCGAGAAACAGGTTGGCGGCCGCATCGACATTGTCGGCCAGCGCCAGCGTCTGGTAGATCGTCTCGATGCCGTACTTCTTGGCGTCGCGGGGATTGGAGATCGAAGCCTCCTCGCCGTTGACGAAAATCTGGCCCGCATCGCGCTTGTAGGCGCCGGACAGGATTTTTATCAACGTCGATTTGCCGGCACCGTTGTGACCGAGCAAAGCCATCACCTCGCCCGGGAAAAGGTCGACAGAGGCATCGTCGACGGCGCGAATGCCGCCGAAAGCGATGGAGATGTTGCGCATGTCGATCAGCGGCGTGCCCGTGGGAGCGGTTTTGTCTGCCATGCTCGTCCTTCCTCCCTAGAGGTCCTGCTTGAGCACCAAGTTGTACGAAAACCGGTTTCCACCTTGCGGGATCATGCTCAGACCCGTTTGCGATAGACGGTATCGAGCCACACCGCGACCACCAGCACGGCTCCGACAACGATGCTCTGCAGCGGCGAATCGATGCCGAGCAGCACCATGCCGGACTGCAGCGACTGCATCAAAAGCGCGCCGAGCATGGCGCCGAGCACTGTGCCGGAGCCGCCGGCGAGCGACGTGCCGCCGATCACCGCCGCCGCGATGACCAGGAGCTCGTCCAGCGTGCCCAGCGCATTGGTCGACGAGTTCTGCCTGGCTGACGAGATCGCTGCGGCGATCGTCGCCAGCACGCCCATGATCATGAACACCTTCATGGTCACCCAGCGCGTGTTGATACCGGCAAGGTTGGCTGCTTCCGGATTGCCGCCGATGGCGAAGACATAGCGGCCGAAACGGGTACGCTTGGCGATGAAGGTCATGATCAGCCCTACGGCTACAGCCATCAGCACGGGTATGGCGATGCCATGGGCGATGAACAGCCCGCCTTCGGGAACGGTTATATTGTTGGCCGCCGCATATCTGTTCACGATGCCGACCGGCCAAGGATAGGAATTGGCAAGCCATATGGCGCCCATGATGACAAGGCAAGTGACGGCCCCGAGGAACGTCTCGGCCCAGATCGGGCGTAACGGGAAGCGGAACCGCTTGCGCTGCACCCGCCCGTTGAGCAGCATGAACACAACCGCCAGGCACGCGACAATTCCGACGATCCAGCTCCATCGCGCGCCGATCGAACCCGTCGGTCCGCCGCCCATCAGCTGGAAAGTGGCATCCAGCGGCGCAATCGTCTGCCCACTGACGACCCACCATGCGGCACCCCGCCAGACCAGAAGGCCGCCCAGCGTCACGATGAAGGCCGGCACCTCGAGATAAGCGATGATGTATCCCTGGAACGCTCCGATCAGAAGGCCAAGCGCCAGGCCGATGGCCAGTGCCAGGATCCAGATCCAGGGGTTGCCTAATTGCAGACCGACCATTCGCACCAGGAAATGCACCTGCGCAAAACCCATGACCACGCCGATCAGGCCTTCGGCGGAGCCGACCGACAGGTCGATATTGCGCATGACGATAACCAGCACCATTCCGGCGGCCATTATGGCCACGGCCGAAGTCTGCACCGACAGGTTCCAGAGATTGCGTGGCGTCAGGAAGGTCCGGCTGTCGAAGTCGAACGGATTGACGCCGAGCCGTACGCTAGAAATGACATGCAGGCCGACCCAGATGACCAGCAGCGCGCCGACCATGCCGAGCATGCGCGTGTCGAGTTCGGTTGCCTTGAGAAATCGGGCAACGATGCCGAGCTCGGATTCCCGTGCCCGGTCTGCCGTGTTGTCGACCGGCGTGTTGGACGTCGTGTCGGTCATGATGTTTCTCCCGCCGGGTTGCCGTCTGCCGCGGATGCCGGAAGCAGCCTAGAAGTTATCCGCCGGAAGCGGAAAAACAACTCTTGTTGAAAAAACGCCGCGGCGAGCGGCCGCGGCGTTCGGACTTCTCGGAAACGTCGGCTCAGTTGCAGACTGCAACAGTGCCAGCCGTCACGCCGGCGCAGACCTCTTCTTTCTTGATCCAGCCGGCGTCGATGACGACGTTGAGGTTGTCCTTGGTGATGGCGACCGGGGTCAGGAACAGCGACTTGACGGTATTGCCGCCGGGCGTGGTGAAATCCTTCACGCCGGCAATGTCGGTCATCTGCTTGCCGTCGGCCAGTTGCGAGGCGATCTCGGCGGCATTCTTGCCGAGCTCGCGCGCATCCTTCCACACCGACACGGTCTGTGTGCCGAGCGCGATGCGGTTCAGCGCGGCGTGGTCGCCGTCCTGGCCCGAAACCGGAACCGATCCGGCCAGCCCTTGCGCCGTCAGCGCGGCGACGACGCCGCCGGCAGTGCCGTCATTAGCGGCGACCACGGCATCGACCTTGTTGTCGTTGGCGGTCAGGAACTGTTCCATGTTCTTCTGAGCGTTGGCCGGCAGCCAGCCGTCGGTATAGGCCTCGCCGACATTCTTGATCTTGCCGCCGTCGATGGCCTCCTTCAGCACCTCCATCGAACCGGCAAACAGGAAATCGGCATTCGGATCGGAACCCGAACCCTTGATGAAGACGTAGTTGCCTTCCGGCTTCACCTTGAAGACTTCGCGGGCCTGCATGCGGCCGACTTCCTTGTTGTCGAAGGTCAGGTAAAAGACGTCCTTGTTCTCGATCAGCCGGTCGTAGCCGACAACCGGAATACCTTCGTCCAGCGCCTTTTGCACGGCCGGCCCGATGGCCGAGGCATCCTGCGCCAGGATGATCAGTGCGTTGGCGCCCTGCGAGATCAGGCTCTCGACGTCGGTGAGCTGCTTGCCGGGGTTGGACTGTGCGTCGGCGGAAATATACTTGTCGCCTGCGGCCTCGATGGCCGCCTTCATTGCGGCCTCGTCGGTCTTCCAGCGCTCTTCCTGGAAGTTCGACCAGGAAACGCCGATGACCTTGTCTTTAGCCTGCGCCACCGACGCCAGCGCCAGCGTCATGGCGACACCCGCCAGAATGGCGGTCGTGAATTTCTTCATCATATCCTCCCTGCGCCGCGTACGGCGTGATCAATTGGCTCAAAGACCAGCTTAGAAGCTCTAATTTTTTCGAGCCTCGAAAAAATACTGGCCCGATCTCCTGCTGCTGTCAACATCGATTCTGATGGATTTTGATGACTCTGCGAGTTTTTTCGAGCGTCGGAATAAACGATGACAGCGCCACCTGCATCTGACACTATTTGCCTGCATCCGACACTATTTGTCGGACATTACCGACGGCTTCCGGTTCATGAGCGGCCGCGGGCAACCGGGAGGAAAGCAAACCAATGTCGGTCGGAATCCGCCATGACGATTTGCGCCGGCGCAACCGGGCGATGGTGATCTCGGCGGTGCGCCGGGCCGGCCAGCCATCGCGTACTGAGATCGCAGCTACCACCGGCCTCAGTCATTCGACCATATCGGCGATCTCTTCCGACCTGATACGGGAAGGCATCCTCGCCGAGAGCAAGGCAAGTGAGCCCGTTTCGTTGAAACGCGGTCGTCCGCAGGTCGGCCTCGCCCTCAATCCGGAAGCGGCGGCGGTGCTGACCGTGGTGTTGTCGCTGAATTTCCTGTCGGCCGCCATTATCGACTATACGGGACAGGTGATCGCCGAGGAACAGCGCCGGCTGGACACGCTGACCATGCCGCGCGACGAGTTGATCCGTGAATGCATGGCCATCGTCCGGCGCCGGCTGCAGGATCCAGACCTTGACGTCCGCAGTGTCGCCCGCATCGCCCTGGCGATTCAGGGCATTACCGACTCCCCTGCACGCGCCATGCTGTGGTCGCCGATCACGCCGCAGACCGACATCGCCTTTGCCGACATGCTGGAGGACGAATTCGGCACCCCGGCAACGGTGGAGAACGACTGCAACATGATGGCGGTGGCTTTGCGCTGGCGCAATCTGGATCGCTATCGCGACGACTTCATCGCCATCCTGCTTTCGCATGGCATCGGCATGGGGCTGGTGCTGAAGGGCGAACTGTTCACCGGGACGCATTCCTCGGGCGGCGAATTTGGCCACATGATCCATCGTCCGGGCGGCGCGCTCTGCCGTTGCGGGCGGCGCGGCTGCATCGAGGCCTATGCCGGCAACTACGCCATCTGGCGCAACGCCAGGCAGATGAGCGAAGACAGCGAACCGGTCGCCGACGTCAGCGACGCCGACATGCGAGCACTGGCGGCCCGGGCGCGCGAGAAAGATGGGCCGGAACGCGAGGCCTACCGCAAGGCCGGCGAAGCGCTGGGTTTCGGTCTCGGCTCGCTGTTCGCGCTGATCGATCCGGCACCGGTCGCGATGGTCGGCGCCAGTGCCGCCGCCTTCGATCTGATCGAGCCGGCCTTGCGGAAGGCAATCGCCCAGACCGCCGGCGGCCAGCATTCAGGCTCGATCTCCTTCGATACAGAGCCGAACGAATTGCCGCTGATCCGCGAAGGCTGCGCGATGCGGGCGTTAAGCTTCGTCGACCAGGAGATTTTCGCGCCGGGCGCGCAAATGAGGCCCAGCGTCAGAAAGAACGTAGCCTGACCAGGCGGGTCAATCTTCCCTGATCGCATAGCCGGCACCGCGGATGGTGCGGATGACATCCGGCATCCGGCCGTTGTTGACGGCTTTGCGCAGCCGCCCGACATGCACGTCGACGGTGCGTTCGTCGATGTAGATTGTCTCGCCCCAGACATTATCGAGTAACTGGCTGCGCGAGAAGACACGGCCCGGATGCCGCATCATGAACTCGAGCAGCCGGAATTCGGTCGGCCCGAGCCTGATTTCGCTCTTCTTGCGATAGACCCTGTGCGATTCGCGATCGAGAACGATGTCGCCGACCTTCAGCACGCTGGACAGCACTTCCGGCTTGGCGCGCCGCAGCAGCGCCTTGACCCTGGCCATGAATTCCGGTGTCGAAAACGGTTTGACCAGATAGTCGTCGGCGCCGGTCGAAAGACCGCGCACCCGGTCGCTCTCCTCGCCGCGCGCGGTCAGCATGATGATCGGTAGCCGCTCGGTTTCGGGGCGCACCCGCAGCCGACGACAGAGCTCGATGCCGGAAACCGCTGGTATCATCCAGTCGAGCACCAAAAGGTCGGGCACATTCTCCTGCAAACGGATCTCGGCTTCGTCGCCGCGTGTCACCACCTCGACCTGGTAGCCTTCGGATTCGAGATTGTAGCGGAGCAGCACACCCAACGGCTCCTCGTCCTCCACCACCATTATGCGTGGTGCGATCATCGGCTGGGCACCCCCATCATGTCACCGGTGCGGACATTGTCGTTTCGTCCTGCTTCGGACGATTGACCGGCAATTGCTCGCCGGTCAGCACATAATACGCATTTTCGGCGATGTTGGTGACATGGTCGCCGATCCGCTCCAGATTCTTGGCGCAGAACAGCAGGTGCGTGCAAGCGGTGATGTTGCGCGGATCTTCCATCATGTAGGTCAACAGCTCGCGGAACACGGAGGTGTATTTGACGTCGATGCGCTCGTCGGCGGCACGCAGCTTGGCCAACGCGGCCGCATCGCCTGCAGCATATTCCTCGATGACACCCTGCACCTGGATGAGAACCAGCTGCGCCATCGCGTCGATGGAATGCGACAGGTCCCGCGGCGTGGCGCTGAGGCTGACCGCACTCACGCGCTTGGCGATATTCTTGGCAAGGTCGCCGATGCGTTCGAGGTCGCCCGCCATGCGGATCGCTCCGACCACATGGCGAAGATCGTGGGCCATCGGCTGGCGTTTGGCGATCAGGGTGATGGCGCGGTCGTCCAGTTCGCGTTGACGCGCATCCATGATGGCGTCGTCGGAAACGACGCGTTGCGCCAGCACGTTGTCGGAATTCAACAGGGCCTTGGTCGCCCCGCCGACCATCGAACCGGCGAGGTCGGCCATGTCGCGGATCAGCTTGCTGATCTGCTCGAGATCCTCGTCGAAAGAAGCGACTGTGTGTTCGCCCATGGTCCTGTCCTCATATGCATGATCGGAACGGCTCAGCCGAAGCGGCCAGTGATGTAGTCCTGCGTGCGCTTCTCGCGGGGTGACGTGAAGATCTTCTCGGTCCGGTCGAACTCGACCAGCTCACCCAGATACATGAAGGCGGTCTGGCGCGACACGCGCGCCGCTTGCTGCATGTTGTGGGTTACGATGACGATCGTGTAGTCGGCTTGCAACTCGTCGATCAGTTCCTCGATCTTGGCGGTCGACAACGGGTCGAGGGCCGAAGCCGGTTCGTCGAGCAGAATGACTTCCGGCTTCACGGCCACCGTGCGGGCGATACAGAGCCGCTGCTGCTGGCCGCCGGACAGGCTCAAGCCGCTGGCGTTGAGCTTGTCCTTGACCTCGCTCCACAGCGCGGCGCGCTTCAACGCCTGTTCGACGCGGCCGTCCATCTCGGACTTGCCGAGGTTCTCGTAGAGCCTGACGCCGAAGGCGATGTTCTCGTAGATCGACATCGGGAACGGCGTCGGCTTCTGGAACACCATGCCGATCTTGGTCCTGAGGAGGTTGAGATCCTGCGACCGGTCGAGAATGTTCTTGCCGTCGAGCAGCACCTGGCCCTCGGCCGTCTGTTTTGGGTAGAGCTCATAGATGCGGTTGAACACACGCAGCAGCGTCGATTTCCCGCAGCCGGAAGGGCCGATGAAGGCCGTGACACTGCGCTCAGGCAGCGACAGGCTGATGTCCTTCAGCGCCTTGCTCTGGCCGTAGTAGAAGTTGAGATTCTTGACCTCGATCTTCGTCTTCTCGGCGACCGTTTCGGCCATCGTCATGTCTGGGGACAACATCTGTGTCATCTGTCCTCTCTGCGTCCGGTAAGGCTGCGGGCGAGGATGCTCAAGCCCAGAACCGTCAGGGTGATTATGAGTGCGCCGGTCCACGCCAGTTGCTGCCATTCCTCGTAAGGGCTGAGAGCGAACTGGAAGATGGTCACCGGCAGGCTGGCCATCGGCGCGTTGATATTGCTGCTCCAGAACTGGTTGTTGAGCGCGGTGAAGAGCAGCGGCGCCGTCTCGCCGGAAATGCGTGCTATCGCCAGCAATATGCCGGTGACGATGCCGGACAATGCGGCGCGGTAGGCGACCGAACGGATCACCACCCAGCGTGGCGCGCCGATCGCGGCACCGGCTTCACGCAACGCGTTCGGCACCAGGTTGAGCATGTCTTCAGTGGTGCGCACGACCACCGGAATGACCAGGATGGCAAGCGCAACGGCGCCGGCAATGGCCGAGAAATGTCCCATTGGCCGCACCATCAGCTCATAGACAAACAAGCCGATGATGATCGACGGCGCCGACAACAGGATGTCGTTGATGAAGCGGACGACGGTGGTGATGCGCGAAAAGCGTCCATACTCGGCCATGTAGGTCCCCGCCAGCACGCCGATCGGCGTGCCGACGACAACGGCGATGATCGTCATCAGCAGGCTGCCCGCGATGGCATTGAGCAGGCCGCCGGCCTCGCCCGGTGGTGGCGTCATCTCGGTGAAGACCGCGAACGAAAGCCCGGCTGTGCCCTTATAGACCAGTGCGCCGAGGATGAGCGCCAGCCAGGCAAGCCCGATGCCGGCGGCGACGACGCAAAGCGCCATCATCACCGAATTCCTGGCTTTGCGGCGGCTGTGGAGCGATGAGGATGGCGACATCGGTCAGGCTCCCGTACGGGCGTCGATCCGCATCAGCATATAGCGGGCGGCGGCAAGGATCAGGAAGGTGATGACGAAGAGGATCAGGCCGAGCGAAACCAGCGAGGAGGTGTAGAGGTCGCCGTCGGCCTCGGTGAATTCATTGGCGATGGTCGCCGAGATCGTCGTGCCCGGCGCGAACAGGGAGGCACTGATGCGGTGGGCGTTGCCGATGACGAAGGTCACCGCCATGGTCTCGCCGAGCGCCCGGCCGAGGCCAAGCATGACGCCGCCCATGATGCCGATGCGGGTATAGGGAATGACCACGCGCCGGGTCACTTCCCAGGTCGTGCAACCGATGCCATAGGCCGATTCCTTCAGCACCGCCGGCACCGTATCGAAGACATCCTTGGTGATCGAGGTGATGAAGGGCAACACCATGATGGCGAGGATCAGCGCCGAGGTCAGAAGGCCGATGCCGTAAGGAGGGCCGGCGAAAAGGCTGGATAGTCCCGGCACGCCATGGAAGATGTTGATGATGAAGGGCTGTATCGTCGTCTGCAGGAATGGCGCGAACACGAACAGGCCCCAGATGCCGTAGATGATCGAAGGAATGCCGGCCAACAGCTCGACCGCTATGCCGATCGGGCGCCTGAGCGGGCGCGGGCAGAGCTCGGTGAGAAAGACTGCAATGCCGATGCCGATCGGAACCGCGATCAGGATGGCGATGGCCGCCGTGACCAGGGTGCCGTAGATCGGCGCCAGTGCGCCAAATTTTTCCGTGACCGGATTCCAGCTTTCAGTCGTCAGGAAGGAGAAACCGAAGGACGACAGCGCCTGCCACGAGCCGGCAAACAGCGAGATCGCGACACCGCCGAGGATGACCAGCACAAGAATTGCGGAAGCGCGGGTGAGTCCGCGGAATATGGCATCTGTGAGCGCGAAGCGCCGCACCGTAGCTTCCCTGGCCCGGGCTGCTGCAGATGATGGCATGGCATCGGAAGCGATGGTCATTGGGTCCTCGCGATTGAAGGCAACAGGGAGGGCGCCATCGACGCCCTCCCTGGAGGAGATTACATAGCCGAGTAGAGCGGCTTGCCGTCGTCGCCGACGACTTCCTTGGCCCACATGGCCTTGACGCTCTCAACCACCTTGTCGGGCATCGGAACGTAGTCCAGCTCGCCGGCCATCTCGTCGCCCTTGTCGTATGCCCAGGCGAAGAATTTGAGCGCTTCGCCGGTGGTCGCGGCATCATCCGGCTTCTTGTAGAGCAGGATCCACGTTGCCGCCGTCATCGGCCAGGACTCGGCGCCCGGCTCGTTGGCGAGGATGACGCCATAGCCCGGCTGCGAGCTCCAGTCGGCATTGGCCGCTGCCGCCGAGAACGCCGCCGCGGCGGGCTCGACCTTCTTGCCGTCCTTGTTGATCATATCGGTGTGGGTGAGCTTGTTCTGCTTGGCGTAGGCATATTCGACATAACCGATCGCGCCGCCGGTCTGGGAGACGTTGTTGGCAACGCCCTCGTTGCCCTTGGCGCCGATGCCGACCGGCCATTCCACGGCCTTGTCGACGCCGACCTTTTCTTTCCAGTCCGCGCTGACGTCGCCGAGGTAATAGGTGAAGTTGAACGTCGTGCCCGAACCATCGGAACGGTGAACGACCGCGATCGCCTGCGAAGGCAGCTTGACGTCCGGATTAAGCTTCTTGATCGCTTCGTCATCCCAGCTCGTGATCTTGCCGAGGAAGATGTCGGCCAGCGTCGGGCCGTCGAGAACCAACTCGCCGGGCTTGATGCCTTCGAGATTGACGACGGGAACGATGCCGCCCATCACCATCGGGAACTGAGCCAGTCCGGTCGCTTCAAGCTCGTCGCCCTTGAGCGGCGCATCCGAAGCGCCGAAGGTAACGGTCTTGGCTTTGATCTGCTTGATGCCGCCGCCGGAACCGATCGACTGGTAGTTAAGGCCAACGCCGGTGTCTTTCTTGTAGGTGTCGGCCCACTTCGCATAGATCGGGTAGGGGAAGGTGGCGCCGGCGCCGGAGATGTCCGCGGCGAGCGCGGCGGACAGGGTGAGGGTGGTCGTCGCCGCAGCCATTGCAATCGCAACGGCCGCCGAGCGGATGAAATGTCTCATGTGGCCTGCTCCTGTTCGGAATATGGTCTCTCGGCGCCATTCCTCCGGCGCCCGCTGAGGCCAATAGCCCCCGATTATTACAGTCGCATGACAGTTTCATGTCGCTCCGGTAACGGCGCCCAGCCGGGTTAAGAAGGAGCGGCCGCGGGCTTTGTCGGCATGGGCCGCGGTTTGCCGCTGGAATCAGCAGCTTGCGTGAATTCCGGCCGGCATCGTCTGCTCGGCGATCGTAGCCACCGGCTTTAAAAGAAAAAAGCCGGACGGGAGCGCGTTGCATGCAGCCAGAACGTGTCATGGCCGCGCCATCGCCGAAACAGGTCCGTTGGGGTAAATCTGACCCTGTTTCTTGCCGGCGGTCGCTGCTCCCGCCCGTAACTGGAGGAGCGGAACTTCGAATATCCCATTGTCGCCACTGAGCGCAGCTTTGGTATGGTGCGATCGCACCATGGCCTTACGCTGGAAGCGTTGACGAATCGCAAGGTTCTAACTCGCGCTGGACCTCCATCCGCGCCCGACCCGGCGCTCGATCTTCGAGCAACGCCTTCGACTGGAAGTGCGACGACTCTACTTCACGGTATCTACTCCCTTCGCCCTATTCCGCCGGTTGTCGGTTAGGCCGAAGCAGCGTTATAAGCTTGCAGGGGTATTGCTGATGTCTCGACGGATTCTGCCTGTCTTCCTGTGCCTGGCGCTGCCTCTGGGAAGCGGCTGCGCGCGCAGCTATGACGGCACCGTCATCATTCCCAAGCCGCTCGATGTTCGCCGTTTCTGGGACAGGCCTTCGCCGCAGGCGCAAGCCGAACAGTCGCAACTGGAGACCGACGTCTTTCCAGTGGCGCCGCAAACGCCGAAAAGGCCGGCGGTGCGCAGGAGCGCGGCTTCCGTTGCAACGCCTCGGAGGAGGATCACCAACAACCCGCCCATGCTGTCGCCGGAGCCGACGAAGCCGCTAACTTGCAAGAATGTCAGCGAGCCCGGCAAACGGGCCCGCATGGTCTGCGAATAACCAGCCGACGTCCGTCGATGCGTACGGCTCCAGGCCTTGAAGCGGCTATCCGGCCAGCCGTCTCGGAACATCGCCCGCCCTGGTCAGTCCGCCGGGAAAAAGGCCGGCCCGACCACTCTCACCGGCCGCGCGCCGATCGCTTTCTCGATCGACTGATGCTGGGCAATCCCTGGCACCTCGAAAACCGGCGTTTTTGCCCCTGCGAGAGCGGCACCGGCAGTTTCGATCCCGGATTCAGGAATTTCCGCGACGACGCCAAGATCCGGCTTTGCCGTCGGCAACGGAATGATGGCGTTGCTCATGTTGGCCGGTGTCACGGTTCGTGCCCTGAGCTCGGCGACGCGCCGGTAATAGCGCTTGACGTCGCAGGCCTTGAAGTTCGCGTCGTCGCGGTACCGGAACGCGGCAGGTAGCTCCACATAGGGTTTTCCCGACTCGAGCGCGACCATCTCCTCGGTCTCGCGAGTGGCGTCGCTCAGCGTATAGAGGTCGACGCCGGCATCGTCGCAGATGTAGCGACACTGATCGACCGTTTCCTTCAGATCGTCGCCCTTGGCGAACTGCGATTTTGGCGCGGGGAAGAAATATCCGTCCGACAAGCGAACGCAAAACAGCATCCGATTGCCGCCAATTGTTGTGCCTGCGGACTGGGCCTTGGGTGCCGTGCGTTGCTGCGCCGGCTGTTTCTTGGCAGCGGGGGCGGCGCAGCCCAGCGCGACAAACCTGGCCTTCAATCTGGACGTGTCCCTGCTCGAATTCGACAGTCTGGCGATCTGCCGTTGCACCTCCGCCTTGCTGCTGACCAGGTCGGCGCAGGGATTGAAGAAGAAGCCGGCCGTTTTCGCCGTGCATCTGCGTTGTCTCTCAAGCTTTTGAATCGCGGCGAGTTGCCGGCGCAGTTGGGCAAGCTCGGGGCTGGTCCCGCCGCTGCGCCCCGCCGAAAGCAATTGGCTCCTGATGGCACCGCAGCTATCCGCGTAGGAGAAGGATGTGCCGAGCGCAACGGCTATTGCCGACACCAGCATCAGAATCGTGAGGGGCCAGAAGCGTGTCACTGGAACGACCATTATCCTTGTTGCACCGAGAACAGGATTTCTTTGTCGACTACGGATAAGTACTATCTAAATCAGTTTTTCCTAATTGAAGTAGATCAAACCGCCACCAGAGACTTTAGCTCTAGTGTATTAGATCCACTCGTGTAAATTCAATATTACATTTTTATTTCAAGATTGAGACGAACCGGCAGCAACGCCGGCGGACGCCCGCCACGGCGAAGTTTGATACGCGCGGCGGGTTCGGCATCGCGATCAATCCGGCGTTACCGGCCGGCCGTTGCTGAAACCTTAGCCCTGGGATCGGCGTTGAGCGGCCAAAGGAGGAGACCGCAAATGTCGATCCACTTCACTGTCGCGGACCTGACCAGGAATCTGTTCCATTCACTTGGGTTGGACCATGAACGCGCACCGAGGCCACTCGACCACGAGCAGGGGCTTTTGCTGGAGTGCTATCTTGCCGGCCAGATACCGGAATCGGCCTGGAGCGACTATGTCTTCGAGATGCCGGAACTGGCGCGACATGTCGAGGCGAGACGAAGGCGCCACTAAAGCGCATCGCGGTCGACCGGGCCTCATGCGACGCGCTTAGGTTCTTGTCTAATGCATGTCGTTGTCGCAAAACCGCTGCACACTTTTGCGCGACATGCATTAGGTCCCGAAAAGTGGAATCCGGTTGTCGGAAAAGATCAAGGCGAAGCCTTCACTCGCGGTGCAACCTGTTCTTGTTTGGGCGAGTTGAATTGCAGAGTGAACACCTTGCCCGGGATGCCTTGAGCCAGCGCCGGTGAAAAGCTCAACGGCAGGCAATGGTCCACGGCCGCGACCGCCGCGTCGACAAAAGCTTGGCGCGTCTTCTCCTCGCCGGCGACGCGGATGGCGGTCGGCTTGGGCCGGCCGATCAGCGTGCCATCGCGCCTGAAGCTGAAGCTCAGGGTGACGGTGGAATTCCCGGCATTCGCCGGAGGGGTCCAGCACGCCTGGATGGCAGCCCCGACCTCGGGCATGGTGTTGAGCGTCGCTGCATTCGATTGACCGGTTGCGCCCACCAGCATGGCGCCTGCAATCACCATCATTCCAGCAATGCTTTTCATGGCAGGGCCTCTGTCCTTGAACCGCCCTCGAGGACGGGACGAACTTCGATGGTAGGGCCGACAGCGGCGATGACAAGATGGCGGCGACGCGTTTCATCAGCCATGCAGGCGTCGTGAAACGCCGTCTGGCGCAACTTCGACAGGGGCTGAAATAAGCAAAAGGCCGGCGCGCAGCCGACCTTTGCTTTCCATCCGCGCCAGTACATCCGTGGTCGCGGGCTGGAGGTGGATTCAGTAGAAAGGGTTTAGGTTAACGAAACCTTAAGCTCCCCACATCGTGCAAACAGGGGAGATTAAGAAAATCCCCAGTTCATTACCGGCTCCTGCAGACGTGCGGACGACCGCTATTGGCTTGTGCCTCAGGCGTTGGCCTGCGACCGCACATAGGCGATATAGCCGCGCACGTCGGCGGCCGGGTCGGCATAGGCCTTGCCGAGCTTCTTCTCGATCGCCGCCATATAGTCTTTTGCCCATTGGGGCAGCGCGTAGTCGATGACGGCGAGGAACTCGAGCGTCGCCGCCAAACGGATGTCGGCGATCGACGGGTTCTTGCCGCCGATGAACGGCTTGCCGTTCCTGAAGAAGCTGTGAAACACCTCCAGCGGCTCGGCTATCGCTTCTATAGCGGCCTTCTGGGCTTCCGACTTCTTGTCGGGATGAGCGTCGCTGTGGCCGACCTCGCCGGCATATTGCGGGAAATTCAGTACAGGATATGTGGCGCGCGCCACATAGGGGTAGAGCGTGCCGATCAGGTAGAACATGGCGCTGTCGATCATTGCCCGCTTGGCCGGCGCCTTGGGATATAATTTCTCCAGCCCGTGCTTGTTGGCGAGATACTGCATGATGGCGCAGCTTTCCCACAAGACACCTCTCGGCAGGCCCTTGTCCTCGATCATCGGCGTAAGATGGGCCGGGTTTCGCGCCATATATTCGGGCGAGCGCGTGAGGCCCCAAACGTCGGTTTCGGAATGATCGAGCCCGGCGGCGCGTGCAAACACCCGAACGCTCATATTGTTGACGCTGGGCTTCAGCATGCTGAGCGTGAGCGCCGGCTTTTTCGCAGGCTTCGCCTTGGCCTTCGCGGGCTTTTTGCCGGAGACCTTCGTCGCCGGCTTTGCCACTTTCGCCGCTGACTTGGCGGCGGCTTTGGCCGCCGGCTTCGCTCCTGGTTTGGCTGCCTTGGCGGCGGGCTTTTTCGCACTCTTCGTTGCTGTCTTTGCCATTATGTCCTCCCTTTGTTTGGCGTGTCGTCAGTATGGATTTTTCGGTGCGCGATCCTCCGACAAGGTTGCGCGCAAGTGCTCGACAAGCGCCTGGATCGCATCGGCAAGGTGCACTTCGGCGATGTTGTAATCGCCGCGCGCGACGCGGATCTTGTGCGCCTGCATCAGCACGTCGGCATGGGTGAAGCCCGCCGGCGGCTCGAAACGGTAGGAGGCGAGCTCGATTAGCAGGCCGAGCGGATCCTCGAAGTAGATCGAATCCATGAAACCGCGATCCTTGACGCCGCTGTGCTTGATTTCACGCTCGTTGAGCCGGGCGACCGCCTGCAAGAAGGTGACGCGCGACACCGCGAAAGCGATGTGATGGACGCAGCCCGTATCGGTCGGCGTGCGCCGCTTGACCGGCGTGCGGCTCTCGTCGGTGAAGACGGTGATCAGCCGGCCGTCGCCCGGATCGAAATAGAGATGGCTTTCGCTTGGCTTGTCGAGGTTGGGCTGCTCGAAGATGAAAGGCATGCCGAGCACGCCCTCCCAGAAATCGATCGAGGTCTGACGTCCGGCGCCGACCAGCGTGATGTGATGGACGCCTTGCGATTGTAGTTTTTGCATCTGACTCCTCCCGGCCACGCCGTCTTGCCGCCGAACGGAAGTTCGGATGCCCAGTCGCGCTTGGATCGGCGCCCGGCATGTGACCGCGCCCGGCCTCGCTCGCCTGCGCTCCGCATTCCGCATCCTGCAGGAGTGCGGCCGGAGCTTTGATGAACGGATGCTAATTCAATCCGAGACGTTGCGCCAGAAGCGCTGAGTTTCAAGAACTCCACGCAGGCGCCAAGAGCGGCACCGGGATCGCGGACGCCTTCGCCGAGCTCGCTGAAACGATCCGTCGCCGGCAGCTGTAATGGTGCGGCGGCCCGCAGGTCGCTGGGTTTCCCGAGCGGCCGGTTTGGCGACGGCAGGTCAAAGGGGCCTCGTTGACGCATGCCGCGCCTGGTTCGGATTACGGGCATCCGTGGCCCTTAGATGAAAATCACATATTCTTCATCGGCACATCGGGATCGACATGTCCCCCATCGGCAGTGATCTTCAGCCTTGAGAGGTAGTGCTCCCATCCCCTTCGGTGGCTGTCACGCTCCTTTGCGTTCGGCAGTCCGCTGTGCGTGAAGCGGATCAGTGTCCCCGCATCCCTCGCGATCAGGTCGATCTCGACATGGCTGGAGCCGGGCGGCACTGTCTCGTTGTCTTCCCAGCCAAAACTGTAGGCAAGACGGTGGACCGGGATCACCTCGGTGAACTCACCGCGCGCCATATGGCGACCACCGACATTGACGAGGAACAGACCGCCCGGCGATGCATCCAAATTCGCTTCGGTCCCGATCCATCGCACGATCTGGTCCGGATCCGTCAAAAGCGCGAACACGGTCGCTTGTGGCGCGGCGACCTCAATTTCTGTGTAAACCGATTCCGCCATCGCTCACTCCAGGTCACATCCGCATCGAATGCCGTGCATGATTGAAGCGAATATGGGGAGTTGCAAGAAGATGTTCGAGGCGTAAGCATAAGCCGGAGCCGAGTGACCTTCTACCGATGCTTCTCGCAAAGTCGCTTTCATTCCTTCTGGACGACGCCGCGCATATTGGCGACGGTGGGCGACTTCTATTGCAGCTCTCAACGCATTTGCTGGAAGACGGCTTGCCGATCATCGCCGGCGCGCTGGCGCAGGATGCTCCCGACCCAATCATTTCACGCCGTATCTGGCTCTGGCGAGCGTCTGGGGGTGAAGTGGTCGAGGGTTTGGGGATAGGCGCCGACCGCCAGAATGCCGATCCCCGGCTCGTGCTGCGGGAGTGGCTTGGCACAACGCGGGCGATCGTGTTCGACGAGCGAGCGGGCGGTGTCGCACCGACTTTGGTGTGGGCGTTCGATCATACTCCGGATGAGGCGCAGTCAGAGCTGCTGCGGCAAATCTCCCGGTTTGCTGCGGCTCCGATGACCGCACTCGCAGAACGGTCCGCGAAACGCGCATTGCTCGAAGCATATTTGGGAAAGCGCAGTGCAGCACATGTGCTCAACGGTCATTCTCGTCGATTAAAGGGAGAGACGATACGGGCTGCGCTTCTGTGCGCGGACCTTCGAGGTTTCACCGATCTATCCGAGGTTCATGATGCAGACGAGATCGTATTGGTACTTGATGCCTGGTTCGATTGCGTCGCCGGCGCGGTGCACGCATTTGGTGGTGAGGTTCTCAAGTTTATAGGTGATGGCGTCCTCGCGATTTTCCCGATTGGCGAGCGCGATGCAAATGCCGCATGTGACGCTGCGGTACGCGCCGTGAAGGCCACGCGCGCCGGGATAGATCATCTCAACCAAACTCGGCGCCGCAATGGCGGCCCTGAGCTCGGATATGGCATTGGCCTGCATGTCGGCGAGATACTCTGGGGGAATATCGGCACTGCCGGCAGGTTGGACTTCACCGCGATCGGCAAGGCTGTAAATCTTGTCAGCCGCATCGAAGGGCTGTGCAAGCCGTTGGGACGGACGGTGCTCGCGTCGACAGTGTTCGAGGCAGAAACTACCGAGCGGATGATCGCCATGGGCAGTCATCCGCTCGGAGGAATAGCAGGCGCGCAAACACTTTTCGGCTTGCCGGAATAGATCGAATGGTTGAGCCCCGCCGTGGATGTGTCGTTCGCAGCATATCTTGGTATCGTGCGAAGCCATGACCGAGAGAAATTCGAACGGCAAAGAAGCTACGATACTGCAACTAAAGTATGGCGCGTTTAGAGCCCAGCCATGCGCGTCGCGCGCAGCTTCGCTGGCCGGTGCTAAGGGCCTTCCCGGCATCCACCCTTCGAGGGAGAGGCGCCTTCGCCGAGCTCGCCAAAACGATCCGCCGCCGGCAGCTGTAGCTCAGGTCGGCTCCAGGCAGTGCCGACCAGCGTGATGGACGCCTTGCGATTGTAGTTTCTGTATCTGGCTCCTCCCCGCGTGGCATCGACTGCCCTGTTCAGCGCGACGTTCTGCGCGCCGCTAACGCTGTGCCTCAAGACCCACGATGCAATGCTAATGCAATCGGCTCCGCTGCGCCAGAAGCGGCAATGAGCCAAACCCGCCGCGACTCAAGGCGATGGATCGGATTGATGGTTTGCCGAGAGCTTGGAGAGACTTGGTACGCCCAAGGGGAATCGAACCCCTGTTCCCGCCGTGAGAGGGCGGTGTCCTGACCGCTAGACGATGGGCGCGTTCAAGAACCGGCGATATAGGCTGACGGCTGGGAAAAAGCAACTAGGCTTACGGCTGCCGATCGCGCCGGTGAAATATCCGCTGCAAGCCTAGCGTTTTGGCTCGATCAGGTCCCAGAGATTTCCATAGAGATCGGCGAAAACCGCCACAGTGCCATAGGTCTCGTGCCGGGGCGCCTCGCGGAATTCGACGCCCTTTTCGAGCATCAACGCATGGTCACGGGCAAAATCGTCGGTTTCGAGGAACAAAAAGACCCGCCCGCCGGTCTGGTTGCCGACGGCGTGCTTTTGCGCATCGCCGGATGCCTCGGCGAGAAGCAGCCGCGCGCCCTGCCCGTTGCCCGGCGTGATCGTGACCCAGCGTTTGCCGCCGCCGAGATCGACATCTTCGGTGAGGACAAAACCCAGCCGGTCGACATACCACGAGATCGCCTCGTCATAATTTGCGACGACAAGCGCGACCGTGGCAATGCTGCGGTGTTCGGCAAAACCGGTCATTTGTTCCTGATCGAAAAACGCCCGACGATGCGGCGCTCGGTGATGTCATAAACGAAGATGGCGCGGCTGCCGTCGGGCAGCTCGGCGTCGATCGACAGGTGATTGCCGGACAGCGATTGGCTGATCACCCTGGCGCCGACCGGCAGCACGATGTCGCCGTTGACCGTTTCGCCGATCGGCACCTGGATGTCGCTGCTTAGCGGAGGGGCGGCAGGCGGCGCGTTGCGCGCTTTGTAGACAAGTGCTGCTATCACCACCATAAGGGCGAGGAACAGCAGGCCGAGATTGATGGCGACGAAGCGGACGAGCTTCCTCCGCACCTTTTCGACCTCGGGGTCGAGCGGCTTTTCCTCGTCTTCGTCGGCAAGCGGCCGGGCCATGGCAGCAGATTCCGGAACTGTTTTCGATGAGCGCTCATAACGAAGAGGTCAGACAATTAATAGGGGCCGGACCGATCGTGCTGGAGGCGGGCGCCGATGCGGCCGGCCAGCGGCTCGACCAATGGCTGGCGGCTAGGCTCGGCCCCGACATGTCGCGCAGCCGGGTACAGATGCTGATAAAGCAGGGCGCGGTCAGGATCGGCGGCAGGCAGGTCGACGAAACGAAGCGCAAGATGGCACAAGGTGACAGCGTGTCGGTCGACGTGCCGGAGCCGGAACCGGCGGCGCCGCAAGGCGAAGATATTGCGCTGGACGTCCTCTACGAGGACAGCGAGTTGATCGTCATCAACAAGCCGGCCGGGCTGGTCGTGCATCCCGGCGCCGGCAACTGGACCGGCACGCTGGTCAACGCGCTGATCCATCATTGCGGCGACAGCCTGTCGGGCATCGGCGGGGTGAGACGGCCGGGCATCGTCCACCGCCTCGACAAGGAGACCAGTGGCGTCATGGTCGTCGCCAAGACCGATCGCGCCCACAAGGCGTTGTCGGAGGCCTTTGCCGACCACGGCCTGACCGGCGATCTCGAGCGCGCGTATCTGGCGTTGGTCTGGGGCATACCGGCAAGGCCGACCGGGACGGTCGACGCGCCGCTCGGCCGCGCCGCCGACCGGGTACGCCGCGCCGTGGTGCCGCAAGGCCGCGACGATGCGCGCCACGCCGTCACGCATTTCACCGTCGTTGAGCGCTTTGGCGAGCAGCAGCAGGAATTCGCCACGGCGAGCCTAGTCGAATGCCGGCTGGAAACCGGTCGCACTCACCAGATACGCGTCCACATGGCCCATATCGGCCATCCGGTGATTGGCGACCCCGAATACGGCCAGGCTTTCCGCACCAAGGCCAATCGGTTGCCCGAGCCGCTAAGAAGCAAGGTAAAAACGTTTCCGCGACAAGCTTTGCACGCCCGCCTCCTTGCATTTCGGCATCCGGATACCCATCTAACGATGAGGTTCGAAGCACCGATACCGTGGGACATGGAGGAACTCGTCGACGGCTTCCGCAAGCTCTGAACCAACCACCTGAAAACCTGACCGGCGCTGTTCACTTCAACGTGACACACTGTTTCGTGTTGAACAAATGCCTGTCTTTCTGGTTTTGTTCCTATATATGTCGGTTGGTGCGAATGTGCCTTTGGCATTCGCGCCACATGCCCGCCGCGTTTCGGGGGCATCACTCCAATAGAGAGGGGGCGCTATCATGGCCCAGTCATTACCCAGTATCGTTTCCGGCGAAGGCGGTCTCAGCCGCTACCTGGAAGAAATCCGCCGCTTTCCGATGCTTCAGCCGCAGGAAGAGTACATGCTCGCCAAGCGCTATGCCGAGCATGAGGACACCACGGCTGCGCACAAGCTCGTCACCAGCCACCTTCGGCTCGTCGCCAAGATCGCCATGGGCTATCGCGGCTATGGCCTGCCGATCGGTGAGGTGATCTCGGAAGGCAATGTCGGCCTGATGCAGGCCGTCAAGAAATTCGAACCGGAGCGCGGTTTCCGTCTCGCCACCTATGCGATGTGGTGGATCAAGGCCTCGATCCAGGAATACATCCTGCGCTCGTGGAGCCTGGTCAAGATGGGCACCACCGCCAACCAGAAGCGCCTGTTCTTCAACCTGCGCAAGGTGAAGGGCAAGATCCAGGCGCTCGACGAAGGCGATTTGAAGCCCGATCAGATCACCGAGATTGCCACCCGGCTGAACGTCTCGGAAGCGGAAGTCGTGTCGATGAACCGTCGTCTGTCGGGCGACGCCTCGCTCAATGCGCCCATCCGGGCCAGTGAAGGCGAGTCCGGCGAATGGCAGGACTGGCTGGTCGACGACCACGAAAGCCAGGAAGAGATGCTGATCGAGCAGGACGAGTTGGAAAACCGGCGCGGCATGCTGTCGGGCGCTCTTGCCGTGCTCAACGACCGCGAACGCCGCATCTTCGAGGCGCGCCGCCTCGCCGATGAGCCGTTGACGCTTGAAGAGCTGTCGGCCGAGTTCGATATCAGCCGCGAGCGCGTGCGCCAGATCGAGGTGCGCGCCTTCGAGAAGGTGCAGGACGCGGTCAAGGCCGCAGCCAAGCGCCAGACGCAGGCGCTGCGCACCATCGAGGCGCAGCCGGCGGCGTAAGGCCTTCCGGTAGAAACAAATAACGGCGGCGTCAGGTAACTGGCGCCGCCGTTTTTTTCTAAAGCGCGTCGCGTTCGGCCGGCCTTGTGCGACGCGCTTTAGAGTCTTGTTTTTATGCATGTCGTTATCGCAAAACCGCTGCACACTTTTGCGCGACATGCATTAGCGGGTTGCCGGTTCCGCGGCGCCTTCGCGGATGTCCGATCCGCCGCTATAACTGCTCAGTAGCCCCCAGACGATCGCATCGATAGCGGCATTACCGCAATTTTCCCCAAGCCCTGAAAACCGCAAGACTGCAAGCTGTGGCGGCAATGTTGCGGCGCCGACCGCGGCATTCCACAACCCGGCGCTCGCGGCAGGCGGCGCGACAACGAGCCGCCGGGGCTGCGCCGGGCAGTTGAGCTCGTTTATTGAAAACGAAAGGCAGTGTGACGATGACCATTTCTCCGTTTCTGGCCGCTCTCGGATCCGAAGGTCCGCCAGCCGACCGAGCGAAAGACATGGCCCTGTATGGATGGCTAATTGGAAGCTGGGAAATGGACTCGGTCCACTACCTCGACGACGGCACAATCCAGAAATGGGATGGCGAATGCCATTTTGGCTGGGTGCTCGAAGGCCGCGCGATTCAGGACGTTTGGATCAGGCCCAAGCGCCCTGCGCCGTCGACGATGTATGGTACGACCTTGCGCATCTTCGACCCTGGGATCGATGGCTGGCATATCATATGGAACGACCCGCTCAACCGGGATCACTCGCGCCAGATCGGGCGGGCCGAGGGTAAGGACATTGTCCAGCTCGGCAATGACTCGCGCGGTCTGCAAACTCGATGGCGTTTCACTGAGATCACTGCCACCAGCTTCCATTGGATCGGCGAGGAAAGATCTTCCGAGAGCGATCCTTGGCAAATCACGTATGAACATTTAGCCCGCCGAACAAAACCCTGACGCTGGACTGGCTGGCGTCTGCGCTGCTCCTCATCCGGCTGCCGCCACCGTCTTCCCGCATGGACCTCTCGGATTCAAACATCGCAAAAATCGAATCAGGATCAATAGCTTGGATGACCCTCGCGGAACGATGAGGGGGGCGCCGAGTCTGAATGGCATTGTAGTGCCAGCGACCCATCTCCTCACAGGCAATCGAGCGGAAATTTCAGATAGCGCCGCCCGTTGGATTCCGGTTCCGGCAGGCGTCCGCCATTCATGTTCACCTGCAGCGCGTGCAGGATCAGCCGCGGCATCGGCAACGTCCTGTCGCGGGCCTGGCGGAGCGCGACGAAGTCGGCTTCCGCCTTGCAGCCGGCAACATGGATGTTGCCGGCTTTCTGCTCCGCGACCGTGCTTTCCCACCGCGCTTCGCGACCGCCCGGCTGGTAGTCGTGACCGACGAACAGACGTGTCTCGTCCGGCAGCGCCAGGATGTCCTCGATCGAGTGCCAGAGCCGCTCGGCACTGCCGCCGGGAAAGTCCGTCCTGGCGGTGCCGCTGTCCGGTATGAACAGCGTGTCGTGGATGAAGGCGGCGTCGCCGATGACGTAAGTGATCGAAGCCAGCGTATGGCCCGGCGAGAACAGCACTCTTGCCGGAAGGCCGCCGACCGAAAAAGTTGCGCCGTCGGCGAACAGCCTGTCCCATTGCGAACCGTCGGCGGGGAATTCCGGCCAGTTGTAGATCACCTTCCACAATTTCTGGACGTCGATGACCTTTTCGCCGATTGCCGTCGGCGCTCCGGTTCTCCCCCTCAGATAATGGGCGGCGGAGAAATGATCGGCATGCGGATGCGTGTCGAGGATCCACTCGACCTCCAGCCCGCTTTCCCTGACGAAGTCGAGCAGGGCGTCGGCGTTTTTCGTTGCCGTTGTACCGGACCTTTCGTCGAAGTCGAGCACCGGATCGATGATGGCGCATTTGCGGGTCGCCATGTCGGCGACCACATACTGGACGGACCCGCTCGGCTTGTCATAGAAGCCGGTGACCTGCGACCTGGCCGATAATGCGTCCAATCCAGCCTCCTTCGCCCCTCACCACGGCAGGAAGGATTTTCTCTGCCACGGCAAATTAAAGGCATGGTTGTCCGTCAACCAGGCATCCTCAAGCACCCCATGCTCACACGGCCAGGAAAACCAAAACTCTCTGTGCCGCCTCTGCCTGCTCAGGCAGAAGGCTGCTTGGTTTTCCTGAGATATGGCAGGATCGTCTCAAAGGCGCCGAAGCGCTTGATGGCATCCTCATTCGAGACGGCAGCGGTGATGATGACGTCCTCGCCCTGCTTCCAGTTCGCCGGCGTCGCCACCTGGTGCTTGGCGGTCAGCTGCATGGAATCGATGGCGCGCAGGATTTCGTCGAAGTTGCGGCCGGTCGTCATCGGATAGGTGAGAACCAGCTTGATCTTCTTGTCGGGCCCGATGACGTAAACCGAACGCACCGTGGCATTGTCGGCGGGCGTGCGGCCTTCCGAGCTCTCGCCGGCACCCGCCGGCAGCATCTCGTAAAGCTTGGCGACCTTGAGATCCTTGTCGCCGATCAGCGGGTAGTTCACCGAATGGCCGGTCGCGGTCTTGATGTCGTTCTGCCACTTTCCATGGCTTTCGACAGGATCGACCGAGATGCCGATGATCTTGACGTTGCGCTTCCTGAACTCGCCTTCGAGCCCGGCCATCGTGCCGAGTTCGGTCGTGCAAACCGGCGTAAAGTTCTTCGGATGGCTGAACAATACTGCCCAGCCGTCGCCGATCCATTCATGGAAGCTGATCGGTCCTTGCGTGGTCTCAGCGGTGAAGTCCGGTGCGATATCGTTGATGCGAAGGCTCATGACGTGTCCCTTACCCTGTGCGTGCAGATCGCAGCCGGCGTTGCCCGGCGCTGCTTTTGCCTTTCTATCACTCCGGCGTCATCCTTCAAACGCCTGTTGCGCCGGCATCAAGGCCGGCGGCGAAATATTTTCATTGCTTCTCGGCAAATGCAGCAGGATTTTTCGCTGCGCTGGTTCAGGCCTTGTTCACTGCCAGCGTCGCCGCCAGGTCTTCCATGCGCTGGGCCAGTGCGCCGAGCGCCCCGGTCAGCACGGAATCGTTCTTGTCGGCCTTGGTCAGTGCGTCGTCGCGCGTCTTGCGCAGCGTCAGCACTTCGCTTTCCATGCCCTTGACCCGCTTTTGCAGTTCCGAAAGCTCGTCCATGACCATGATGCCGGCCATCACGGTCAGCCGCTGGTCGCCGATCTCGCCAAAGGAATCCTTCAGATGCGAGACATAGCGGTCGAAGCGCTCGGCAAGATCGATCAGATGCTCTTCCTGGCCCTCGTCGCAGGCCATCCGATACTGCTTGCCGTCGATGGAAACCGTGACTTGTGCCATTGGCCTACCTGTCCAGTACCGCGCGGATGGTTTCCATGGCTGTCACCAGCCTTCGCGACACTTCCTTGTTGGCATCTTCCAGCCGTTCGGCGCGGGCCTCGGAATTGTCGAGCTCCTGCGCCAGCCGCGAGCGGTCGGCGTTCATCCGCTGCACTTCGGCCTCGGCTTCCGAATAGTCCCGCTCGTGCTCGAGCTTGGCCGCGACGGCGTTTTCCAGCCCTTCGATGGCCTTACCCAGCCTGGCAATGACTTCTTTGAGGGTCGTTTCCCCGGTCATGGCTTTCGTCCTGCGCCCTGCCCATCACCGAATCATCCACGTTCAGAACGCGTTATCCCTGAAACATTACGCGTCGTGTGAACCGCACGTCAATAAAGCTGTCGCGACTGTCCCCTGCTAACGCTAATGTAAGTCGCGCATGGCCATCACAAGACCGGCAAAAGCACACCGATTTGTTGACTAAAAGGCCGCGCCTGCTATGTGTCGCGCACCCTTTTCAAGGGCTTTCCCAAGGCCCAAACCCCCATTTTGGAGGAAGCATGACCTCGCGCGAACAACATGACCGGATGGCCAATGCGATCCGTTTTCTCGCCATGGACGCTGTGGAGAAGGCAAACTCCGGCCATCCCGGATTGCCCATGGGCTGCGCCGACATCGCCACGGTGCTGTTCACCCGCTTTCTCAAATACGATCCGAAGAACCCGCATTGGCCGGACCGCGACCGCTTTATCCTGTCGGCCGGCCACGGCTCGATGCTGCTTTACTCGCTGCTCTATCTGACCGGCTACGAAGACATCACCATCGACCAGATCAAGCAGTTCCGCCAATTGGGGTCGAGGACCGCGGGCCACCCGGAATACGGCCATGCCGCCGGCATCGAGACGACGACCGGCCCACTCGGCCAGGGCCTCGCCAATTCGGTCGGCTTCGCGCTCGGCGAGCGCATCATGAATGCCGCTTTCGGCAACGACCTCGTCGACCACTACACCTATGTGCTGGCCGGTGACGGCTGCCTGATGGAAGGCGTGTCCCAGGAAGCCATCGCGCTTGCCGGACATCTGAAGCTGAACAAGCTGATCGTCTTCTGGGATAACAACAACATCTCGATCGATGGCCCGGTGTCGCTGGCCGACAACACCGACCAGGTCGCCCGCTTCCAGGCGTCCGGCTGGAACGCCAGCCATATCGACGGCCGGGATCCCGAAGCGATCGCCTATGCCATCGAAGCCGCCCGCCACTCCGACAAGCCGACGATGATCGCCTGTAAGACGACGATCGGCTTCGGCGCGCCGACCAAGGCCGGCACCAACAAGGCGCACGGCTCGCCGCTCGGCGCCGAGGAAATCGCCGGCGCCAGAAAATTCTTCGGCTGGGATTATCCTCCCTTCGAGCTTCCGGCCGATATCCTCGATGCATGGTGTACCGCCGGCCGGACCGGCGTAAAGGCGCGCACCGACTGGGAAGGCCGGCTTGCCAAGGCCGATGCTAACTTGCGCGCAGAGTTCGAACGCCGCATCGCTGGCACGCTGCCGGCCAACTTCGACGCTGTCATTGGCGATTACAAGAAGAAGCTCGCCGCCGACAAGCCGAAGGTCGCCACCCGCAAATCGTCGGAAATGGCGCTGGAGGTCATCAACGGCGCCTTGCCCGAAACCATCGGCGGCTCGGCCGATTTGACTGGCTCCAACAACACCAAGACCAGCCAGACCAAGAACATCACTGCCGACGATTACGGCCAGCGCTATGTCCACTACGGCGTTCGCGAGCACGGCATGGCGGCCGCGCTCAACGGGCTGACGCTGCATGGCGGCATTATCGCCTATGGCGGCACTTTCATGTGCTTTTCCGATTATGCCCGTCCGGCGATGCGGCTTGCTTCGCTGATGGGCATCCGCTCGATCTTCGTCATGACCCATGATTCCATCGGCCTTGGCGAAGACGGCCCGACCCATCAGCCGGTCGAGCATCTGGCAGCACTTCGCGCCATTCCGAACCACAATGTCTTCCGCCCGGCCGACGCGGTGGAAACCGCGGAATGCTGGCAGTTGGCCATTGAGTCGGAAAAGACGCCTTCGACATTGGCGCTGACCCGGCAGAACCTGCCGACGGTACGCAACGACTTCGTTGCGGAAAACCTCTCCAGCCGCGGCGCCTATGAACTTGCCGCCGCCAGTGGCGAGGCGGCGGTGACGATCTTCGCTTCGGGCTCCGAGGTCGAGATCGCGCTGGCTGCCCGCGAGGCCTTGGAAAAGCACGGCCACGCGACCCGCGTCGTCTCGGTGCCGTGTTTCGAATTGTTCGACAAGCAGAGCGCCGACTACCGCAGCAGGACGATCGGCAATGCGCCGCTCAAGATTGCCATCGAAGCCGGCATCCGTCAGGGCTGGGATCACTTCATCGGCACCGACGGCATCTTTGTCGGCATGACCGGCTTCGGCGCCTCCGGCACCATCGAACAGCTCTACCCGCATTTCGGCATCACAGCCGAGGCAACGGTGAAGGCGGCGGAAGCCCGTCTACATGGCAAATGAAAGTGAGCCCCGCCCGGCAAAGACTGGCATAGCGGTTTTGCCGGGCGGTGGAGCACTAATCGATTTAAATCCACGCCTCGGCGGCTGGATTCTTTGCCCGTCCGCCGTTATGAAGCTGCGGACTTGATCTTCGGCCTCCAACTCCCAGGGAGAGAACAATGACCGTCAGAGTTGCCATCAACGGATTCGGCCGCATCGGCCGCAACATCCTGCGCGCCATCCATGAATCCGGCCGCAAGGATATCGACGTCGTCGCGGTCAACGATCTCGGCCCGGTCGAGACCAACGCGCATCTGCTGCGCTTCGACAGCGTGCATGGCCGCTTTCCGCATGAGGTGACGGTTGACGGCGACCAGATCATCGTCGGCAAGGAAAAATTCAAGGTCACCGCGATCAAGGATCCGACGCAACTGCCCTGGAAGGAGCTTGGCATCGACATCGCGCTCGAATGCACCGGCATCTTCACCGCCCGCGACAAGGCCGTCGCCCATCTGACCGCCGGTGCCAAGCGCGTTCTCGTCTCCGCTCCGGCAGAGGGCGCCGATCTCACCGTCGTCTATGGCATCAATCACGACAAGCTGACCAAGGACCACATCGTCATCTCGAACGCCTCCTGCACCACCAACTGCCTGGCGCCGCTGGCGGCCGTGCTGAATGAGGCGGTCGGCATCGAGAAGGGCATGATGACGACGATCCATTCCTACACCGGCGACCAGCCGACGCTGGACACCATGCACAAGGACCTCTACCGCGCCCGCGCCGCCGCGCTGTCGCAGATTCCGACCTCGACCGGTGCTGCCAAGGCCATCGGCCTGGTACTGCCCGAACTCAAGGGCAAGCTCGACGGCATCTCCATCCGCGTGCCGACCCCGAACGTCTCGCTCGTCGATTTCAAGTTCATCGCCAAGCGGCCGACCACCGTCCAGGAGATCAATGACGCGGTGATCGCCGCCTCGAACGGCAAGCTGAAGGGCATCCTCGCCGTTACCCGTCACCCCAATGTTTCGATCGACTTCAACCATGATCCGCATTCCTCGATCGTGGCGCTCGACCAGACCAAGGTCATGGACGGCAACTTCGTTTCGGTGCTGTCGTGGTACGACAATGAGTGGGGCTTTTCCAACCGCATGGGCGATACCGCCGTCGCCTTCGGCAAGACCATCGCCTGATCGCAGAGCCAGCTTCTCGACCTGGAGACGCCCGGCTCAGTCCGGGCGTTTTCATTGCAGCACGAACCGCCGAGGCACGCTCCGCTGCTCGGGGGTGCCAAAACTTTCGACGATCGGCAGCGTGGGGCAAAAAGCCACGCTGCTGCCTTGCAGCGGCCATGTCTTCGCCCCACTCTCCCGTGATGCCGGAGCATATCGACTAGGGGCGACCAACGAATGGAGCATGGTATCTATCTTGTGACGCTCGTTGGCGCAGCACTTGTCGTTGCCGCCGCGTTTTCAAGCCTGATCGCCTTCCGTTTCGGCGCCCCTCTCCTGCTGCTGTTTCTCTGCATCGGCCTCGCCACCGGAACCGACGGTCTCGGCATCCATTTCGACAATGCCCGAGTTGCTTATTTTGCCGGCTCATTGGCGCTGGCGGTCATCCTTTTCGATTCCGGCTTCGGCACGCCGCTCAACGCCTTGCGGCAGGCGGCCGGGCCGGCGCTGTCGCTGGCCACATTCGGCGTCCTTTTGACCACCGGGCTCTTCGGCGCCGCCGCCTATTATCTGCTCGACCTGACCTGGCTGGAATCCTTCCTGCTCGGTGCCGCCGTCGCCTCGACCGACGCCGCGGCGGTGTTCTTCCTGCTGCGCGCCGGCGAGATTAATTTGCGCGAGCGCGTGCGGTCCACGCTCGAGGTGGAATCCGGCACAAATGACCCGATCGCCATCTTCCTGACCATCACGCTGGTCGAGGTCATCGCCGCCAATACCCACCCCGAGGCCAAGGTGCTGGTCACCGATCTTGCCGTCGGCTTCCTTGTCAATATGGGGCTCGGCGCGGTCATCGGCATTCTCGGCGGCATGGCCATCGTGCGCCTTGTCGATCGCCTCAATCTCGATCACGGCCTGCTGCCGATCTTCGTGCTGACGCTGTCGCTTATGGTGTTTGCTGCCGCCGGTGCCGTCGGCGGCTCCGGCTTCCTGGCGGTCTATCTCGCAGGCCTGATTGCCGGCAATTCCGATATCCGGGCCGTCACCATCCTCAAGCGCTTCCAGGACGGCATGTCGTGGCTGGCGCAGATCATCATGTTCCTGATCCTCGGCCTGTTCGCGACGCCTTCGCAATTTCCGGCGATCCTAGTGCCGGCAGTGCTGCTCGGCCTGTTCCTGGTATTTGTGGCACGGCCAATCGCCGTCTGGCTCTGCCTGGTGCCGTTCCGTCTGCCACGCCCGGAAGTCGCCTTCGTCTCGTGGGTTGGCCTGCGTGGTGCCGTGTCGATCCTGCTTGCCATCACGCCGCTGCTCGGCGGTCTTGAGAACGGCCGCCTCATCTTCAACACCGCCTTCATCATCGTGCTGGTCTCGCTGATCATCCAGGGATGGACCGTCGGGCCGCTGGCGCGCCGTCTCGGCCTTATCGTGCCGGCCCGCCTGGGACCGCTCGACAAGGTCGAATTGGAACTGCCGGGCTCCGCCCATCATGAGCTTCTCGCCTACCGCGTGGCACCTGGCAGCCCGGTGGCGCGCGGCGAACGCATTCCGCGCTGGGCGCGGCCGTCGCTGGTGCTGCGCGACGGACGCTCGATGCGCTTCCAGGATATGGGCCGGCTCGCGACCGGCGACCATGTCTACATCTTCGTGCCGGACCGCTATCCGCGCCTGCTCGACAAGCTGTTCGCCAGCCGTGCCGTGGTCGATCCCGAGGACGCGGATTTCTTCGGGGCCTTCGCCGTCGATCCGTCACGCCCCGCCGAGGAACTGGAGACCGCCTACGCGCCGGGCCTGACCGAAGCGGAACGCAAGCTCAGCATTGGCGACCTGGTCACTACCCGGCTCGGCGGCCACGCCGAATACGCCGACCGCGTGCTGCTCGGTCCGATCGAGCTGATCGTCCGCGACGTCGACGACAAGGGCAGGATCACCGGCCTTGGCCTGTCCTTTGAGCCGACCGCGCCGGTGGCGCGCGTTCCGGTGTTCCTCAGCGCCGGCGAAATCCGCGACCGCATCGCCGCCTTCATCCGCAACCGGCGCAAGCCGGCCGAGGCGCAGGCGGTCGAGGCGGCGGCCGAGATGGAACCGGTTCCGCAGCCCGTGGTGGAAAAGACAACTGGCGAAGGCTGACCGCTGTCCACCCGAGCCGCGGAACCCTGCCGCGAGGCTGAAGAATGGCTCGGCAACTGGTGTGGCGGGTCCATGTGGTCCGACATCGCCGGAAATGATCCCGATCGGCCGGTTGCGAGGGCGTCCGGCCGATCAGTCGCCAATTCTTCGGCGCGCCATAGGGGCGCGCTTAATTGTTGCGGGCCGCTACGAACTGCGCCGCTTGTTTCAGAAGCGCAGCTTGCTCGCCAAAAGGTTCGAGCAACGCATGAGCCTGGTCAACGAGGCCATGGAGCTGGCCCCGCGCCCAGTCCGGTCCGTGCAGCGCGACCAGCGTCGCCTTGCCGGCCGCGGCATCCTTGCCGGTCGCCTTGCCCATCTGATGCGCGTCGGCGGTCAGGTCGAGCAGATCGTCGGCAAGCTGAAAGGCAAGCCCGATCGCCGAGCCGAACTCGGCCAGCCGTTCGCGGTCGCCCGACGGCGCGCCGGCAAGGATAGCGCCCGCTTCGCAGGCAAAGCGGATCAGCGCACCGGTTTTCATCGCCTGAAGCCGGATGATGCCGGCCTCGTCCGGCCGGCTTTGTTCGGCTTCGAGATCGAGCATCTGGCCGCCGACCATGCTTCCCGCCCCGGCGGCGCGGGCCAGTGCCAGCACCAGCGTTGCCCTGCGCTCGGCCGGCAGCATTGTCGCCTCGTCGGCAAGGATGTCGAAGGCAAGTGTCAGCAAGGCGTCGCCCGCAAGAATGGCGGTTGCCTCATCGAAAGCCCTGTGCACGGTCGGCTGGCCGCGGCGCAAATCATCGTCGTCCATGGCCGGCAGATCGTCATGGATGAGCGAATAGCAGTGCACGCATTCGAGCGCCGCCGCGACGCGCAGCGCCGCCTCGCCGTCGGCTGAAAACAGTGCAGCACTTTCCATGACCAGGAAGGGACGCAGTCGTTTGCCGCCGTTCAGCACGCCATGTCGCATTGCCGCCATCAGGCGTTCGGGCCGCGCGACCTCGCCCGAAAGCGTCCGTCCGTCGAGCAACCGCCTCAGCAGCGCCTCGAGCGGAACTGCCCGGGCAATAAGTGCAGCTTCGAACGCCATTTGGTCGTCTTTCGTCATGGTCGGGAGCGGTAGCCGACACTCAGACGTTGCGCAAGAAGCCAAGCGCCATTATGCCGGGGGCAGGGAGTAGCGCGGACTGGGTGGCTTGGCGGAACCGATCGTCGATCACGAAACCGAAGGGTTGGACATGGCGAGACCGAGACGCGGCAGCCGCATCGGTCTTCAACGCTGGGTCCGGCGCGGCATCGCCGTCGCCGTCGTGCTGGCGCTGGTGCCGGTGGTGCTCACCTTCCTGTACCTGCCGACATTCGTGCATCCGGTGTCGACATTGATGCTGAAGGACCTGGCGACGTTTTCTGGCTACGATCGGCGCTGGGTTTCCATCGACGATGTGGCGCCGGTGCTGGCATATTCGGTCATCATGTCGGAGGACGGGCAGTTCTGTTTCCATCGCGGCGTCGATCTGGGCGAGTTGCGCGGCGTCGTCGACGATGCGCTCGCCGGCGAGATGACACGTGGCGCCTCGACCATCACCATGCAGACGGTAAAGAATCTTTATCTATGGTCGCGGCCGTTGGGCTCGGTCCGTAAGGTCGTGGAACTGCCGCTGGCCGTCTATTTCGATGCGGTGCTGTCGAAACGGCGGATCATGGAGATCTACCTCAACATCGCCGAATGGGGACCGGGCATCTACGGTATCGAGGCCGCCGCCCAGCATCATTTCGGCGTCTCGGCAAAACAGCTGTCGCGCCGGCAGGCAGCGCTGCTTGCCGTCACCTTGCCGAATCCGATCGTGCGCAATCCGGCGAAGCCCGGGCCGGGACTGAGGCGGCTTGCCGCGTTGATCGAACGGCGCGCCGGCCGCGCCGGCGCCTATGTCGGTTGCCTGCGATAGTGTCAAAAAAAAACACGGCGACGCTGGCCAAAACGCCGTCGGGCGTGTATAGGCACCCGACTTTCTCAGATTCCGGCCCCTGATGTGGCCCTTTCACGAGGGCCGCCGGGGCGTTTTGACCATGTAGTGGAGCATATCCATGGCCGTTCCGAAACGAAAAACCTCTCCGTCGAAGCGCGGCATGCGCCGTTCTGCCGACGCACTGAAGGCCCCGACCTATGTCGAGGACAAGAACTCCGGCGAGATGCGCCGTCCGCACCATATCGACCTGAAGACCGGCATGTATCGCGGTCGCCAGGTTCTGGAGCCGAAGGAAAGCTGAGAGAGCTTTCGACGGTTTATGGGTTGCGAAACGACCGGCCATTGGCCGGTCTTTTTGCGTTTGCGACAACTGATCGTATCAGCCGGGCCTGACATTGTTGTTTCACGCCGTCTTTGTCCTTGTTTATCGGCCGCACGAAAATTCTTGACGGCGAACGCCGGGCGCACTCTACAAAGATCAGTCCAACCGGAGCCGCCACATGTTCGGTGCCATCCCGCTGCTGATCGTGCCTTTCATCCTCTACAATCTCGGGCTTCTGGGAATATTCGGCAGCGGCGACGATCCGTGGGCCACCGAAGTGTTTTCGGTCCGGATGATGTCGGGTGGCGTGTTCTCGATGACCCTCGGCGACCTCATCGTGCTGATCGCACTGATCTTCTTGTTCGTCGAAGTGGTGAAGTCGACGCGCACGACAAATGCCTCGATCATGGACCATCTTTTGTCGACCTTCGTCTTTGTGGCCTATCTGGTCGAGTTCCTGCTGGTGAAGGGCGCCGCCCATTCCGTTTTCTTCACACTGATGGTCATAGCGCTGATCGACGTGCTGGCCGGCTTTTCGGTGTCGATGCGGTCGGCCACCCGCGACATCAATATGAGTTAAGGATCCCGACTCAGCCCGGGTCAGCGGAGAAGCCAGCCGCCTCGACACCGGCGATGGCTGCCGTTTCATCATTGTCGGACGTGTCGCCGGAAATACCGATGGCGCCGATGATCGTGCCGGCGTTGTCACGGATCAGCACGCCGCCGACGACCGGCAGGACGCGCCCGCCCGACACGTCGGAGACGCCGGCGATCAGATGCGGGCGCTCCTTGGCGAAAGCTTCCACCCGGCGCGAGCCCATTCCGATAGCGAGCGCGCCATAGGCCTTGCCGGCCGACATTTGCGGACGCAGGAACGAGGCGCCGTCCTGACGCTGGAACGCGACCAGATGGGCGCCGGCGTCGAGCACCGAGACGCCAAGCGGCCTGAGCTTGAGCTCGGCACCCTTGGCAAAGGCGGCGGCGATGATTTCAAGGGCTTTGTCGAGCGTCAGTGCGGTCATGGCCGTCTCCTAAACGCGCCAGTTATCAACCGGCAGAACAGACTCCGAGTGAACTGTTTCGCGTGCGAAAGGAAGCATGCATTCTGGAAGCGCCGGCCTATTTCTTCTTGGCGCGAGGCTTCTTCACCGGGGCCGGAGGCGCATTGGCCAGGTCTTCCGCTTCCTTGGCGAGGCGCAGCGCCCGCAGCTTGTTGGTCTTGGCTTGGCGAGCGTCGCTCTCGGCGACATATTCCGCCATCGCCTTCTGGCGAACCGTGGCTGCCTCTTCCTGTTTCTTGAAACGCAAATCGGCCCGCGCACGGGCAGTGTCCTTAGAGTTCTCGACCAAGAGCGTTATCCAATCCGTAAATTATCTTCAGTCCCTTGATAGCAGAGCCAGCCCGCAATTGGGAAAATAAGTTGGTCATGGCGCCGGATCGCAGCCAACTCGCTCCGCCTTGCGGGCGACTACCGCATCGTATCCGGCCTGCAAAGTCGCGCGGACGGTGGGTCCAGATGGGGCGGGAGACGCACCCAGATGCTCGTGGCGCAACTCGTTCATGAACTTATCCCACATCGGCGGGCCGCCTTTTTCCAGAAGCTCGGCACGGATAGAGAGCTCTTCGCTGACCGGCAGCCAGACGCGGCCCCAGGCGCCGAGATGCGCCAGGATCGGCACCAGCGTAATCGCCATTTCGGTCAGGCTGTAGATCGCCTTTTGTTTGTGGGAGGGATCGTCCGCCTTGGTCAGCATGCCGAGCTCCATCAGCCGCTTCAGCCGGTCGGCGAGGATGTTGGAGGCGATGCCCTCCATCGAGCCGTTGAGCAGTTCGCGAAAGTGGCGTCTGCCGCCGAAGATGATGTCGCGAAGGATGATCAGGCTCCACCGGTCACCGAACACTTCGAGCGACAGGTTGATGGGGCATCCGGACCGACGATCGATGTTCATGCGAATCTCCAAAAACCGGTTGCATTATCGTATCGGTTTTAATATCGTGCAACTGATTGCAAAATGCAATCGGATTGGAAGCCCAAGGAGGAAAGCCATGAAAAACGCCGAACACCCCGAAATCGCATCCCAGACGTTCGGCGATCCGGCCCATCCGGCGGTGTTGTTGATCATGGGCGCGATGGCTTCCATGCTTTGGTGGCCCGAAGCGTTTTGCCGGAAGCTGGCCGGCGAGGGTCGCTTCGTGATCCGCTATGACAATCGCGATACCGGCCGTTCGACCAAATACGCGCCGGGCGAGCCGCCTTATACATTCGACGACATGGTGGACGATGCCGTCCGCGTCCTTGACGACCAGGGAATCCGAAAGGCGCACGTGGTCGGCATGTCGATGGGCGGCATGATCGCGCAGCTCGTTGCGTTGAAATACCCGTCGCGTGTCACTTCGCTGACGGTGATCAGCAGCTCGCCCTTGGGCATCGATACGTCGCATTTTTCGTGGAACAGGACTACGACCGGTCCGGCGGCTTTCTCAGCGCGACCAATCACTTCATGCTCAAGGGCGGCGAAGATCGGAGCGGCGAGGACTGGACGGGGCGGCTGCACGAGATGAAGATTCCGCTCCTCGTTGTCCACGGCACCGACGATCCGATCTTTCCAGCCGAGCATGGCGCCGCTCTTGCCGACGCGGTCGCCGGTGCAAGACTGGTCCGGATCGAGGGCGGCGGCCACGAGCTGCATCCCGACGATTGGGCCGCGATCATCGATGCGATCGTCGCCCACAGCCGGGCCACGTAGCAGCGGGCCGAACCTTGACACCGGATGCCCGCGAGACGAAGCACCAAAGATAGGAGCAAAAATGTCCCTGACGATGCATCTTCATCCGCTGGCCTCCTTCTGCTGGAAACCGCTGATCGCGCTCTATGAGAACGGCACGCCATTCACATCGGTCGTTGTCGATCTCGGCAATGAACAGTCGCGCGCGGCGTTTCTGAAATTGTGGCCGCTCGGCAAGATGCCGGTGCTGCGCGATGAAGCGCTGGACCGGACCGTGCCGGAATCGACGATCGTCATCGAATATCTCAACGCGTATTATCCTGGGCCGGTCGAACTGATCCCCGCCGATCTCGATCTCGCTCGCCAGACCCGGCTTGCCGACCGCTTCTATGACTTCTATGTCCAGGAACCGATGCAGAAGATCGTTGGTGACCGGCTGCGGCCGGAGGGCAAGACCGATCCGTTCGGCGTCGAGCAGGCCCGCGCCCAGCTGCGCAGCTCCTACGCCATCATTGAACAGGACATGCAGTCGACGACATGGGCGGTGGGTGCGAGCTTCACCATGGCCGACTGCGCTGCCGCCCCCGCGCTGTTCTACGCCAACAAGGTCGAGCCGTTCGGAGACGAATATCCTGCGGTCAGGCGCTATCACGACCGGTTGCTGCAACGCCCCTCGGTTGCCCGTGTGATCGAGGAAGCGCAGCCGTATTTCAAGCTCTTCCCCTACAACAATGGCTAGAGTGGTTCATCGTTCACGGAAACGCCGAACCGCTCTATCTCTTTGTTTTTGCGCAATTCCGGACGGAAAACCGCTTCACACTTTTCCTGGAATTGCTTGTCTTATGACTTTCGCTGCCGAATGGGTCAGAAAGGAACGCTGAGAGAGGGTAGCCGCCCTCCCTCAGC
>NZ_JAMYLR010000043.1:0-48872 GCF_040318155.1 Mesorhizobium sp. M1307 | reverse complement strand
GCTCGATCACCCAAAGATGCTCCGGTCTCCCGTCCGCCACCGCACCTGCCTTCATAGCAGAGTCGGCAAGAAACAAGTTACAAAGAGGCTGGGATCAACGCTGGCGACCTCCTCTCCCCTCGGGGAGAGGTCGGATTGCCCCGAATTGCCCTTCGCAATTCGGTTGGCAACCCGGGTGAGGGGGACCTTCCGTTTGCGGAACAGCGCACAAGAACTGCGGAAGTCCGAACACTCCCCTAGGGAAGCCCGCCCTATCATCCCGGAGGCAATGGCGTCCCGGCGATCGCATCCGTCCCCCGCGTTTGGCGATTGGCCGGGGCGCCCAACAACAGGGGAACGACGATGAAATTCATGTTGACCGGCAGATCATTGCATCCGCAGGCCGAGCCCGTCGCCGATGGCTTCAAGAAAGGCCAGATGAACCGGCGCGAATATCTCGCCACCATGGCTGCGCTCGGCGTCAGCGCTACCGGCGCGCTGGCGCTCGGCGGGCTTGCGCCGTCACCGGCCAGGGCCGAGGAGCCGAAGCGCGGCGGCATCTTGCGTGTCGCCATGAACGTCAAGGGCTGGAAGGATCCGCGCACCTTCGACGGCGTCGAGATGTCCAACGTCGCCCGCCAGTGCAACGAATATTTGGTGCGCTGGAAGCGCGACTTCACCTTCGAGCCATGGCTGCTCGAGAGCTGGGAAACCAGCGACGACGCCCGCGTGCTGACGCTGCATGTCCGCAAGGGCATCACCTGGTCGAACGGCGACACCTTCAACGCCGACGACGTGATCCACAATCTGACGCGCTGGTGCGATGCGTCCGTCGCCGGCAATTCGGTCGCCGCGCGCATGGGCGCACTGGTCAACGCCGATACCAAGAAGCCCGTCGACGGCGGCATCGAGCGCGTCGACGACGTCACCGTGCGGCTCAATTTGCCGAAGCCCGACATTTCGCTGATCGCCGGCATGGCCGACTACCCGGCGCTGATCATGCACCGCAGCTATGAAGGCGACGGCGATCCGCTGAAGGCATTGGCGATCACCACCGGGCCTTGCGAACTCGTGGCATGGGACGCCGAGGTCGGCGCCGAAGTCCGCCGCAAAGACAAGCCATGGTGGAAGGGCGAGTTCTACCTCGACGGCATCAAATGGGTGGACTACGGCTCCGACCCCAATGCGATGCTGTCGGCCTTCGAATCGGGCGAGATCGACACCGACCACGAAACCGCCTCCGACACGGTTGCGCAGACCGACTCCATGGGCCTGAGCAATTCGGAAATCGCCACCGGCTCGACCATCGTCGCGCGGTTCAATATCGGCAATCCGCCCTATGACGACATCAAGGTGCGCCGCGCCGCCCAGCTCGCCGTCGACAACGCCGCTGTGCTGAAGATCGGCATGGACAACCGCGGCAAGCCTGCCGAGAACCATCATGTCGGGCCGATGCATCCCGAATATGCCGATATCGGCCCGGCCGTCCGCAACATTGATCAAGCCAAGGCCCTGCTCGCCGAGGCCGGCAAGGCCGACCACGAATACGAACTCATCTCGGTCGACGTCGACTGGCAGAAGAGCACCGGCGACGCCATCGCCGCGCAGATGCGCGAGACCGGGCTGAAGATCAAGCGCACCGTGCTGCCGGCCGCGACCTTCTGGAACGACTGGAGCAAATATCCTTTCTCCTGCACGGAGTGGCTCGGCCGGCCGCTCGGCGTCCAGGTGCTGGCGCTCGCTTATAAGTCTGGCGCCGCATGGAACGAGAGCGCCTACGCCGATCCGGAATTCGACAGTCTGCTCGACAAGGCGCTGGCGATGCCCGATCCCGGCGCCCGCAAGGAGCTCATGGCCAAGATCGAACAGAATCTGCGCGATTCCGGCGTCATCATCCAGCCCTACTGGCGCTCGGTCTACCGCACCTACCGCAAGGGCGTGCATGGCTGCGAGCAGCACCAGTCGCTCGAGCAGCACTTCGAGAAGGTTTGGCTCGAGGCGTAGCCTTGCAGACGACCAATTGTCGGGGCCAGCGCCGCTCCTTCTTCCTTCTCCCCTTGTGGGAGAAGGTGGATTGGCGCGCAGCGCCAAGACGGTTGAGGGGTGCGGACGGAGTGCCGTCAGTATCAAGCTGGAACGCCTCTCATCCGGCCGCTTCGCGTCCACCTTCTCCCACAAGAAGGGAAGAAGGAAGAGCCACGCCAGGCCTTGAAATCTCCAGTCCAAGCCGCACCGTTTCCCGCACCAGCAGGTCCAGATCGTCGCGCCGGGTGCGGTGGTTGTTGATCGCCACCCTGAGGCTATGCTGGCCATGCACCGTCGTGTCGGAAATGGCGGCGATGCCTTCTTCCTGCAGCCTCAGCATGATCTCGGTATTGAGCGCTTTCAGGCGCTCCCCGCCCAGTCCGTCCGCGCGGTAGCGAAAGCAGACGATGTTGATGCTCACCGGCGCTACCAGTTCGAGTGCCGGTTCGGCCGCGATCAGCGCGCCGAGATAATGCCCTTGCGCGATGTTCTGGTCGATCAGCCGGCCGAACTTTTCGATGCCGTGCTCTCGCAACGCCATCCACACCTTCAGAGCGCGAAAGCCGCGCGTCGTCTGCAGGCCGTAATCGTGCAGCCATTGGCCGGAGGCCAGGCCGCGCGGCGTCGATTCCAGATATTCCGGCGTCACCACGAACGTGCCGCGATGCACGGTGGCATCCCGGATCAGCGCGCAGCCGACCTCGAATGGCGCGTGCAGCCATTTATGCGGATCGAGCGCGATCGAGTGGGCGTGCTCGATGCCGGCAACGCGATGCGAATTGTCCGGCGCAATCGCAAGCAAGGCGCCGATGCAGCCATCGACGTGAAACCACAGATCCTCTTTTGCCGCCAGATCAGCCAGCGCTTGCAGATCGTCGATTGCGCCGGTGTTCACCGTGCCGGCCGTACCGATTACGCAGGCTGGCTTGAAGCCGGCGTCGCGGTCCTCGGCGATCGCCGCCCGTAACGCAGCGATGTCGATCCGCAGCCCGGCATCGCTCGGGATGCGACGCAGCGCCCGGTTGCCGAGGCCGAGCACTTCCATCGCCTTGCGGTGACAGGAGTGAAGCTGGTCGGAGCCGTAGAAACGCAGCGGCTTGTCGATGCCGGCAACGCCGTGCTCGCGTATGTCGATGCCGGCCATGGCGTTGCGCGCTACGGTCAGCCCGATGATATTGGCCATCGAGCCGCCGCTGACCAGCGTGCCGCTGGCCGATTGCGGAAAGCCCATCATCTGCTTGCACCAGTCGACGACCTGGTTGTCCATCAGCGCGGCGGCATGGTTGCCGCCGCCGAGGTTGGAGCCCTGGATCGCCGCCAGGAAATCGCCGAGCGCGCCGGTGAAATTGCTCGAGCCCATATACCAGGACCAGAAGCGCGGATGGACGTTGCCCATCGGATAGGGCATCAAACTCCTGGTGACGTCGCCATAGATTTCTGCCAGCGGCGCCGGCGAACGCGGCAGCGGCGATGTGAAGAAGGTCCTCACATCAACCGGCATCTCCTGCCACACCGGACGCTCTCTGACATCGCGCAGGTAAGCGACGGCATCGTCGACGATCCGATGCGACAGGGCCTGCACGTCGGCCCAGTTCGAGGGGTCAAGCGTTTCCTCGGTGGCCGTGACGGCCAGTCCAGGCTTCGTGTCCATGCAGCCCGCTCCCGATGTGCCGCTGTCACGCCGGAAACTGGCAGCCGGGCGTCGACTGCGAAAGCGCAGTCTCCTCGGCGTCCATCTCCGCCTCGATGCCGTCGAACAGCGGTGTCGTCATGTAGCGTTCGCCAGTATCGGGCAGCATGCACAGGATCACCGAGCCGGACGCCGCCTTTTCCGCGATCTGCCGCGCCACCGCGAAGGTCGCTCCGCCGGAGATGCCGGTGAAAATCCCTTCCTTCTGCGCCAGCGCCTTGGCCCATTTCATGCCCTCGGGCCCGGCAATCGGCACCACCTCGTCATAGAGGCTTGCGTCTATCGCCTCCTGCAGCACGTCCGGAATGAAGTCGGGCGTCCAGCCCTGGATCGGATGCGGCTCGAACGCCGGATGGCTGGCGGCAGGCGCGCCGCCGGTGCCGCGCTGCTGCGGCTTGCCGCTGCCGATAAGCTGCGCATTGGCCGGTTCGGCGAGCACGATCCGGGTCTCCGGCCGCTCGCGGCGCAGCACGCGTCCGACGCCGGCGACGGTGCCGCCCGTGCCGTAGCCGGTGACGAAGCAGTCGAGCCGCGAGCCGGCGAAATCGTTGATGATCTCGCGCGCCGTCGTCGCTTCGTGAATGGCGGCGTTGGCCTTGGTTTCGAACTGGCGGGCCAGGAACCAGCCATTGGCTTCGGCGAGCTCCACCGCCTTCTTGTACATGCCGAAACCCTTCTGGGCGCGCGGCGTCAGCACCACCTTGGCGCCCAGCATGCGCATCAGCTTGCGGCGTTCGATAGAAAAGCTGTCGGCCATCGTCACCACCAGCGGATAGCCCTTCTGGGCGCAGACCATGGCAAGGCCGATGCCGGTGTTGCCGCTGGTCGCCTCGACCACGGTCTGGCCAGGCTTTAGAGCGCCGCTGCGCTCGCCTTCCTCGATGATGTTGAGCGCCAGCCGGTCCTTCACCGAGGCGGCGGGATTGAAGAACTCGGCCTTCACATAGATCGTGGCATGGTCCGGTCCGAGATTATTGATGCGGATCACCGGCGTATCGCCGACCGTGTCGAGAACGCTGTCAAACAGACGGCCGCGCCCGGCGGTGGTTCTGATTTTCTGTTGATGCAACATGTCGATCTCCTCGCTTTGTCGTTGTCTCTTGTCGTCACGGGCCGGTTACAGACCGGTGGCTTGGGCGGCGAGGTTTCGAGACCTTGCCGCGCTACATTTGCCTCCGGCAATGGCGGCATCCGGAGCGGGAATTCGCTGCCGGATGCACCGTGTCGCGTTTGGTGATAAAACAAAGGCCGACTGGCCAGCGTGGGAGCAGGCGTGGAAACTTACGTGGAATCCACCCGATCGAGCCTCGGCGGCGAGGTGGCCGGCTTTTCCGTGCGTCTGCTCGGACCCCTGACGATCGCACGCAACGGCATCATCATCCAGCTCCCAAAATCGCGCAAGCTGTGTGCGCTGCTCGCCTATCTGGCGCTGGCGCCGCATCCGGTCGGCCGCAGCCGCCTCTGCGAGCTTTTGTGGGATGTGCCGAACGACCCGCGCGGCGAGCTTCGCTGGTGCCTGAGCAAGCTTAGAGGCATCCTCGATGAACCGCATCGTCGCAGGGTCGAGACACCAGGCGACACGATCGCGCTTGATCTGAGAGGTGCTTCCGTCGACGCTGTCGACATAGCCTCGGCCGCCGCCAAGGGCGTTGAGACGCTCGGTCTAGAGCGGCTGCAGGCTCTTTCCGGAATGTTCGCCGGCGACTTTCTCGATGGGCTGGAGATCGACCGCAGCCCGCATTTCAACAGCTGGCTGATCGCTCAGCGCCGCCGCTTCGGCTCTTGGCACGCCGCAATCCTGGAACATCTCGTCAACAAGCTTCCGGTGGATGCCGACAGAATGTCTTCGCATCTGGACAAATGGCTGGAACTCGCTCCGTTCGACGGGCGCGCGCATGTGGCTCTTCTGAAAGGGCTGGCGCAGCGCGGCCAGTTTGACGCGTGCGAGGAACATCTCGCTTCCGCAGCGCAGCTGTTTGCTTCGGAGGATCTGGATTTCGGACCCGTTCGTGAGGCATGGCGCACGATCCGCAACGAACGACCTGCCGCTACGCTCTGGGCGCGACCGTCACTCGTACCCGCGGCCCCTCACGCGTCAATTGTGCTTCCCAATTCCGACACTGCTGCATCGCAGAAGGCTTCGCTTGCGGTGATGCCGTTTGCCGAAGAGACGGCTGACGGCGGTCCACGCGGAGGCATCGCCGATGGCCTGACCCACGATACCATCACCCGCCTGGCCAAGCTCAGGGATTTCTTCGTCATCGCGCGCGGTTCGGTGTTTGCGCTCGCCGAAAAAAACATTGGGCCGGAGGATGCCGGCCGTCGGCTCAATGTCGATTATGTCGCCACCGGCACGGTACGCAGCCAGGCCGGCCGCGTCACCGTCGCGGTCGAGCTGGTCGAAGTGCGCACGGCCAGGATCGTCTGGGCCGAGACGTTCGAGCGCAAGCCGAACGACATCTTTGCCGTGCTCGACGACATCGGCAACAGCATCGTCTCGTCGATCTCGGCCGAGATCGAGACGGTCGAGCGCAACCGCGCCATGTTGAAGGCGCCCAATTCGCTGAACGCCTGGGAAGCCTACCACCGCGGTCTCTGGCACATGTATCGCTTCACCCGCGCGGAAAACGAGCAGGCCCGGCATTTCTTCGACATAGCCTTGAAGCTCGATCCGACGTTCGCCCGCGCCTATGCCGGCCTCTCCTTCACCCATTGGCAAAATGCCTTCCAGCGCTGGGGCGACCGCGATCACGAAAGCGCCCTGGCCTTCGAGGCAGCCGGCCAGAGCCTGCTCGTCGACGATCACAATCCGGCCGCTCACTGGGCCATGGGGCGGGCGCTGTGGCTGCGCGGCGAGCAGGACGGCTCCCTCATCGAGCTGGAACGCGCCGTAGACCTCAGCCCGAATTTCGCGCTCGGCCACTATGCGTTATCTTTCGTCCATTCGCAGTCCGGCGACCCGCAGTCTGCGATCGGCTCATCCGACCATTCCAGGCATCTGAGCCCCTTCGATCCGCTGCTGTTCGGTATGTTGGGCGCCAGGGCGATGTCGCATGTCCGGCTCGGCCAGTTCGACGAAGCCGCCGAATGGGCGCTGAAGGCAGCCGCGCGTCCCAACGCCCACGCCATCATCCTGGCGATTGCTGCGCATTGCCTTGCTCTGGCGGGGCGGCTGGACGAGGCACGAAGTTTCGCCGCCGCGCTGCGCAAGACGCTGCCGAATTACTGCGCCGATGATTTCATCGGCACCTTCCGCTTCGAGCCGGCCGCCGAGGCCCTGTTCCGGCAAGGCGCTAAGCGGATCGGGCTGGGGTGAGGCAGGCGCGCGGTTTGCCAGGCTCTCCAAACCGCTCATCGCGGCTGGCCGCCCCAAACATCGTCATGTCTGCAGCCAGAGCGCATCGTCAGGTTGGTTGCGAATTCGTCGACCAGAGCGGATCAGACGGGCTCAACCGATTTGACGTTGCCGTCGGTATCCACGAGGCAGCTTGTCTTCTTGCCACTGGCATCGAGTTCGACCTGATAGGTCTTGGAATCGAGCTTGCTCGATGAAACCGGAAGTATCTTCGTGCTGTCGACACCGCTCGCCTTGGCGACCGCATTGGCGCAAAGCAGTTGAAGGTCCGCCGGGGCAGTCTCGACCTTGGTCCTGGACATCTGGTCCTGAGGAGGCGGCGGCGGCGCGCTGACGCAAGCGCTAACGGCTCCAGCCAGGAATCCGATTGCCGTCACCAGGATCGAAGTTCTCACTGCATCTTTTGCCGACATTGCTTGTCCCTCTCCGAATGCCGCTTCACACACCCTTGTAAAGTGCCGCCCCCTGCATGAGAACGATGACCTTGGCCCCAACCTTGACGCGGGATGCGAGATCGACGATGTCGTCGTTCCTCATACGGATGCACCCCGATGACACGTCGAGCCCGATCGTCCAGGGCTCCGGGGTGCCGTGTATCCCGGTAGATCGTGTCCTGGTCGCGCTCATAGAGATAGAGCCCTTGCGCCGAGCGGGTTGTCGGGCCCTCCCTCCATGCCTCCGGCGTATTTCACCGCCTTCGGATAGCGAGCGACCATTTCGGCCGGAGGTGTCCAGGTCGGCCACTCCGCCATGCGGCCGACGCGCACGATGCCGGCTCATCCAAACCCTTCCCGGCCCACGCCGACGCCGTAGCGCATGGCCCGCTGACCCGGCTGCACAAGATAGAGAAAGTGCTGGTTGCCATCGATAATGATCGTGCCTGGCACTTCCGCGGTGCGGAATTTGACCATCTGCGACGAAATGCCTCGGGCACCTCATTATGCGCGGCGTAGTATTTGCGCGCCTTGGTGCGATCGTAGTCCACCCATTTGTGGCTTTTCGGGTCGAAAACCTGTGTTCCCTCAGCCAGCGCCGCCACCGCGACAAGACCGAACGCCGCGGCGACGACTGCCGTGAGGGAGCGCCGCCGGACAGTGCCGCGTTCCGCGAACATAGGATTTCCGCTCATGGATTTGCCCACCCGTGCACCCGTGCGCCTTGTGCGGCAACCCATTGTTTGGCGTATTCGTAAGGATCCTGACGCTCTACCTGGAGCGCATAACTCATCTTGGTGATTTCCTCGGGCTTCAGCTCGACCCGTTCCAGGAACGCCACCACCTTCGGATATTTTTTGCGCAGCGAGGTGGCGTAGGCGATATGGAAATGTGCGGTATCCCATGATACCGGCGCGCTGGACTTCGAGACCCAGAGCGGGTCCTCTGACGGCAGTACGATCTTCCACTTTGCCGGATCAAAGGGCGGCTCGGTAAGCCGGACAATGTCGTGCAACTCAAAGACGTGGTGCGGCGCGTAGCAGGCAAACACCATCGGATGACCCCTGGCGACCGCGGCATCGACAGCCGCCATTCCGGCATCCTCGGGCGTCTCCAACAAGGTCATTGTCTTGGCATAACCATAGCTGTTGGCGCGGACGCGCTCGATAGCGGTTGAGGACCAACCCTCAGCGCCGATCCAGAGTTCGCCGCGTCCGTCGCCATCGGTATCCAACGCGGCCGTTTTCTTCGTATCGCTGAGAGCCGAAACATCGTGAATTCCAAATTTGTCGGCTGCTTCACGCGTCGCGCAAATGCCTTGCCAGGCCGGCACTCCAATGGGGCTGATGGCCACGGTGCCGGCCCCGTCCACATACTTCTTCACCAGATTATCCAGATTGGGCAGCCAGATTTCGGGATGAATATCCACCTCACCAGAATTGAGACCGGCAAAGGCAATAAGCGTCCCCATCTCGCGCACGTCGGCATCGAGCCCGAAATTTTCCTTCAGGCTGACCTTGAGGATATTTGCCGTCGCCTGGCCCGACGGCCACTTCGGCATTGCAATGACGAGATCAGCCGCGTGGACCGGGATGTTTAGCGCCAGCATCGTCAATGCCGCCAGCGACACTTTCCGCAGGCACTGCCGAAATCGGTTGTGCATCTCTTCCCCCTCGCTTCGGTGCTGAAATGAACCGGGACGGGAACAATCTGTCGCGGCAAGCACCGGACCCATCTTCTGACGGGCAACTGCTGAAGGTGCGGCAGTGCGTTCGCCAAAGAGAGCGCCTTCACGTGCCGCCCCTGCACGCTACCCGATGACAATCCGACTGGGAGGATGCTCACAACGCGGCCGCGGCGCCCCCACTGCGCCCCTATTTGGCACGCCGCAGCGTTGAAAAGGCGGGCAAAGGGGCGCGTTTCTTTCGGCCCTCGCAACGGTTGGCTGGGTTCGAAAAAATACCACAATAGATCGCGATTAGGGTGATCGTATAAGATGTGGTATCGTCGCGCCTTTTTTGTAGAGATGGGCGCAAAATTCACAACAACATAGAATATTACTTGCACTAACTCGGCTTAATGAGAGCAAAACTAAGGAAGCATTCCGGAATCTTGCTACTGATCACATTTTAGTATCTGCTAAGATAGTCCGTGCTGATTCCGAATTATTAAGCATTTGCAAAATTCAATCCTGCGATATTGGGATTTGTCCTTGTCATAGGCTGACTCGGATGCATTTCTTGGAAGCACAGCCGCGTCAGCGGATCGTTGAAACATGCTTGGGCGGACTGGGCACTAAGCATGGAGAGGAATATTGACAGTCGCTAATGCGGCGGCCCCCGCTGGGAGCGTTCCCTCCCACGTAAGAGATTACGGCAACCGTCGGCTAAGTCGTCGAATGCATCGCCCACATCCTGGCTTTCGTTTGATGGCTGGCGAAGCTTTGCCCTCCTCCGATTGGCGCCAGCCTTCGCGGCAAAAGCGAGGATCGCCGCCTGCAATGGCCTTCCGATATGGACGATGTCCGCCGCCAGCCAGTCGGAGGAATGAATCATGAAACTCGTAATCTGTGCGGCCTTGGCCACTGCTTTGATGGCGATCGTCGGTTGTACCACCGACGACTACGATGGTTGTCGCGGAAAGGGCTGCCTGGTTGATCGGTCCCATAAAGGGAGCCGGAAGATAGACGACCGGCCGCAGTTCGGCAGGAACGGCAATCCCAACTTCGATACCAGGGGCCGTTACATCGGCTGCCATGGGCTCGGATGTAAAGTCGACGATCCTGATGACGGGGATCAAAGTATCGACGACAGGCCGCAGTACGACAGAGAAGGCAATCCCAACTTCGATACGCAAGGCAACTACCAAGGCTGCCGCGGCATCGGCTGCGAGGTCGATACACCGGACGATGACAGTTCATCGAACGACGACAGTTCATCGGACGATGACGATTCCGATTAAGGGACTCGGGGGCGAACAAGGAGAAAGCCAATCATGTCTGAATTCAGCGGCCTGGTCCGGCGACATGCCAAAATCGTTATGGTCGGCCTTGCGGGGTTGGGAATGGCGCTGACGTCCGCTTTCGCTGCGAATAACGCCTGTGACGGTATAAAGGTCGAAGTGACGAAGGCGCGCAAGCAGGAATATGCCCCTCTCGTCGTCTCGGCGATGACCAATAAGTTCAAGCCCGCTCAGGCAAAGTTCTTCTCGATCATGGAGAGCGGCAGCTGGAGCGCCGCCTACGTCTCCACGCCGGTGAGCGACGACGGCGTGATGTTCTTCCAGACAGTCGATGGAAAGAAGCAGTTTCGCGACGTGTGGGGCGGCTATGCCGAGCCGTCGGAAAAACCTGAACTGGTATCCTGGGCGAAGAAGCTCGGAGCGCCGCAAGACCTGGCAAAGTGTTTTGCCGAGACAGTTACGGAACGACGGTGATGATCGCTTGAGATTGCCGCTCACCGTTGGTGCAGGGGGGAGAATGATTGGTGAGCGCTCCGGGGCGCCGGGGCTGTGAGATCGACTCCAATCATCAGCTGCAGGACGTGCAAAATGCAAACCGTTCGAAAATCCAGACTGATAATGCAGCTCGCCCGTGCATTGGCAACTTCAGTGAAAATGACGGCTCTTGTGAGTGTAGCTGTCCCGCACACGATCAATGTTGCGTATGCCAGCAAATATGATCTGCCGAAACCCTATGTTTCCCGGGCTCTTAACGCGGTTTTGATACCCATCAACCACGCCTCTCGGCACCGCTATCAGATCCCGCCCAAGCTTCGCGGGGTATATGTCTTGGCCGTTGCACCCCATGGCGTTGCCGCGCGGCAAGGCATCCGACCGGGTGACGTGCTTGCCACAGTGCGGCATCAACCGATTTCGACGCCGCGCGATGTCGATAGGTTCGTTTGGGCCGCCCTTGCCGCGAGTGCCACCAGTTTCCTGTTTGGCGTGAATCGCGGGACAGAAGTCGCAGATGTCGTCGAGGTCAACACCAACATCACCGTCAACAACTTCAACACCAACATCTCGGTCAACAATATCTCCCAATGGACGAGCGTCGACAATCGAGAGGAGTGGACGCAGATCGTCGATGAGTATGACGACGAGATGGAGACTGGCCTCAATGACACGAGCTATCGCGAGGACGACTCGCACCCTGGCGACGCCAATCCGGACGCAAATGTGTCTTCTCCCGATGCTGACGACGACGATTCCAGCACCGACACTGACGACAATAGCCCGGCCGACAGTCCCGACGACAACAGTTCCGATCAGGACGATTCGAGCGATCAGAACGACGATGAAAACTCAACGGACGGTGATGATGACAAGAACAGCACCGACACCGACGACGATAGCACGGATGACGATGCGTCGGATGACAGCACTGACAACAATGATTCCGATGATCAGGACGATTCCAGCGATCAGAATGACGATGACGACCCGTCGGCAGATGGTGAAGACGAAAACAGCACCGACAGTAATGACGATGCGTCGGATGACAGTAACGACGCTGACGGATCGGACGATGACGATGCCAATTAGCGGCCGACCGTGCCGGCAGTTCTAGACCGAGGACATCGATGAAAACCGCGATGCTGACCGCTGCCATCGTTCTGGCCATGCCGGCTTTCGCATTTGCCCAGGACAAGTGCAACGACGCCGCCAAGGATCAGTCCACCCCGAACGAGTGCGCCGATGCCGCGTCCAGGAAATCCGACAAGAAGCTCAACGAGCTTTACAAGCAGATCGAAACCCGGCTGAACGACGACGCGGATATCAGGACGCTTCTCGTTCAAGCACAGCGGGATTGGGTCAAATTTCGCGACGCAGAGTGCAGTTTCCAGACCGCAGGAGCGGCCGGAGAAAGCGCAATTCCAACGCTCATCGCGGAGTGCATGGACGGCCTGACGCAATCCCGTGTCAAAGATTTCGAGGGTTACCTGGAATGCAGGGAAGGCGATGCGAGCTGCCCCGTTCCGGCAGCGAACACATCACATGCCGTACCTGCCGTGGCCGAGGAGAACGGCCAGACCGGCCTTGCCCAGGCTGCCGACCCGATACCCATTCCATTGCAACATGTTGTTGGGCACCTCGGAACCGGCAGCGATGAAGTCATCTACCATAAACTCGGGATTGCGTTGGGCATCAATGGTGCCAAGCCTCGTCTGTTCGAATTCGACACCGGGTCGGATGAGTTCAACGCTGAGATCGATTCGAGTGTCCCTGGCGTAGAGCCGGTGCGCGGCAGCAAGCCCGAAATGTACCCCTATGGAAACGGCACCTATGGAGGTTGGGTACAACAGGCCCGGGTCAACAGCCTGTCGTATTACGATCCAGATGATCCCTCAGAGCCTGCCGTAACCTTTGACGGCGGCTTTAGCGTAGGTCGGGTGGTGGATTACGTCTTCACCAAGGATTTCGGCGACTTCGAGGATGCGAATGTGACGCAAAAGCCCGTGGGCCACCATGGCGATACGCCGGTTTATGCGGATCTTGATGCGCGCAAGAGCATGAAGAATGGCGAACCCGGTAACGAGGCGCCGTTTTACGGCGTCTTTGGAGCCGGCGATTTTATCGATAAGGGGGACCAGACCGCCGCTCCTGGCAGTCAGACGCAAAGCGGCTATGTGGTCTCCGCCAATGCAAATCTTGGAAAGAGGACGACACCGGGCTGCGCTCCCTGCCTGACGCTGAATTTGTCCCCCAGTCTGAGATCCCAGTTTACGGCCCTGATACCGTGGGGCGAACTGGATTACGAATTCCTCCAGAGACGATTCCCGCGATCAGGCGCGAATGCATCCAGTCAGTACGAAGGGTCTTACCGTTATAAAATTTCCTTTGATCATAAGGGAAAGAAGCAATCGGTTGATTTCAGTGGACCTGTTTTATTGGATACAGGAACGACAAGCTTCATTTATATTACAACAGAATCTAGTTTGAGTAAGCTTCAGTCGAGAGGACTTAATATTGCTGAATTCGGTGATGAGATAGTCGACTTCAAGTTTTTTGGATTCGATGATGGTATAAATAACCGTGAATATGATGATGTCGACATTCTCCGCCAAAGCGATGAGATGAAAGTCGGCGGTCTCATTCTCGGTCTGCCATTCTTCGAGTCCAATTCCATAATGAATGATCTGGAAAACAGGACGACCGCATATTCACCCTATTTTGTCAGCGCTGCTAACTTTACGACAGACGCGGCTGCCAAGGATCAAGTGCAGTTGAATCGCGCGACCAGCGATGCTGGAAGCAACGGATGGCTCGGACTGGCCGGCATCGTCTCCGGCGCCGGCGACTTCACGATCGAGAAGGACGCGGACGTGCGCATGACCGGGGCCAATACTTATACCGGCACAACCCATATCGCGGCCGATGGGTATCTTACCCTGGCCGGTCCGGCCAGCATCGAGCATTCATCGCGCGTCATGGTCGACGGTGTGCTCAACCTCGACCAGAAAGGAAACCACCTGAAGCCCTGGGGAGTGGCGCACTCCCTGAACGATACGGCCATTCGCACCCTTACCGGTAAAGGCGAGGTCTATCTGGGTGCGGGCAGATTGATCCTGACAGAAGCCGACGGGCAATTTGATGGAACCATCGCGAACTATGATGACGCCGGCGACAGCGGCGGCCTCGTTGTCGCCGGTGGCAAGCTGACGCTGAGCGGAAAGAACAAATATTCAGGCATGACCGAAGTGGCGTCTGGGGCGGAGTTGCGCGTGACCGGATTGTTGACTGGTGACGTTTCCGTCTCGGGACTGCTTGTCGTTGACGGAGAGGTCTCCGGCAAAGTCATGGTCAAGGAGGGCGGCACCCTGACCGGCTCAGGAAAGGTCGGCAACGTCACGGTCGCCGAAGGTGGCAAAGCTGATCCAATGAAAACCAGATAATCAGGCCATGGGCACGGCCGACCGTGGCAATGACGGATAGCTGAAGAGAACATAGGGCGGGGCTGAGCAACTTAAGAGCTTGACTGCAACGGGAAAGGGAAATCGATGAAAATAGCGATACTGACTGCTGCCGTGGTTCTGGCTGCGCCGACATTCGCCCTTGCCAAGGACAAGTGCGCCGAGGCCAAGGATCAGGCCACCATGAACCAGTGCTTCGGTGCCGAGTTCCAGAAATCCGACAAGAAGCTCAATGAGCTTTACAAGCAGATCGAAACCCGCCTGAAGGACGATACGGATACCAAGAAGCTTCTTGTTCAGGCACAGCGGGATTGGGGCAAGTTTCGCGACGCGGAGTGCAGTTTCCAGACCGCAGGCGCGGCCGGAGGAAGCATGATGCCAATGCTCATCGCGCAGTGCATGGACGGCCTGACACAATCCCGTGTCAAAGGTTTCGAAGGCTATCTGAAATGCCAGGAAGGCGACATGAGCTGCCCTGTTCCGGCCGCGAACTGACACATGCCACAGCTGATCGGATCACGATGAAGCCGGCGGCGAGCGTGACGTCGCCGCCAGACATGAAAGGATGCGAGGGGCATCATCATTGCGTGAGAGACTTGAAGGAGGCGGATCGTGAAACCCTATAAATCGTCACTCGCAATGACGATTGCGGCATCCTGTACTGTTGGCATGTGTCGTGCCGGCAACAGCCCAGGCTGACATGAGCTTCGACGTCAACGTCACGCTTTCCAAAAAGGCAGCTGCCAAGCTCGCGGCTGAAAAGGAGGGGATCGTTGTCTTCGCCTCCTATTACGGCGACCCGAAGCGGAGCGCCGCGAAGCGCGTAAACGAAATCGGCCAGATCGATCTCACGCCGCAGGACGAAGAGGTGGAGATACCGGGTACAGCGGGCCACGCCCACGTCAGCGGCGCAAAGGTCGACGCGAAGCGTCTCGACTGGCTTGCCGGGCCGGCCAAGGTCAACGTCAACGTTGCGTCGGCGCGCAAGAGCAGCCCGGACAATCTGCTCAACTGCGATTTCATCGACGGTCCACTAAGCGATGTCCAAAGGAAGCCTGTGACGCTTCATTGCGGATTGATCGAAGAAAATGTGGACACGAAGTTGAGGCCATAAGGCTAACAAAATCATGCCGCCTCGTGACCGGCGTCAACGCAGATTATCGGCGGCATTACCTGCTTTGCTCAAGGGAGGTGAAGATTCTCATGCGTCCATTGTTCGCAATCTGTTTCTGCCTGACCATCATGTCCTTGTCTGCCGCCGCCTATGCCGAGCGCCGTTGTGGCTGGTACTCCAGCCCGACACCCGGCAACCTCGTCCTGACCGACAGTGACGGGGATTGGTGGATCCAGATGCAGGGACGCCCGGATCCCAAAGGCATCGACAATGTGCCGGCCTTTGACGAGCGGCAATTCGTCGAGACCAATGTGCCTGGTTCGGGTCACGGCTACGGATGTGCGTGCATGAACGTCGTAACCAACGCCAAGCAACAGAAGATCACCAGAGTGATCTCGGGCCAAATCCTTCCGCTGCTGCGCTGTCGCAACGACAGATCGCTGCCTAACCCCGACGGATAAGCATAACCAGGAACCAGTCGCAGTCAGCAAATGGCGCCTCGCTGAGCAAGACGCTGCCGAACTACTGCGCCGACGATTTCATCAACTCTTCCGTTTCGAGCCCGACGCCGAGGCCTGTTTCGGCAAGGCGCCAGGCGGATTGGCTGGGGTGATGGCGGGCGCGCCTTACTAGTGGTCCCGACCAAGGCAAAACTTGAAGTTGCTCTCACCAAATCTGCAACGAGGATTCGACAGTGTCGTGCGCCGAAGCTAGGCTACTTGGGGGTATTATGGGCCATGTCTCGCATCTCTTTCGTTCGCGTCCTGTTGTTTGTTGCATCGATGCTGCTGGGCGCTCCGGTGGCCCATGCCGGTTTGCAGTTTCAAGCCGGGCAGACCGACTCCGGATTCCAGTATATCCTCGTGTCGGGTGATTTCTCGTATCAGGACGACCTATCGGTCTTCGAGGCACTGGCACGGTCCAATGCATCAGTCGCTGTCACCTTCCAGTCCCCCGGCGGCAATATCCAGAAGGCTATGGAGCTTGGCCGCCTTATTCGCAGGCTCCGCCTCAGCACGGCTCAATTCAGGGCTGTCGAGTGTGCTTCGGCCTGTTCCCTGGCGTTCCTTGGTGGCGTTGTGCGCTTTGCCGAGCCGGGTTCCATCGGCGTCCATAGATCCTCATTCAGTGGCGACATTCCCGTAAACAGCAAGGACGCCGTTTCCGGCATCCAGCAGATGACCGCCGACATCATCACCTACATGATCGAAATGGGCGTGGACCCCGCTCTGCTTCAGCTTTCGCTGCAATATGACAGTGACGACATACGTTATCTTTCTAGGAGCGAGATGGCGAAGTACAAGGTCGTTACCTTGGAACCCGAAGCGAGCTGGCCGCAGGTCGCAAGCCAGGCACCATCCTCGACGCCATCCTCCCAGCAAGCGCCGTTACAACCGCCTGTCGCCTCTTTGCCACCTGCTTCCACGAATCCTTCACTCGTTATTCCCCAAGCCCGCTCGGGCCGTATTCTCCGCTCCCAGGGCGCGGCGCCTTTAAAGGCGCTCCCAGAGGTAAGATCCGCCACGCTCGCAAATGTGCGAAACGGCAGCGCAGTCGTAATCTTGGGTAATGTCGAGCGATGGTACCGTGTCCGTGCAGGCGGTCAGGTCGGCTACATGCATGACACCTGGGTCTACGTCGACCAGTATGAGAGCGGCCCCTTCGGACAGCGTCATATCCAGGTCAAGAGCTTCGACAATCTCGCCGATACGGAGGCCTATGTGCGATCGGCATCAATCCCGCTTGTCGCCTACCTCGCCACCAACGGGTGGTTCGCCATTACGCTACGCGGCACCTATGCCCAGGATGCCGCTAAGGACCTAGCCAAGGCGATGAAGGAAAACGGGGCGATCCCCGACGACGCCTACGTCACTTATGGCAACACTTACGTCCGCAATGTCTGTTGTCGCTAGCCGGCACGTTTAACAGCAAGGGCAGCACTTCACCCGGCCGGACCCCAAAAAGGCCACGAAACAACAAAAAAGCCCGGAAAACCGGGCTTTTTTAGCGCTTACGGACCTACTTGGACGGTCCGAAACGGGAATTTGGTGCCCAGAAGAGGACTCGAACCTCCACTCCTTGCGGAACACGGACCTGAACCGTGCGCGTCTACCAATTCCGCCATCTGGGCTGGTGCGCGCTCATTAAGCGGGCGAGGGATGAGTGTCAACGCGCTTTTTTGAAAGCCGCGTTCCTTCTCCGGCTCAATGCTCCAGCACTTCCTTCGACGCCACCGTGGAATCGGCGTTGAGCGTGTAGATGATCGGCACGCCGGTGCCGAGCTCGAGCTTGACGATCTCCTCGCCCGATTTGCCGTCCAGCGCCATGATCAGCGCGCGCAGCGAATTGCCGTGCGCCGCCACCAGCACGGTGCCGCCGCGCAGCACATGCGGTTGCAGATCGTGCAGGTAATAGGGCCAGACGCGCGCGCCGGTGTCCTTCAGGCTTTCACCGCCGGGCGGCGGCACGTCATAGGAGCGGCGCCAGACATGCACCTGCTCCTCGCCCCATTTCTTGCGCGCATCATCCTTGTTGAGGCCGGAGAGATCGCCATAGTCGCGCTCGTTCAGCGCCTGGTCGCGAATGGTCTCGAGATCGCTCTGGCCAACGGCGTCGAGAATATGCTGGCAGGTCTTCTGCGCCCGGATCAGCGACGACGTGAAGGCGATGTCGAATTTCATGCCGCGCGCCCTGAGCTTGGCGCCGGCCGCCTTGGCCTCGGCATGACCCAGTTCGGTCAGGTCGACGTCGCGCCAGCCGGTAAATAGGTTCTTCAGGTTCCATTCGCTCTGGCCGTGGCGCACGAGCACGAGAGTTCTCGACATATTTGCTCCTTCAAATCTTGTGGATCAGCCAAATCTTGTGGATCAGCCAAATCTGTGGATCAGCTTGTCAGGCCGAGCACGTCCCGCATCGAATAGAGGCCCGGCTTGCGGCCGCGCGCCCACAGGGCTGCCTTGACCGCGCCGCGGGCAAAGATCGCCCGGTCCTCGGCATGATGGGCAAGCGTGATGCGCTCGCCGGTACCGGCCAGCACCACACTGTGGTCGCCGACCACCGAGCCGCCACGCAAGCTGGCGAAACCGATCGAGCCTGCCTTGCGCACGCCGGTATGGCCGTCGCGCACGCGAACATCGTTGCCGGCAAGTGCTACGCCGCGCCCGGCAGCGGCGGCCTCGCCGAGCAGCAGCGCCGTGCCCGACGGCGCATCGACCTTGTGCCGGTGGTGCATTTCCAGGATCTCGATGTCGAAATCGTCGGCATCGAGCGCGCGCGCCGCCTGCTCAACCAGCACCGCCAGCAGATTGACGCCGAGGCTCATATTGCCTGACTTGACCACCGTCGCGTGCCGCGCCGCCGCCGCGATCCTGGCATTGTCTTCAGCCGAGCAGCCGGTGGTGCCGATGATATGGGCGATGCGCGCCTGCGCCGCGTAGCCGGCGAATTCGACGGTCGCCGCCGGCGTGGTGAAATCGAGCACGCCGTCGGCCTTGGCGAAGGCCGGCAGCGGATCGTCGCCGATCGCCACCTCGAGCCTGCCGACGCCGGCCAGCTCGCCGGCATCCTTGCCGATATGGGGCGAACCGGCCCGCTCGATGGCGCCGGCGACGCGGGCGCCCGGAATCGTGTGGATGGCGCGGATCAGCGCCTGGCCCATGCGGCCGGCCGCGCCCACCACCACCAGGCCCATTTCACTAACGGTCGGCGTGTCGCTCATGAATGTCTCCCGGCCGCCTTTTTCGCGCGGACATTTTGCGCCGCAGTCTGGATTGGCTTGCCGTCGTCGACAAGCCCCAGCCCTTTCCTGCCTTGCACCCGATGGAACCGCGCATAGACGCTGTGCGGGTCGGCCATCAGCGAGGCATGCGTGCCCTGTTCGACCAGCCGGCCCTGCTCCAGCACGATGATATGGTCGGCATTGACCACCGTCGACAGCCGGTGCGCGATGACAATGGTAGTGCGCCCTTCCATGACATGGGTCAGCGCTTCCTGGACGCGGGCCTCGGCCTCGTTGTCGAGCGCCGAGGTGGCTTCATCGAGCAGCAGGATCGGCGCCTGCCGAACGATAGCGCGGGCAATCGATACGCGTTGGCGCTGGCCACCCGACAGCGTCACGCCGTTCTCGCCGACGGGCGTGTCGTAGCCTTGCGGCTGCTGGCGAATGAAATCGTGTGCCGCGGCCTGTTGGGCGGCGCGTTCAATCTCTGCGTCGGTGGCGCTCAGCCTGCCGTACCGGATGTTGTCGCGGATGGTGCCTTCGAACAGATAGGGCTGCTGCGAGACATAGGCGATCGAGCCGCGCAGCGAATGCTTGGTGACCTTTGAAATGTCCTGGCCGTCGATTTCGATGCTGCCCGACTCGACATCGTGGAAGCGCTGCAGCAGCGCAACCAGCGTCGTCTTGCCGGCGCCCGAGGCTCCGACGATGGCGGTCACCTTGCCGGCGGCGGCGACAAAGCTCAGATCCTGCAGGACCGGCGCCCCTTCGACATAGCGGAAGGACACGTTGTTGAAGCGCACTTCGCCAGAGGTGAATTTCGCCTCGGCGGCTCCTGGCACGTCACCCTGCTGCGGCTCGAGGTCGAGAAGCTCGTAGATCATGCGCGCATTGACCAGCGACTTTTCCATACCGACCTGCATGCGCGCCAGCCGCCTGGCCGGATCATAGGCAAGCAGCAGGGCGGTGAGGAAGGCAACGACGGCGCCCGGCGGCTGGCCGCCGACGGTCGCCCGGTAGCCGGAATAGGCGATGACGCCGGCGACGGCGAAGCCGGCCAGCATGTCGGAGATCGGCGTCAGCCGTTCCGAGACGCGGGCGATCTTGTTTGCCCGCTGCTCGGCGCCGGCGACGAGGCCGCCGATGCGGCGCGACAGCTCGTCTTCCAAGGTGAAGGCCTTGACGATAGCGATGCCTTGCGTCGCTTCCTGCATGGCGCCGATCAGCCGCGAGTTGATCTGCACCGATTCACGCGTGATGCGACGCACCCGACGCATCAGATAGGTCACACTGTAGATCAAGGGCGGCCCGATCAGCAGCGACATCGCCGAGAGCACCGGGTCCTGCCAGATCATGACGCCGACCAGCGCGACAAGCGACACGGCATCGCGCGCCAGCGATGTCAGCGTCATCGACAGGAGATCGCGGATGCCGTTGACGTTCTCGTTGATCTGCGCGGCGAGCCGGCCCGAGCGGGTGTCGTTGAAGAAGCCGACGCCGAGCTTCATTAGATGGTCGAAGATGCGGCGCTGGTAGCGCGCCACCAGATTGTTGCCGATCTTGGCCAGCGTCACTGCCTGGCCGTAGCTGGCCAGCCCGCGCAGCATGAAGGCGGCCAGGATCGACACGCTGATCAGCGCGATAAGATCGCCGCGCTGCTTATAGAAGATCTGGTCGATGACATCCTTCATGATCCAGGCGGTGAAGGCGGTCGTCGCCGCGATCGTCACCAGGCACAGCACGGCAAGAACATAATACCAGCGATAATCGCGGCTGTTTTCGGCGATGATGCGGCGGATCACCGCCACGATCTCGCTGGGACGGACTTTCCCTTTGGTTGGTGCTGGAAGTGTCAAGTTGGAGCGCTTTGTGGTTTCGGTTCGGCCGGGCTGCAATTCGGCAACCTCTTAACGCCCCGATGGCGGCTTGCCTATGGCCGGGGACGGCGAAACTTCGTCGCGGCGCAGCTTGTGTCCTAGACCCGCCAGCGCCGCCCCGCCGTCTGCACGCCGAACAGCGACGGATTTCTGGCATAGGCGGCCAGCCCTAAAAGCGCCGCCAGCGGATGGGTGATGACATAGACCGGCATGCTGCGCATCAGGGCGCTGTGCGGCGCCTTGTCCTCGAAGGCGGCGCGGAAATTGCCGGTGCGTAGTGCCGGCAGGATTTTTTGCGCGATGCCGCCGGTGAGAAACACGCCGCCGCGGCTCATGAACACTAGAGCGAGATCGCCGGCGGTGCGCCCCAGGCAAGTGACGAAGATCGACAGCGCCTCTTCGGCCACCGGATCGTTCTTTGCCAGCGCCGCGGCGGTGACCTCGGCAGGCGTTGTAAAGGGCGACGGCTTGCCGTCCGCCTTGGCCACCGCCCGGTAGGCATTGACCAGGCCGCGCCCGGACAGGATCTGTTCGCCGGAGATGCGGCCCTCGAGCTTCTCGATATGCGGAAACACCTGGAAATCGCGCGGCGAGCGCGGCCCGATATCCATATGGCCGCCCTCGCCGGGTACCGGTATCCAGTGATGCAGCGCATAAACCAGCCCGGCGACACCGAGCCCGGTTCCCGGGCCGAGTACCACCCGCCCGGAATTCGGTTCCGGCTCGTCGCCGCCGATCTTTTCCATATGCTCTTCGCCGAGCGCGACGACAGCCAGCGCCTGCGCCTCGAAGTCGTTGAGCACCACGACGTCGCTGAGACCGAGACTGGCGAACATCTGTCTCGGCTTGACGATCCATGGGCAATTGGTAAGCGGGATCTCGTCGCTTTCGACAGGACCGGCTACCGCCAGCACAGCTGAATTCGGCCGGACCGACGAGCGGTCGAGCACGGCCGACTGGATCGCCTCGTCTATCGTATTGAAGTTGGCGGTCTGGACGATCGTCGGCTCGCCGGCCTCGGAATTTGCGTCGAGCACAATCGAGAAGCGCGCATTGGTGCCGCCTATGTCGCCGATCAGGATCGGAAATCGCAACAGAGTGTCGTCGTCGCTTACGCCTGGCATGCTCTCGTCCGTTCCCGACGCGTATCGCCGTTCTCTCGTTGACTAGCGCATGACCGCAAAAAGGGAAATCGGTTTTCGAAGTGGAGATGCACGGATGCAGACAGCAAACACGCTGCCCGCATCAGTGCCCCGGTCGTGGCCGCGGCAGCGGAATGCCGATCTCGGGGGTCGCCACAAAGGCGTTCGCCGAGGCCGGAAGCGCTGCCGCGCCGGCTGCGACCGTCGGCGGCGGCGAAGACTCTGCCGCGAGAGCGGGTTCTGCTGCGATCGGTACGCCGTCACCATAGTAGGTGACTGCTTCGGCCGAGGGCGGAGCCGGCGCGTCGAGCACGAACTGGCATTGTCTGGGCAGGTTCGCCATCGTCATCACGTCGCGTGCCTTCGGCTTGTCCGGGTTCTTGTTGGGGCGCCACGGCCCCTCGGTGAACCACCAGGCCAGCGCCTGGTCGCAGCCATCGCCCGGCGCCGTCGCTTCCTGCGCCTTGCAGTCGGGTGATCCAGCCTGGCAGCCGATGCGAATGTGGAAGTGGTAGTCGTGGCCCCAGAACGGCCTGACCTTGCGCAACCAGCCGCGGTCGCCTTTGACCGTGTCGCAGAGCTTCTTCTTGATCCCTGGATTGACCAGGATGCGCTCGACTTCGGGATAGCTCGCGGCACGCTTCAACAGCCGCGTGTGCATCGGCGTCCACAGGCCGTCCTTCACCAGATGGGTTTTTTCATCGACCATCAAGGTAGCGCTGATGTTTTCGCGCTCTTCGGCCGAGAGCTTGCGGTCGGGCATCGGCGTCAGCCAGATGTCGGCGTCGAGGCCGATCTGGTGCGAGGCATGGCCGGTCAGCATCGGCCCGCCGCGCGGCTGCGAAATGTCGCCGATCAACAGGCCCGGCCAGCCGTCGGCAGCGGCGTCGCGCGACAGTTTCTCGATCAGCGCGATCATTGCCGGATGGCCCCAGCGGCGATTGCGCGACGGTCGCATCACCTCCCAGTGCCGGCCGTCCATGGGCAGGGCGACGCCGCCGGAAAAACAGCCTTTGGAGTAGAAGCCGATCGATTGCGCTGCTGCGACCGCCGGCAGCCTTTTGGCGCCAAACAGGTCTTTTGCCCGTTCCTCGGCGCCCGCCGTCTGCGTTGCCGGCGCTGTCAAGCTGGTGACGGCCAGTGCTGCCGAAAGCAGCAGTGTTTTGCCGGGCAAGGCTCGCTTTAACGTCTTCCCCAAGCTGGACCCCTCCGCGATTTGAACCGCATCATACCACGCCCCGCGCAACGTATCGATCATGACCGTTTCATCGGGCTGCGCGCCTCGCCGTCGCGCCAGTCGCCGCTCGCCCACATGGCGTCGAGCGCCGAACGGTAGTCGGGGAAGCGAAACCCAAAGCCGGCCGTCTTGATCGCCGCGTTGGCGACACGCTTGTTCTCGCCGTAGAAGGACCGCGCCATGGGCGAAAGTTGGGCGGTCTCGAACGGAATTTCGGGCGGCGGCTCAATGCCCATCAATCGGGCGGCATAGGCGACGACGTCCTGCGGCGGCGCCGGCAGGTCGTCGGTGACGTTGAAGATGCCGCCGCGATTGCCTTCGGCCAGATGCCAGAGCGCGCCGGCAATGTCGTCGCAATGGATGCGGTTGAACACCTGGCCCGGCTTGACCAGCCGGCGGGCGGTGCCGTTTTCCAGATTGACCAAGGCGTTGCGGCCTGGCCCATAAATGCCGGAAAGCCGCAGGATCGCCACCGGCCGGCCGGTGTCGTGGCCCAGTTTCAGCCAGTCCTGCTCGGCGGCAACCCTCATCGCTGATCGCTTCGATACTGGCCGGCATTCGGCGGCCTCATCCACCCAATTTCCGCCATGGTCGCCATAGACGCCGACGGTCGAGAGATAGGCGATCCATTCGAGCTCCGGCATGTTGGCCGTGACCACCTCGCGAGCCGCACCCAGCACCGGGTCGCCGGCCTCGTCCGGCGCGACCGAGACGACGAGATGGGTTGTCTTCCCAAGCGCATCGCCGATTTCGGAGGTCAGCGTGCCATCGAAACGCAGCGGCACGATACCGGCTTGCCGCAGCGCCGCGAATTTTTCCAGCGACCGTGTTGTACCGAAGATCGCTGTGTCGGCATCCTTGTTGGCGCGGGCAAAGGCCTTGCCCGAATAACCGGCGCCGAAGATGAAAATCTGCTGTTTGGTCACGTATGTGCCTCGATCGGCTTTGGCAGGGCCAGAAGCCATTCGCCTCTCACCGCCTCGTCATCTTCTGCTTGCAAAGCGGCTGCGGCACGTTCGGCAAACTCCCGACCCGGCACCAGCCGCGACAGCGCCCATACCGCAGCTCCGCGAACCAGGGGCGAGGCGTCGTCGAGCAGCGCGCGAACGGCGCCGGCCAGCGACAAGTCCTGGGAATTGCCGGCCGCTATCAGCACGTTGCGGATAAAACGGGCGCGGCCGATGCGCTTGATCGGCGAGCCCGAAAAAAGCACGCGGAAGGCAGCGTCGTCGAGGCGCAGCAGCTCGGCGATCGGCGGTTCGCGCAAGTCCGCGCGGGCGGCAAGCTTTGCCTCCGAAGCGGCTTGGGCGAACTTGTTCCACGGGCACTCGGCCAGGCAGTCGTCGCAGCCATAGATACGATTGCCGATCCTTTCCCGGAACTCATGCGGGATCGGTCCTTTGTTCTCGATGGTGAGGTATGAAATGCAGCGCCGCGCATCGAGCCGGTAAGGCGCCGGAAAGGCGTCCGTCGGGCAAACGTCGAGACAGGCGCGGCAGGAGCCGCAATGGTCGTCCTCAGGCGCGTCCGGCACCAGTTCGGCCGTCGTGAAGATGGTGCCGAGGAACAGCCAGGAGCCATGCGTTCGGCTGACCAGGTTGGTGTGCTTGCCTTGCCAGCCGAGGCCGGCCGCCTCGGCCAGCGGCTTTTCCATCACCGGCGCGGTGTCGACAAACACTTTCACGTCCCCGCCGGCGCGCGCCACGATCTTGCCGGCGATCTCCTTCAGCCGGCCTTTCATCACGTCATGATAGTCGCGGTTCTGCGCATAGGCCGAGATCGCGCCGCGGTCGCGCTTTGCCAGGATGTCGCGTGGGTCGTGGTCGGGGCCGTAATTCATCGCCAGCACGATGATCGAGCGGACCTCTGGCCAAAGCGTCGTCGGTTTGCCTCGCCGCTCGAGCGTTTCGGCAATCCAGCCCATCGAGCCGTGAAAGCCGTCGGCAACGAATTCGGCCAGCCGTTCCGGCGCCTGCGGAATCGCATCGGGCGTGGTGACGGCAACGGCGTCGAAGCCGGCATTCCGCGCCTCGCGGTCGATCAGCGCGCGCAGCTTTGCCGTATCAGAAATCGAGGTCCGCATAATGTGACACCGGCGACAGGCCGCGCACCCGGTCGGACAGAAGCGGCCGGAACGAAGGCCGTGATTTCACCCTTGTATACCATTCGCGCGCGGCGCTGTGTTCGCGCCAGTCGATCTCGCCGAGATAGTCGAGCACCGACAGTGCTGCCGCCGCCGCGAGATCGGCATAGGTGACCTTGTTGCCGGCCAGCCAATGACGGGTGCCGGCCAGCCAGTTGGTGTATTTCATGTGCTGGCGGATATTGGCGCGGGCGGCGCGGATCGCCGCCGAATCGGGCGATCCGCCGCCTGCCGTTTCCGGCATGACCGGCTTCAGAACGCGTTCGCGCACCAGATGCCGGGTAACCTCGCTTTCCGCCTTGTTGAGGTACCAGTCGGTCAGCCGGCGGATTTCGGCGCGCTCCATCGGATCCTCGGCGAACAGCCGCTTGTCGCGCTTGAGTACGCCGCGCGTCTCGTCGAGATATTCGGCAATGACCACTGCGCCGACGATGGGCACGTCGCCTTCGGCGAGCAGGATCGGCAGCGTGCCGGCCGGGTTCAACGCCAGGAACTCCTTGCGCCGCGTCCACGGCTTCTCTTCGATCAGCGCCAGTTCCTCGCCATACTCGCCAAAGGCGAGGCGAACGAAGCGGCAGCTGGCGAACATCGGATGGTGGAAAAGCGTCAGCATGGTCCCGCGATAATAGAGCGCACTGGCAAATCGCCGGCTGCGCCGGTAAGTCTTGGCCGCCCGATTCAGCGGGCTGTCAGGGTGCTGCGACCTATAGGGGGAGTTCCGCGCCATGACAAGCAAGCCCTTTTCTCAAGCCCTCACTCCAACGCCGAGGTTGCCATGGAAAGCCAGACCGTCGTCGAAGCGCTGCTGCTCGGCCTGCTCGAGGGCCTGACCGAGTTTATTCCGGTGTCTTCGACCGGTCATATCCTGCTCGCCGGCCATTTCCTCGGTTTTCATTCGACCGGAAAGGCCTTCGAAATCCTGATCCAGCTCGGCGCCATATTGGCGATCCTCAGCGTCTATTTCCGCCGTCTCTGGAAGATGCTGCTCGAGCTGCCCTACGATCGGCTGACGCGGCATTTCGTCCTTGGCATTCTCATCGCATTCCTGCCGGCGGCCATTATCGGCGCACTGGCGCATGATTTCATCAAGACGGTGCTGTTCGAATCGCCGCGGCTGATCTGCATCATGCTGATCATCGGCGGTGTCATCCTGCTGCTGGTCGATCGCATGAAGCCGAAGCCGTATTACCACGATGTCGAGCGGTTTCCGACCAGACTTTATCTGCAGATCGGGCTGTTTCAGTGCTTGTCGCTAATCCCCGGCACGTCACGCTCGGGCTCGACCATCGTCGGCGCGCTGCTGCTCGGGGTCGACAAGCGGGTGGCGGCGGAATTCTCCTTCTTCCTTGCAATCCCGACGATGGTCGGCGCCTTCGCCTTCGACCTGTTCAAGAACCGCAATGTGCTAAGCAGCGCCGACTTGCCCATCATCGCCGTCGGCTTCGTTGCCGCCTTCGTCACCGCGCTAATCGTCGTGCGCTTCCTGCTCGACTACGTCTCGCGCCATGGCTACGCGCTGTTCGGCTGGTGGCGGCTGGTCGTCGGCATCGTCGGGCTGGCGGGGCTGGCAATCTGGGGGTGAGCCGGCGCGGATAGCGCAATCCCAGCCGGAACTCTATTCTTGCCCGAAGCCGAGCCATACGATCTTGTGGACGTATGGTTGGCAGGGGGAATGCATGAGCGAAGTTCTTGACGCCCTCGTTATTGGCGCCGGTCCGGCGGGACTCGGCGTCAGTTACTTCTTGAAACGGCAGGACCGCGACCACCGTGTGCTCGATCGAGGCCGGATCGGCGAGACGTGGCGAACGCAGCGGTGGAACTCGTTTCGACTGAATTCGCCGACCATTCGCTCCATCTTACCCGGTGATTCCTACGAGGGGCCCGAGCCGTGGGGCGCGATAAGCCACCACGAATTTGTCGCGTATCTCGAAGGCTATGCCGACCGGCACCGCCTGCCGGTAAGCACCCAAACTCCGGTGCAAGAGCTGACGAGAGACGACGGGATCTTTCGCATCACCACGACGGACGGGGCATTTCTGGCGCGCAACGTGGTGATCGCCACCGGCGACCAGAATCGGCAGGTCCGGCCAGCAGGGTCGGCGGATTTGCCAACCGCAATTGGCCAAGTCGATTCCTCGGCTTATCGCAACCCGGCCGAGTTAGAGAGTGGCGCGGTGCTGGTGGTCGGCAGCGGCCAGTCGGGCGGCCAGATCGCCGAGGATCTGGCGTTGGCAGGACGTGTGGTCTTTTTGGCGACCAGCCGCAACGGCCGTTGGGTGCGGCGCTACCGCGGGGGCAACATACTTAAATGGCTGACGCTGTCCGGTTTTCTCGACGTTCCGCGCAAGGAACTCGTCCTCCCCTCCGGCAAGCTGCAGGCCCGCGCGCTGGTCGGCGCGACCCATACGATCAGCCTGCAATCGCTGAGCGCGCAGGGCGTGGTGCTGCTCGGCCGCTTCAGGGGTGTGGAGAACGGCAACCTCGTCTTCGGCGACGAGCTCGACGACCATATGCGATTTGCCGACGAAGTCTCCGCGAATGCCAAGCGCCTGGTCGACGGGTACATTGAGCGCGCCGGCCTCGATGCGCCACTGGCCGAGGATGATCCGGCCGAGACGGTTGACCCGCGCTTGCCCGATCCTCCGATCCGCTCCCTCGACTGGACGGCAAGCGGCATCAGATCAGTGATCTGGTGCACGGGCTTCACCGGCGATTTCTCATGGGTCCGGCTCCCCGGCGCGCTCGATGCAGCCGGCCAGCCCGTCCACGAGGACGGCGTCAGCGCTATTCCAGGTCTCTTTTTCGCCGGCCTCGATTTCGGATCGACGCGGAAGTCGGGCACCATACCGGCCATTCCAGAGGAGGCGGCCGCCGTCGTGGAGCGACTTGTCCAAGCGGGAGCCGACTTGCCACGGAACGGCGTCTAAACGAGCCGTCGAACGCGGGTTCTTGAACGTGCAAGAACATGACAGCTCTGGCGCGATCAAGACGACGCACGCTGCCTTTTGTCGAAGCGCACCGACAATTTTCCGTAGTCCATTGGTGCGACAGCCAGAAATCGCGGGCACCTTCGATACGGGGCTCCGATTCGCGGCCGACTGCATCCATTGCCTCCATCAGCGTGCGCCGGCCTTGACCTCGGCTGGTCGTCGTCGTGCTGACAGCACTGGCCATATGGGATGAGCCGGCGCAGTCGTTCGGAATGGTCGACCTGGAGACGCCAAAGGAGGTGCGTCAAGGCGCACGATCGGTCAGCGCGCTCGCGCCTTCCTCCGCGGCGCAATGTGCGCAGCAGTAGATGATGTCATCCTGTTCGACGCCATGTCCGATGATCCGGCATCCGCAATGCGGACACGTCGGAGCAAGTTTCTGGACCGCGCATTCGAAGCTGTCGAACGTGTAGGTCTCGTCGGCCATCGTCACGTTGAAAGCCTTGTCGTAGTCATTCCCGCATTGATCGCATCTGGCCATAGTTCTTTTCCTTTTTTCACTGGCTTCAAGCTCGACCAACCTGTCGCGCGGCGATAGGTTCCCGCCAGGATCAGGGGGCCGTCCTAAGCCGGAGACGAGAGCGAGCCTACGCGACGGCGCTGTTCGATCACGCGGATCACCTCGTCAATATCCCGCGGCTCGATGTCGAGTTCCTTCAGGCCAGGCGCGTCGATTGCTGCCACATTGTCCTGACGCATAAGATCGATCTGGTTGCGCGTTATGGGGGCAGCCGGGAGGAGTTCCGCGACGCCAGCCAAGGCGTTCCATACCGCAAACGGCACCGGCATCAGCTTGACGTGCGTATCGAGCTGTCGGGCGATCTCCCGAAGCAGTTCCTTATAGGTATAGATACGCGGGCCACCGAATTCGAATATGGATGAACCCGTGTGGGTTCGCCCGTCGATCAGCCGGCTCACTGCTTCGGCGACGTCTGCCACATGGACCGGCTGAAGCCGTGTGCCACCATCGCCGAACAGCGGATAGACCGGCAGGAGGCGTATCATCCTCACAATGGTCGTGAGGAAAGCGTCGTCAGGTCCTGTCATGACGGCGGGACGCACAATGAAAGCGCCGGGAAATGCGCTTTCCACGGCACCTTCTCCGCGCCCACGCGCCCTTATGTAATTCGAATCCGATTGAGGATCGGAGCCGATCCCTGAAATCAGGACGAACTGGTCGATCGCGCGGTCGCGCGACGCGGCAGCGAGATCGGCCGCGGCTTTCACATGCACGCGTTCAAAGGTCTGGACGCCGTGCTCGATGTAAAGACTGACAGCATTCACGACCGCCTGTGATCCGGTAATGGCCGACCCGATCGAGGACGCATCCAATATATCCGCCTCGACTGCCTCGGGCATCCTTGTAATCGAGGAAAAGACCAGGGGCACGCGAGCCGGATGGCGAGATGCGGCGCGCACCGTGAAACCTCTTTCCAGGAGCCGCTTCACAATCCTGCGCCCGAGAAAACCAGTTCCGCCGAACACGGTGACGATCCGTTCCGGGTTGAGATCGTCGGGATCCATTTGCCTCGCCATCCCTTTGTCCTCGCATAGCTGCCACGAGGACTGCCCTGGCCGGCATTTGAACCAGCCCGTCGAACATCAGGACGATTGAGGAACAACGCAGGAACGCTTTTGTTCCAGTCAGCGCTGGGCGGATGCTTGACAGATCGGCAAACCATGATCTGAACCGCAGGCGCAGCAAAACGGTCCCACTTCGAGAATGGCCTAGTTTCGCCCGTAAAACACATTCTCGACATGCACCGGCCAGCGCCACGGCAGCACCGCCACCATGTCGAAGCGCACCGATAATTTTCCGTAGTCGGATTGGCGCGACAGCCAGAAATCGGCGGCGCCTTCGATGCGGTGCTCCGATTCGCGACCGACGGCTTCCATTGCCTCCCTCAGCGTGCGGCGCGCCTTGACCTCGACGATCAGCACCAGATCGCCACGCCGCGCGATCAGGTCGATCTCGCCGAACCTGGTGCGGTGGCGGCGGGCCAGAATCCGGTAGCCTTTCAGCATCAGCGCCGCCGCCGCCAGCCATTCGCCGTGATGGCCGCGCCGGTAGGCCTTTTGCCGGCTGGCGCTCGGCCGTTCAGCCATCGCCGTCTCCGCCGGCCCCGTCTCTTCCGGCATTCTTGAGGTCGAGCAGCCGACGATAGAGCGCCTGCTTCTGGCTACCCGTCATCTTGGCGGCTTCCGCCGCTGCCTTGGAGGCCGGCATTTCGGCGGCGAGCGAAAGCAGAAGCCGGTCGATGTCTTCTGGCTCATCAGCGACCGCATCGGCCGGACCGACGCAGATGACGATTTCGCCTTTCGGCGTGTCGGCTGCCGCGTAGTGGCTGGCAAGCGACTGCAAGGTGCCGGTCCGCATTTCCTCGAAGGTCTTGGTCAGCTCGCGGCCGATCGCCGCCTTGCGGGCACCGCCCAGCACCTCGACCATGGCACTGAGCGTCTCGGCCAGCCGGCGTGGCGATTCGAAGAAGATCAGCGTTGCCGGCACCGCCTTCAGCGCTTCCAGCCGCGTCAGCCGCTGCCCGGTCTTCACCGGCAGGAAGCCGGCAAACAGAAAGGCGTCCGAAGGCAGGCCGGATGCCGTCAAAGCGGCAAGTGGCGCCGACGGTCCGGGGATCGGCACGACACGAATGCCGCGTTCCAGCGCCTCACCGACCAGCCGGTAGCCGGGGTCGGAGATGAGCGGCGTGCCGGCCTCCGAGATCAGCGCTACGCTTTGGCCGGCCAGCAGCGCCGCGATCAGCTTCGGTCCGGCCTCGCCGGCATTGTGCTCGTGGTAGGCGGTGGTGCGGCGGCGGATGCCGTAGCGGTCGAGCAGCACGCGGCTGACACGTGTGTCCTCGCAAGCGACGATATCGGCGGCGGCGAGCGTTTCCAGCGCGCGCAGCGTGATGTCGGCGAGATTGCCGATAGGCGTCGCCACCAGGTAGAGCGCCGGCTCGAGCGGCCGGGCGGCGATTTCGGTCTGCCCGACCACATAAATGCGTTTGGCCGATTCGCCGGTCACCTGCACAACTCCGTTCGACCCTGTTTGGCACGGCTCACGCTTGGTTGCAAAAGCCTGGGTTGCAAAGGCCCTGGTTCCAAAAGGGATGCCGACGTGAACCAGCCGCCATGCCTTCGCCATAGTAGGGAACGAAACCGTTGCCGGCGAATTTTGCACCTGATCTCGGGAGGAGCAGGATGAACAGCCTGACGATACAGGACGTTTTCGAACCCTACTATGCCGGCCGCAAACGCTTCGCCGCGCCAAGCGACAAGGGCCTGCCTGCCGAAGCCGCAGATGGCAGAGCCAAGAAGCCGCTTGCACGCCAGCGAACGGCAGAGAGCAAGCCCGCAAACGAAACCGACCGCACGATGGAGCACTGACCGGACGATGCCCAATCGCTTCGACATTTTCATCACCCGCCTCGAAACAAAAAGCGCCCGCGATGGCGCAGCGTCACATTCCACAGACGACCAGCACCACGCCTCACGCGACAAAAGCGAGATCAAGCCGGCCCGTTCCGGAGAGACCAGCGAAAAAGATCGCGCCAAACACCGCCACAAGCACGAGGCTTGACCCCGCAAACCTTAGCGATCGGTCGAGACAGTTCTCGAAGCGCGGTTGCGAATGCTCCGCGATGTATCATTCAACCCAGATACTTCGAGACACGCGCCTCCAGCAGGCCCACCAGAGCCGGGTCCATGAATGCATAGTCGTCGGGAATATCGAGGCAGATTACTCGAGCCTTTTTCAGGCTTGTCTTGAATTTCTGCTGCAGTTTGGCGCGGTGCGTTTTTTCCATCACGAAGATGATGTCGGCCCAGGCGACGAGTTCATGCGTCAACGGAATGTCGGCATCGTGATTAGTGCCGGCCGAAGCGACCTCGATGTCCCGCCGCTTGGAAAACACCTGCTCCGCCGTCGGGCTGCGCAAGCGATTCTGGCTGCAGATGAAGAGAACGTTCTTCAACGTGCTATCTGGCCAAATCCGCCACGACCGCATCGAGCACGATCATGCCGGCCGGCGTGGCGCGCAGGCGGGCATTGCCGATCGGCGCCACCAGGCCTTCGTCCTGCAGCACCGACAGCCGTGCCGTCGACAGGCCACGCCCTGAAAATGCCTCGTAGCGGGAAAGGTCGATGCCCTCCGCCAGCCTCAGCCCCATCAGCAGGAACTCGTCGGCCTCTTCCGACCGCGTCAGGACCTCGCCGCCGGTAACGCCATGACCCTTGGCCTCGACCAGATTGGCCCAGGTCTCCGGCATTTTCTCGGCGATCGTCACCACGCGGCGGCCATTTTCGACGAACCGGCCATGCGCGCCGGGACCGACGCCGACATATTCGCCATAGCGCCAGTAGGTGAGATTGTGCCGGCTTTCGGCGCCGGGCCTGGCGTGGTTGGAAATCTCGTAGGCCGGCAGTCCGCGCGCGGTGGTGATCTCCTGCGTTAACGCGTAGAGATCGGCGGCAAGCTCATTGTCTGGAATGATGAATTTCCTTGCCGCATGCAGTGCATGGAACGGCGTGCCTTCCTCGATGGTCAGCTGATAGAGCGACAGATGGTCTGCGGCGTGGCCGATCGCCTGCTCGAGCTCCGCCTGCCACGCTTCCGGCGTCTGACCGGGCCGCGCGTAGATCAGGTCGAACGACAGCCGTGGGAAAATCTCGCGCGCTAGGCCGATCGCATGCAGGGCCTCATCGACATTGTGCAAACGGCCGAGGAAGCGCAGATCCTTGTCGTTCAGCGCCTGCACGCCAAGCGATACCCGGTTGACGCCGGCCGCGCGATAGCCGCGAAAGCGCTCGGCCTCGACGGAGGAGGGATTGGCCTCCAGTGTCACCTCGATGCCGTCAGGCACCGTCCAGTTCTTCGCCACTGCATCCAGCACCGCCGCCACGGTCTGCGGTTTCATCAGCGATGGCGTGCCGCCGCCAAGAAAGATACTGGTCACCTCACGCGGCCCGGTGCGGCCGCGCATCGTCGCCAGCTCGGTCTCGAAAGCGCGGGCAAAACGCTCTTGGTCGACCGGCTGGTGGCGGACATGGCTGTTGAAGTCGCAATACGGGCATTTGGCCGCGCAGAACGGCCAGTGGACGTAGACGCCGAAACCAGGCCTGCGGTCGAGCAGCATGGTCATACGGCGGCCAATCGGGCTTGCGCGAATTTCTGGAAGGCGCGGGCACGGTGCGACAATGCGGTTGGCTGGCCGGGCTTCCAGCCATGCTTTTCCTTCGCGCTCATCTCGCCGAAGGTCTTTTCGAACCCATCGGGCAAGAACACCGGATCGTAGCCGAAGCCGAGCTCGCCGCGCGGCGGCCATACCAGCGTGCCCTCGACCTCACCGCGAAAATATTCCGCCTGGCCATCGGGGAAGGCCAGGCAGATGACCGCGACAAAGCGGCCCTTGCGCTGGGCAGGCGTGATCGCGCCAACTTCCTGCAAGGCCACTTCCGTGCGCTGCATGGCCATGCCGAAGTCGCGGGAGCCGTCCGGCGTCTCGGCCCAGTTGGCGGTGTAGACGCCGGGTGCGCCGTCGAGCGCATCGACACACAGGCCGGAATCGTCCGACAGCGCCGGCAATCCAGTGGCCTTGGCGGCGGCCAAGGCTTTTATGAGGGCGTTCTGCTCGAAAGTGGTGCCGGTCTCGTCTGGCTCCGGCAAGCCGTATTCCTTTGCGGACTTCGCTTCTATGCCGAATGGCGCCATCAGATCGGCGAATTCCCGCAATTTACCGATGTTATGGCTGGCGACGACGATCTTATGCCCGTCAAGCGAATGAACAGTTGGCGAATGCATCAGATGCCCCAGATTCTTGGCTCGGCGAATTCGATCGAATTGCCCGACGGGTCGCGAATATAGATCGAGCGGCCGCCCTGCGGCCATTCGAACTCGCTTTCGATGGCGATTTTCTTCGCCACAAGATGCGCTTTCCAGCGTGGGATTTCATCCGCGCTTGCGGCGAAGCAAAGATGGCCCTGGCCGACCGCGCCATGCGGCGGTACTTTGAGCTTGGCGTCGGCCGGCGGCGGCACTTTGGTCGCCTCGGCATTGAACATAAGCAGCACGCTGTCGCCGCAGCGGAAGAAGAGATGCCTGCCATCGACCTTGCCGAGCAGATCGAGCCCGAGCACGCCCGAATAGAACCGTTCCGCGGCAGCAAGGTCCGTCACGTAGAGTGCTGATTCCAGGATTGCAGAAGGAGTCACAGGATCGCCAATCTCATTAATATTGACCGCAGCTAAGCCACCGCCATTTGCTGCAAGCTGACCAGGCGCTGAATACCTTTCTTGGCGAGCCCCATCAGCGCCGCGAACTGCTCTTCCGAGAACGGCTCGCCCTCGGCCGTGCCTTGGATCTCGACGATGCCGCCCTTGCCGGTCATGACGAAATTGGCGTCGGTGCCGGCCGAGGAATCCTCGATATAGTCGAGGTCGATGACCGGCTGGCCATCATGGATGCCGCAGGAGATCGCCGCAACGTGATCCTTCAGCACCTTGCCCAGGCTCGCCATCTGGCGGGTTTCCATCCAGCGCAGGCAGTCGTAGAGCGCCACCCAGCCGCCGGTGATCGAAGCGGTGCGCGTGCCGCCGTCGGCCTGGATCACGTCGCAGTCGACGGTGATCTGCTGCTCGCCGAGCGCCTGCAGATCGACCACGGCGCGCAGGGAGCGGCCGATCAGCCGCTGGATTTCCAGCGTGCGGCCGCCTTGTTTGCCGGCCGAAGCCTCGCGGCGCATGCGCTCGCCGGTCGAACGCGGCAGCATGCCGTATTCCGCCGTCACCCAGCCCTTGCCGGAGTTGCGCATCCAGCCCGGCACCTTTTCCTCCAGGCTGGCCGTACACAGCACATGCGTGTCGCCGAACTTCACCAGGCACGAGCCTTCCGCATGCTTGGAGACGCCGCGCTCGAAGGAGATGGGGCGCATTTCGTCGAATTGGCGTTTGGAAGGGCGCATTCAGGCTTCTTTCTTTCTTCGGAATCTTGGCCGGGGAATCTTGGCCGGCTTGTAGCCGCACGGGGCGTGAGGCGCAAAGGAAAATGGACCGGTTGCGCCGACACCGCGGAAGTCTATATCTTCGGGGCGGAGGTTTTTGGCTCGAAATGACAAAGGCAGTCGATCCCGGTTTGCAGTCGCACGTGCTCCCGTCGCACGCGCTGCAATCGCCCGCGCTTCAATCGCTCGACATGCGTTCGCGCGACATCTTCCGGCGCATCGTCGATTCCTATTTGAGGGATGGCGAGCCGGTCGGTTCGCGCAGCCTGTCGCGCATCCTGCCGTCGTCGCTGTCGCCGGCCACCATCCGCAACGTGATGAGCGACCTTGAGCATCTCGGCCTGATCTATGCGCCGCACATTTCGGCTGGCCGGCTGCCGACTCAGGCAGGCCTGCGCTTCTTCGTCGATGCTTTCATGGAACTTGGTGACCTCTCCGACGAGGAGCGCCGCACCATCGAGGCCCAGGTGCGCGCCTCCGGCTCGGGCGCGACGCTGGAGCATATGCTGACCGAGGCCAGCCAGATGCTGTCCGGCATGTCGCGCGGCGCCGGCCTCGTGCTCGCCGCCAAGAATGAGGTGGCGCTTAAGCACATCGAATTCATCCAGCTCGAGCCGACCAAGGCGCTGGCCGTGCTGGTCTCGCAGAACGGCGACGTCGAAAATCGCGTCATCGATCTGCCCGCCGGCATCACCATCTCGCAATTGCACGAAGCCTCCAACTTCCTCAACGCCCATATCCGCGGTCGCACCCTGGCCGAGGCGCGGGTCGAGATCGCCCGCATCAAGGAAGAGACCAGGGCAGCCCTCGACACGCTGTCGCAGGATCTGGTCGAGAAGGGCCTGGCGGTCTGGGCAGGCGCTGAAAGCGGCGTGCCTGGGCGGCTTATCGTGCGCGGCCGCGCCAATCTCCTGGAAAACGTCACTGCCCAGGCCGACATAGAATTGCTGCGGCATCTGTTTGAGGATCTGGAGACGCAGGATGGGCTGATCCAGCTTCTCGACCTCGCCGAGGCAGGCCCAGGCGTGCGCATATTCATCGGTTCGGAAAACAAGCTGTTTTCGCTGTCTGGCTCCTCGCTGGTGGTGGCACCCTATCGCGACAAGGACGCGCGCGTCGTCGGTGCGCTCGGCGTCATCGGGCCGACGCGGCTGAATTATGCGCGCATAGTACCGATGGTCGACTATACCGCGCAGCTGATTTCGCGCATGCTGAGCTAGGAGCCGCCGCGGGCCTGCCGCAAGGAGGAGAAAAGAATGGCGCTGGAATCGTTCAAGGCCCAGATCAGTCTGCTGCTCGAAGAAATGATCAACCAGCCAGAGGATCAGCACGAGGTGCAAGAGCAATTGCGCGAGAAGCTGCAAGAGATGCGGGCGATGGGTTTGCCGCTGCCGGCCGATCTGGTCGCGCTGGAAAAGCGCCTCGACGACGACTTTTACGCCTCTGGCAACTGAACGGGTTCGGCTTCAAATCCTCGTGTGCTGGACGGCCGCTTGGAACGATCAATACCTGATGCCGTTTGCCCTGTTCGAGGCGAATCCCGGAGGACGTTGATGATCCGATCTGGCGGCTTTGCGGCCGTTGCCGCTGCCCTCCTTGTTGCGACACCGGCAGCCGCCCAGCAGGCGGACCAGAATGTGCTCAAAGGCGAAGCCGCGTTTGGCGATTGGCAAGCCGACAGGCCTGGCGTCCGACGCCTGATTGGGCCGCGAGACATGCCGGCAGCCGACCCCGGCCAATCCGCTTCGAACGGCGCCGGCGTGGCGGAACGGCCCGAAAGCGCCAAGCCAGAATTGCCGTCGGGCTTTTCGGCTGAAATGATCGCATCCGGCATCGTCAATCCACGTGTCGTGCGCGTCGCTCCGAATGGCGACCTGTTTGTTGCCAACAGCCATGCCGACCAAATACGCGTCTATCGTCTCGCCGAGGGCAGCGCCAAGCCCATCGAGAAAGCGATCTTCGCCAAGGGGCTCAATTATCCCTACGGCATCGCCTTCTATCCGCCAGGAGACAAACCGCAATGGGTCTATGTCGCGAACAGCGACAGCATCGTCCGCTTCCCCTATCGCGATGGCGACTTGAAGACATCCGGAAAACCAGAAACCATTGTCGCCCAAATCCCGTCGGGTGGTCACACGACCCGCGACATCGCCTTCTCGCAGGACGGCAAAACGCTTTATTTGTCGGTTGGCTCCGCCTCGAACGTCGCCGAGGATATAGGCAAGGAGCCGGATAGCGGCCTCGACGCCTGGGCCAAATCAAAGCCGCTCGGGGCGGCCTGGGGCTCCGAGGACGGCCGTGCCGATGTGCTCGCCTTTGACCCGGATGGGAAAAATCCCCGAACTGTCGCCACCGGCCTGCGCAACTGTACGGGCATGACCGTGCAGCCCGCCACCGGCGCATTGTGGTGCGTCGTCAATGAGCGCGACGAGCTCGGCGACAATGTGCCGTTCGAATTTGCAACAGCGGTCAAGGACGGCGGATTCTATGGCTGGCCTTGGTACTACATCGGCAATAACGAGGATCCGCGCCATCAGGGCGAGCGGCCAGACCTCGCCGGCAAGGCCACTGTCCCCGATGTATTGATGCAGGCGCATTCGGCGCCGATGAATATAGCCTTCTACGACGGCAAGAACTTCCCGGCGGATTATCAGGGTGACGCCTTCGTCGCCATGCATGGTTCGTGGAACCGTGGCGCCAGGACCGGCTACAAGGTGGTAAGGCTCAAATTCAGGGATGGCAAGCCGACCGGCGAATATGAGGACTTCATGACCGGCTTCGTCATCTCGAACGACGCCGTCTGGGGCCGCCCGGTCGGTGTCGCGATGGCCAAGGACGGCTCGCTGATCGTCACCGAGGACGGTAATGGCACCATCTGGCGCGTTACCTACGAAGACGGCCGCTCCTGAACGGCGGTGTCGCCTGCTGCGCTGGCGCAATCGAATCCGGGCCGAGGGAATTCACCCAACTTCAACATTGTGCGACAAGCGCGAATCATGACACTCACCGGGTTTCTCGCCTATAGCGCCGCCCTCGGCATCGCCGCGGCCATCCCCGGCCCCGGCGTCACCGCGCTCGTTGCGCGTGCGCTGGGTTCCGGCTTCCGCTCGTCGCTGGCCATGTCGTTCGGGCTGATGCTCGGCGACCTGACCTATCTCACTGCCGTGGTGCTCGGCCTGGCTTTCGTCGCACAAACTTTCGGCATGGTCTTCCTGGCCATCAAATGGCTGGGCGTCGCCTACCTCGCCTTTCTTGGCTGGCGTTTCTGGACGAGCGGCATCACGCCGGAGACGGTGGAGGCGAAGAAAGGCAAGGGCGGCTTGGCATCCAGCTTTGTAGCCGGCCTCGCCGTCACGCTCGGCAATCCGAAGACGATGATCTTCTATCTTGCCATCACCCCGACCATCGTCGATCTGAAGACGATCACGCTGGCCGATTACGGCATCCTCGTCGCGCTCACCATCGTCGTCCTGCTCGTGGTGCTGGTGCCCTATCTGGCGCTGGCGGCCAAGGCGCGCTGGTTCCTGAAGTCGCCGCGGGCGCTGAGGGTACTCAACCGCACCGCCGCGGGCTTCATGGTCGGTGCGGCGGCGGCAATTGCCGCCCGCCAATAGATCTCTTTCGCCAATCCGCCCAAGGATTGCCACGCCTTGCAAGGGCGGGGGTACTCAGCACGAACTTCACTCGGATATTTTTCGGTCGACAGCCTATCTTGCGCGGCGGATGGCTCTATCCTAGGCCCCGCCCGACTCTTGCCGCTTGACCTCTGGGAGGAAATCAATGAACAAGCCCGCCACCCCCGCACACGTGCCCGGCCGCGGCCGCATCTACAATTCGATCACCGAGACGATCGGCGACACGCCGCTGGTGCGGCTTGATAAATTCGCCAGGGAGAAGGGTGTCGTCGCCAATCTGCTGGCCAAGCTCGAATTCTTCAACCCGATCGCCTCGGTCAAGGACCGCATCGGCGTGTCGATGATCGAGGCATTGGAGGCTTCGGGCAGGATTACGCCCGGCAAGACCACCCTGATCGAGCCGACCTCGGGCAATACCGGCATCGCGCTCGCCTTTGCCGCCGCTGCCAAGGGCTACAAGCTGATCCTGACCATGCCGGAAACCATGTCCGTCGAACGCCGCAAGATGCTGGCTCTGCTCGGTGCCGAACTGGTGCTGACCGAAGGGCCGAAAGGCATGAAGGGCGCCATCGCCAAGGCGGACGAGCTGGCGGCAACGCTGCCCGACGCTGTCATTCCGCAGCAATTCGAAAACCCGGCCAATCCGGAAATCCATCGCCGCACCACGGCCGAGGAAATCTGGAACGACACCCATGGGGAAGTCGATATCTTCGTTGCCGGCATCGGAACCGGCGGCACCATCACCGGCGTCGGCCAGGTGCTGAAGAAGCGCAAGCCCTCGGTGCATGTCGTCGCGGTCGAACCGGAAGCCTCGCCGGTGCTGTCGGGCGGTCAGCCAGGCCCGCACAAGATCCAGGGCATTGGCGCCGGCTTCGCGCCAAAAATCCTCGATACGACGATCTACGACGAGATCGTCAAGGTCTCGAACGAGGATTCGGTTGCCAATGCACGGCTCGTCGCTCGGCTCGAAGGTGTGCCGGTCGGCATCTCGTCGGGTGCCGCCCTGCAAGCAGCGATCGTCGTCGGCTCGCGGCCCGAGAACAAGGGCAAGAACCTCGTCGTCGTCATCCCCTCCTTCGCCGAGCGCTATCTCTCGACGATCCTGTTCGAGGGGTTGGGGACTTAGGGTCTGGACACGAGTAGCGATCCCTTCGCGCTGCCCTCCGGCGGGCCGCTGAAAATACCTGTAGCGACATCGTTCGCTGGAGCGGCGGGTCCCTTCCGTATCAAATCGTCGCTGCCCGGCAGGTGGAGGACTTCATGTACAAGCTCTATACGCGTGCCAATACCGGCGGCTTTGTCATCGAGGCGGCGCTCGCTTTGGCGGGCGTGCCTTTCGACCAGATCGACGTTCCGAAGGGCCGACCCGACCAGGCCTTTTTAGATATCAGCCCCTTGAACCAGGTGCCGGTCCTGATCTTGCCGGACGGACGCTCGATGACCGAATCGGCGGCGATCTGCATCCTGCTGGCCGAGCGCCACCCGGAAGCAGGACTGGCGCCCGCTGCAAGTTCGGCTGACCGTGCCGACTTCCTGCGCTGGATGTTTTTCATGTCCTCCATCTATTCGGCTGACCTGCGGTTCTTCTACGCTCATCGCTACACGACCGATCCCCGCGGCGTGGACGCTGTCAAACAGGCGGCGGTCTCGGAAATGGATCGCAGCTTCGCCATTCTCGATGCCGCCCTCGCAGGCCATCACTGGCTGGCCGGCGACCGGCTCTCGCTGGCCGACATCTATCTCGTCATGTTGGTGGCCTGGCATCCGGAGGTCGCGAAGGTTCCAACCGCTTGGCCGAATATCGAACGCCTGTGGGCCAATTTGCGGGAACATCGAGTGATAAAGAGGGCTGAATGCTTCCCACGACATGTGGCCGGCCTAAGCACTCCGCCTTGTCTCAGTGTCTTTCCGCGTGGCCGAGCCATGCCCGTCGTTCCTGCAGGAACCGGCGCACGGCCGGATCGCGTTCGAGGCCGATAGCCCGGTCATAGGCCTCGCTCGCTTGCGGAACTTTGCCGAGTCTGGCCAGCAGGCCCGCGCGGGCGGCCCAGTAAGGTTGATAGTCATACAGCCGCTTGTCGCCGCTGAGTTGATCAAGCGCGCCCAATCCTGCTGAAGCACCTTCGGCCTCGGCAATCGCCACCGCACGGTTGATCGACACCACCGGCGAGCCGGCAATCACCGACAGCGCGTCGTAGAGCTCCTTGATCGCGACCCAGTCGGTACAACCGGTCAGCCGCCGTGTCGTATGGGCGGATTGCACGGCGGCCTCGAGCTGGTAGCGGCCGACAACACCCTCGGCGGCCGCGCGCCCGAGCAGCGCCTCCGCTTCATCGATCAGGGTGTCGTCCCACAATGCAAGATCCTGCTCGGCCAGCGGCACATAGTCACCCGCCGCATTGCGCCGGGCTGCACGCCGCGCCTCGGCGAACAGCATCAGCGCCAGCAGGCCGAGTGCTTCCGGCTCATCCGGCATCAGCGAGGCGATCAGACGGCCGAGCCAGATGCCTTCGGTCGCGAGATTGCGGCGCCGCGTTTCGGTGCCGGCCGGGTCGGACCAGCCTTCGGCAAACGCCGCGTAGATCGCTTCCAGAACGGTGCCCAGCCGCTCGCCGAGCTCGGCCCGCTCCGGCACGCGGAACGGAATGCCTGTCTCGCGAATTCGCGTCTTGGCGCGCACCAGGCGCTGGCTCATCGTGGCTGGCGAGACAAGAAAAGCCGAGGCGATGGTCGCTGCGTCGAAGCCCAGGACCGTCTGCAGGATCAGCGGTGCTCGCACGCCGGCCTCAATCGCGGGATGGGCGCAGGTAAACATCAGCCTGAGCCGCTCGTCCGGCAGGTCTTCCTCGGCCATGCGCGCCTCCATCTCCTCGGCGATCAGTCTGAGGTGGTCGCGGCCCGCCTCGCGTGTCAGCCGCCGTCTGACCGCGTCGACGCGGCGCTTGCGTGCCACCGCCAGCAGCCAGGCTTCCGGCTTATCGGGCACGCCCGCCTGTGGCCAACGCTCGAGCGCCGCTGCAAAGGCATCGGCCAATGCGTCCTCGGCAGCGGCCACGTCGCGCGTGCGCGCGGCGAGATAAGCGACCAGCTTGCCGTAGCTTTGCCGGGCGGCCGCTTCCGCCGCCGCCCGCGCAGTATCGGGCAATTCCGGCATCACATGGTGAGTTCCCAGATCGGCCGCACCTCTACCGTGCCGGTGCTGGCGCCCGGGCAGCGCGCCGCCCAGGCAATGGCGGCGTCGACGTCCTCCGCTTCGATCATATAGAAGCCGGCAAGCTGCTCCTTGGTGTCGGCATAGGGGCCGTCGAGCACGTTGGACTTGCCATTGGCCATCCGCACCGAGGTAGCGGATTGCGTCGGCTTCAGCCGGTCGCCGGCGAGCCAGGCTCCGGATTTCTTCAACGCTTCGGTGTAGGCGACGTACGCGCTCGACATCTGTGTCACCGCATCTGCTGGCGCGGCTGCCATCCCCGCTTCGTTTCCATAGATCAAAAGCATGTATCGCATGGTCTTCTCCCGTTTCTCGAAGGCCGCATCGTTGCGAGCCGGACTTATGTCGCGCGGCCCTGCCGGATTTCGACAAGCGCTGGAAAAATCTTTCTGCCGCGATGCGACCTCGCGCAAGCGCCAACGTGTTGCGGCACTGCTTAGCCGTTCGTCTAATCGCTGCTATTGCGGGTTGGCATTTCCCGCCCGCTGTCTAAACTCGCTTCGTGCCGCCGAGGAGGGCACGGCGGCGAATTTTCAGGGAGGAAATCGCATGCTCAATTTCAGGACGAAATTTGTTGCAGCCGGCGTGCTGGCGCTGTCGCTTGGCCTTGGCGCGGTATCGGTCAAGGCACAGGAATTCATCAACGTGCTGACCGGCGGCACGTCCGGCGTCTACTATCCGCTCGGCGTCGCGCTGTCGGAAATCTACGGCAAGGGCATCGAAGGCGCGCGCACCCAGGTGCAGGCGACGAAAGCGTCGGTCGAAAACCTCAACCTGCTGCAGCAGGGCAAGGGCGAGATCGCCTTTGCGCTCGGCGATTCCGTCAAGCTGGCCGCCGAAGGCAACACCGAAGCAGGCTTCCCAGGCAAGCTCGACAAGCTGCGCGGCATTGCCGCCATCTATCCCAATTACATCCAGATCGTCGCCAGCAAGGAATCCGGCATCAAGACGCTCGCCGATCTCAAGGGCAAGAGCCTTTCGGTCGGCGCGCCGGCCTCAGGCACCGAGCTCAACGCCCGCACGATATTTGCCGCTGCCGGGCTGAAATACGAAGACCTCGGGCGGATCGAATATCTGCCCTTCGCCGAATCGGTGGAGCTGATCAAGAACCGCCAGCTCGACGCCACGCTGCAGTCGGCTGGCCTTGGGGTCGCGTCGATCCGTGACCTCGCCACCTCAGTGCCGGTAAACATCGTTGCCGTGCCGGCGGAGGACGTCGCCAAGATCGGCTCGCCCTATCTTTCCGTGGTCATCCCCAAGGGCACCTACGAGGGCCAGACCGAGGATGTTGCGACCGCCGCCGTCGGCAATTTCCTGATCACCAGCGCCGATGTCTCCGACGAGACCGCCTACCAGATGACGAAACTGCTGTTCGAGCATCTCGACCAGCTCACCGCTGCCCACGCCGCCGCCAAGGCGATCGACCCGGCCAAGGCGCTCGACGGCATGCCGGTGCCGCTGCATCCAGGCGCCGAGAGGTATTACAAGGAAAAGGGATTGGTGAAGTAAGGAGCCATCCCTCCCCTTGAGGAGAAGGTGAACAGCTGCCGAAGGCGAATGGACGGGTAGGGTCGGTTGAGGCCGCGCACTGCCGCACCGACCCCACCCGCCTCGCTTCGCTCGGCACCCTCCCCTCGAGGAGGGGACCGCCCCGCCAGGAACCCCGCTAATGACCGTAACCCCGACCGTTCTTTCCCCCACAGCGGAAGCTCCTGTCGAAGGATTGCCGCCTGGCTTCGGCGAAGGCATCGCCGGCAAGGCGGCTTTTTTTATCGCCATCGCCTTCTCCATCTTCCAAATCTACATCGCCGCCTATGGCAGCCTGCCGAGCCAGGTCATACGCGCCATGCATGTCGGCTTCCTGCTGCTGCTCGGCTTTGCCCTAATCGCCAATCTGCGCGCCAAAAGCGTCCCGGCGAAAGCAGTGTTCTGGACGCTCGGCCTGCTTGGTTTCGCCACCGGTCTGTACAATTGGGTGTTCTATGCCGACCTCATCCGCCGCTCCGGCTTTCTCACCACGCCTGACCTGATCGTCGGCGCGGTGCTGGTCGTGCTGGTCTTCGAGGCGGCGCGGCGGTTGATGGGGCTGCCGCTTGCCGTCATTGCCTTCATCTTTCTCGCCTACGCATTTGCCGGCAATCATCTGCCACCGCCGTTCATCCATCGCGGCTATGATTTCGCCCAGCTCGTCGACACCTTCGCCTACGGTACCGAAGGCATCTACGGCACGCCGATCTATGTCTCGGCCGCCTACATCTTCATCTTCGTCGTTTTCGCCGCCTTTCTTGAGCGCGCCGGCATGATCGCGCTGTTCAACGATTTTGCGCTTGGCCTGGTCGGCTCATGGCGCGGCGGCCCGGCACAAGTCTGCGTGCTGTCCTCGGCGCTGATGGGCACCATTTCCGGCTCCGGCGTCGCCAATGTGGTGGCCAGCGGCCAGTTCACCATCCCGCTGATGAAGCGCTTCGGTTTCCGCTCGGCCTTCGCCGGCGCCGTCGAGGCGACCTCGTCGATGGGCGGCCAGATCATGCCGCCGGTGATGGGAGCGGTTGCCTTTATCATGGCCGAGACCCTGAACATCCCCTATGCCGCGGTGGTCAAGGCGGCGATCATTCCGGCGCTGCTCTATTTCGGCGCCTGTTTCTGGCAGGTGCACCTGGAAGCCGGCAAGGCCGGCCTGCACGGCATGGCCAAGGCTGACCTGCCCAATCCGTGGGATGCGGTGAGACAACATTGGCCGCTGGTACTGCCTCTCGCAGCACTGATCTACCTGCTGTTTGCCGGCTACACACCGGTGTTCGCCGGCACCATGGGCCTGGCGTTGACCATTGTGCTTATCCTCGGCACGCCGCTGGCAGCATCGATCGGGCCGCTCGCCTTCCGCATCGTCTTCTGGCTGGCGCTCGGGCTTGCCGCGGCTTCCTTCATGAAATTCGGCGTCAACATCCTCAGCCTGGTCATCGCCGTGCTGGTCGCCGCCTGCCTCACCTTCAAGGGCGGGCGCGAGACGCTGCGCATATGCGTGGATTCCCTTGCCGAAGGAGCAAAGAACGCGCTGCCGGTCGGCATTGCCTGCGCCATTGTCGGCATCGTCATCGGCACGTTGACGCTTACCGGCATCGCCTCGACCTTCATCGGCTGGATCATCTCGATCGGCGAGAACAATCTGTTCCTGTCGCTGCTTTTGACCATGCTCACCTGCCTGGTGCTCGGCATGGGCATACCGACCATTCCCAACTACATCATCACTTCGTCGCTGGCCGGGCCAGCGCTGCTGTCGCTCGGCGTGCCGTTGGTGGTCAGCCATATGTTCGTCTTCTATTTCGGCATCATGGCCGATCTCACCCCGCCTGTGGCGCTGGCCGCCTTCGCCGCCGCACCCATGGCCAAGGAAAGCGGCCTCAAGATCGGCATCCAGGCCACCAAGCTTGCCATTGCTGGCTTCGTTGTGCCGTTCATGGCGGTCTATACCCCGGCGCTGATGCTGCAGGACCCCGGCCCGATCGCCGCCCAGTTCGGCTATCCCGTCGAGGTCGCCTATATCGTCATCAAAGCCTGCATGGGTATCGTCCTGTGGGGCGCCGCGGCGGTCGGATTTCTCGCCCGGCGCATGGCCTGGTGGGAACGCCTCGTCGCCTTCGCCGCCGGCGTGCTGCTGGTTGCGGCGCTGCCGCTCACCGACGAGGCGGGCTGGGCGCTGTCCCTTGCCTGGATCGGCTGGCACTGCTGGCGCGCGCGGCAGGCTTCGCTGGCTAATTCAGCATGAGCCTCTGCATCGTCGCGGCCGGCAAGACGGTGACGCTCGCGGTCGCTGCCTTCACGCTCTCCTGGGTGCATTCGGTGGAGAAGACCCAGTGGCAGGAAGACTGGAAGGTGCTGCCGTCCGGCCTGCAGCTGGTCGAGGCCCGCATCAAGGGATCGGGCGCCGGGATGGAGCCGCCGCAAGGCTCGGTGCTGAGAAACGGCTGGTGGGTCTATGCGCCCAAGGTCGGGCCACAGCGGCGCCTCGCGCTCGCCGCCTCGGGCGCCACGGGTCAGGACTGGACGCTGTGCACGGCGCAGGACTGTCGCGAACTGGCCAAGCTGGCAGGCGGCACGATCTCGCTGGAGTCGTGCGGGCCGGAGGGCTCCAGCCAGCCGCGGTAGCGCGCGATCATGCCGGCAAGCGGATGCGAGATCTCGACATGGAAGCGGAAGCGGCCATCCTTCACCGATTCGTAGGAAGTCGAGCGTGGACCGAGCCACATCGGAAGCGGCAGGCCAAAAAAACTCCAGCGGCGCAAGACCAGCGCCAGCCGGCCGTCATCGGCAACCAGCGCCATCGCGAAGGTCAGCGGGCCGAAGCGTTCGCACAGCAAGCGCTGCGATCGACCCCGGCCTGCGGACTGTAGGCTCGAAAAACTGTGCTTGCCGAATGTCCGGGTCCAGGTCTCGCCGTCCTTGTCGGTGTCGAAGCGGACATGAACCGGGATGTCCTCGCTTGCCCCGGGGAAGCCGACCGTCCAGGCCATTAGCCGGCCAAGAACATTGCGCCCGCGTTCGACGCGCGCGCGGCCTGCGGCCGTGATCGTACGGTCATGCATTGACCTAATTGCCTCGGGAAGGCCTTGCCAGGCGGCACCGAGCAGCTCGGCATAAAGCGGCTTGTCCTCGTCCGCCGCCCCGTTCCTGAAGCCGGTGTAGATTGTCCGCCCGGCGAACAGGGCTTCATAATCCCGGAGCTCCAAATCGCGCACCCCCGCCCGTGCGCCCGGCGCGGGCTGATGTCCGGCCAGCGCTTTGCGGGCCAGTGCTTCGACCGCCATCGACGGGATCAGCGGCCCGTCATTGCCCTCGGCCAAGAGATGCCACGAGCGCTTGACGATGGCGCCCGCCCGGCCCGATCCCTCCACCTCGACGAACATGCCGCCGCGATGCTCGCCCCAGCGCAGCCGGTTCGTTGCCTGATGCATCAGCAGCGCCAGCGGCGAAAGCGAACCGATCAATCCGGTGCGCACCAGCCAGGCGAGGCCGATCAGGGCGCGGTGCAGCATTTCGGGAACCGGCCCGGCGCCCATCCAGATGGTCCTCGCCTCCGGCCAAAGCGCGGCCAAGGCGCGCAGGTCCGGAACGTCGACCAGAGAAAACAGCGTGTTTCGAAGCGGCAGCCGGCCCGGCGGCGCGATAGTGTAGCGCAGCTGCCCGGTAAACGGACGGCCTTGTTCGGGACGGCCATTGCGAACAAGCCGCACCGGCCGATAGCCCGGATGACGTTCCCGCCGACGCCGGCAAAGGGCGAAGGCGCGATGCCGCCGCGAATGCCGTCGACCCGCGTCAGGTCCGAAGACAGGCGACGCACCACCGCCGCCGTCAGCACCGGAAAGCTCGAGACGCCGGACAGCACGAAGACGCCGGCGTTTCGCGCCGCCTCGTCGAACGCAGAGACACCGGCGACGAAATCCGAGCCGTCGGCTAGATCGAGATAGTTGATGCGCCGGGCGATGCAGGCCTCGATCAGGCGATAGCGTCCCTCGCCATAGGCCTGGAACGGACCGCTCGCGTCGACTACAATATCAGGCTCAAATGCAGCGAGTTGCGCGGCGAGATCGCCGTCACGGTCGAACAGCGCCGGCACCAGCTGGGCTGCTGTCGGGGCGCGCTTCTTGCAATACGCGTCAGCCTTGGCGAGCGAGCGCCCGGCGACAAAGAGGATCAGATGCGGCTCGCCCTCCAAAAGCTCGACGGTGCGACCGCCAAAGGTGCCGTAGCCGCCGACGACAAGAACCTTCATCCGCAGTTCCCCCAAAATGCCCCGCCCGCTCCCGGCCACGGCAACGAACCTAACCGATCAATCTTGCCCTCACCTCGGCGGAAGGGATTTCGCAATTGTCCTTCTTGCCGAACAGGGCGTAGCGGTTCTTTGCGATACGGTCGTAGAGCCAGTCGCGAAGCGGGCGCGGCAACAGCAGCAGGATCCGCGCCGCCCGCCACGGCCAGCCGAGTTCGGCCATGACGGCAACGAAACTGTCCAGGCGGGTGAAAGCCGCGCCATCGACGATGACGAGATTGGTCTCGTAGCGATCCGTCCGCAGCCCGTATTTCTTGAACAGCATCTCGCCGAAGGGCGACTGCGCCGTTACGAAATGGAAGCGGCCCTTGCGGTCGAGCTTCACCACCATGCGCACAAAGCCCGAGCACAACACGCAAATACCGTCGAACACGATCAACGGGCGACTTGATTCGAATTCTGGCGGCTCAGGAGAATGGTTCGGCTTGATGATCACGTGACGCCCGGCAGCTGGTGTCAGGCGACACTAGGCCTGCCGGCGGCTGGATCAAAGCCCGGATAGTGTGCTGAAGGTTCTGCAAAAAGTTTTGGAGAGAGAACGGGGCTTGCTCTGAGGGGCGAGCGGCCATGGCACGGTGGTGA
>NZ_JAMYLR010000042.1:0-50334 GCF_040318155.1 Mesorhizobium sp. M1307 | reverse complement strand
TCTGCAATCTCTTCTCTCCAACAGAATGCAGAAATTACTTCGCAGCCGCAGGGTATGGACTCACATGAAAGTCCGCCGCTCTAGACGAAGCCTGGAACCGGCTTGGTCTTGCCGCTCAGTTGCGCGCCCAGCGTCAGTGCCTGCGGGAAATTCTGGACGATCGCCGCCATCAAGGTGGCGCTGCCGGGGCGAAGGGCAATTCCGGCAACGGCCGCGGCGGCGTAGACCCGTGTCGAAAACAGTCTTTTCCAGGCCGCCTCGTAGCGTGTGGCGGCAGCCTTGCGCCCCGCCCGGCCACTTGGCGCGCATGCGAGTTCGCAAGCCAGCAGCCAGCCGGACTGAAGCGCCATCGAGATGCCCTCGGCGATGACAGGATGAGACTCTCCGGCTGCATTGCCGACGCGGAAGATGTCCCCTTCGTAGCACGAGCGAATTCCCGGCCGGATCGGACCTGCGGCAAGCCACGGACCGTCGAGGAGAGCCGGTTCCAGGGCGTGCCTGACGCCCCGGCATGAATTCACGAGATGCCGGGAGACCGCATCGGCGGCCGACACGTGGCTCCGTTGTTTGGGGCCATATTGTTTACGCAGCCGCGCGAGCATATCGCGGCGAATGCAGCACGAGACCGACAACCGGCCATGATCCGCCGAAACCATGCCGCCATAGCCGCCGGGGAAGGCCAGCAGAGGCATCAAATCCGGCGCCAGGGACGACCCGGTGAAATGCGCCTTGAAGCCGAGCAGGTCCGACGGGCGATTGGCCTTTCCGAGCTGGCTGGGCAATGGTCCCGGTTCCCAAGAGCCGTGAGCGGCGACAATCACCGGCGCACGCAACATCGCCGCTTCATCCCCGGCCTGAATTCGCACCCTTCGCATCTCACCGTCCGGCTCGATGGCGACGGCGCGGCAAGGTTGAAAGATTTCGACACCCGCCGATCGCGCCGCTTGCAAAAGCAGAGAGTCGAGAATGTCCCGGCCGAGCGCCCGGCCGAAGCTGTCTTTCGCACGAGGCCCAGCTCCTGCACGTGGCATTGCCGCCTCGACACAGGTCTCCCCGGAAAACAAACCGACGCGGCGGATTTCGGGGCCGGCATTGGTACGCCAGGCATCGCCGATCTCGAGCCGGTCGAGAAGCGCAAGATTGCTTGCCGAGATGTATTCGCCGCAGACTTTGCGGCGCGGAAATGCGGTCTTTTCCACAATGGCCACGACCCACCCGCGCCGGGCCAGCGTGAGCGCGACGGAGGTGCCCGCCGGGCCGGCACCAATGACGATCGCGTCATGGGTCGACAATCCCGTCATGGGTCGTTGCCGGCACTGGCGCCGACGAAGATGTGGGAAAACAGGCCGGCGCGCCGCTCCTCGACCGGTTTGCCGTTGGCCGCAAGCCAGAGACCGGAAAGCTCGCTGCCGCGAAAGCCGGCACGCACGCTTTGCGCCGCGTCGTTTCGTGTGACGTCGTTGGCGCCGATTGCCGGCAGAAGACGGGTCGCGGCCAGCGGCAGTTTCGCCCGCAGCGGCTCTGTCGCGATGAGCAACGGGGCTTTCGGCCTGATCAGCGAAAACAGACGCACGAGCTGCGCATCGTCGAGGTGATGCAGGAACAGATTGACGGTGACGGCGTCGAACGGCGCACCCTCGATCTTTCCTGCCCAGTCGAAGACATCGGCGGTGACGCCTTCGGCCTTCCATCCCAGCCTGTCAAAATCACCGCGCAATTGCGCGGTGACGAGGCCGACGCGGTCGAGCATTACCAGTTCGACCCCGGGCCAATGCGTGGCCATGCGCCGCGCCACCGCCAGCATGAAGGAGCCATCGCCCGCGCCGATCTCCAGAATGCGGCGTGGCGGCTTTGGCACAAACCTCCTGAGCAACGACGTCATGATCGGCACCTGAAACATCAGCATATTGATGCGCCGAAGGTCGCGGCGCGCGGCCAGCGCTCGCGGATCTTCGGCCGCAAGTCCGTCGAGGATTTCCGGCGCAAGCTGCCGGTGCTCCAGGCCGCTCATGACACCGTTCGAAAGAGCATGGTTTCGGCCGTCAGCCCGGGTCCGAACGACATGCCGCAACCGAGCAGGCCGGGTGGCGCCTTCAGCATCTCCTTCATCACGAACATGACGGTCGCCGACGACATGTTCCCATACTGGCGCAACACCTCGCGCGATGGTTCCAGCGCGGTGGGCTCCAGTTCCAGGGCCCTTTCGACGGCGTCGAGCACCGAACGTCCACCCGGATGCACGGCCCAAAGGTCGATGTCTTTCGCCGATCGGCCTCCGAGGATGGCGGCCTGGCTGTTCCGCAACGCTTCATGAATCGCTGCCGGCACCTGGCCGGAAAGAACCATTTCGAAGCCGTGGTCGCGAATGTTCCAGCGCATCAGGTCCCGCCGTTCCCTCGCCACCAGACAGTGAAAGCTATCGAGCTCGATGCCGGCCGGCTCGGCAGTGATGAGCGCAGCCGCGCAGCCGTCGCCCCAGAGGCAGAACGACAGCAGTTTTTCCAGTTCGGTGGTTTCGCGCAGATGCATCGTGCAGAGCTCGATATTGACCAGCAGGACCTTGGCCTGCTGGTCGGAGCGGACGATGTGGCGGGCCAGCTTGAGGCCGTTGATCGCCGCGTAGCAACCCATGAAACCGATCATCGTGCGTTCGACACTATCGGGAAGCCCGCAACGCGCGATCAGCTCCAGATCGATGCCCGGCGCCGAAAAGCCAGTGCAGGTGGTGACGATAAGATGGGTGATGCGGGAAGCGTCGTCGCCAAGCTGCAATCCGTCGATGCCCTTTTGCGCCAGAACAGGTGCGGCATCGTCGAACATCGCCATTCTCATGGCCGTTCCGGGAAACGCGCCCCGGATGAAGGTCCCGGCCAGGTCGGCAGTTGGTCCTTCGGGGTCGGACGCCGGCGCAAAGCAGGAATAGCGGTGCTCGATGCCGGCAAGATCGGCCATGCGTTCGAAGATCCTCCGGCGATCGGCCGCGAGCATAGAGGCCGCGAAACGCAGGTAGAATTGATGAACCTCGTGCTCCGGCACCGCCGTCGCGATCCGGTTGATATAGGCGTTGACGGGCATATTCTGTCTCCTCGGCGGGTGCACGGTGTAACGTGCCGCCGGAGGGTCCTTGCTCATCTTTGCCCGGTGTCGAACACCGGGTTTTGAGCGCTGTTCGATAAACGTTTCCGAAAACTGATTTCTTCCCGAAGGTTCAGTGTGCGCTGTTGGCAGGCAAACGGTTGGAGCGGGCGGGCGGTTGCGTCAGGCATCCAAAATCGCCACATCATGTTGACCTTCCATCTACTGGAAGGTCTATTTCCTCCGACAAAGGAGATTTCCGCCATGAACATCGGTATCGCATCCGAAAAATCCGGCCTGCCGTCCAAGACGATCCGTTATTACGAGGATATCGGGCTCTTGCATCCGGCTCGGACAGACAATGGCTATCGCGATTACTCGACGGCCGATATTCACCGGCTGCGCTTCCTGCAGCGCTCGCGAAGCCTGGGGTTTTCGGTCGACGAATGCCGCCAGTTGCTCTCGCTGTATCAAGACAGGGAACGTGACAGCGCCGACGTGAAGGCGATCGCGAAAGCCAAGCTGGTGGAGATCGACAGGAAGATCGCCGAACTGGTCGGATTGCGCGGCTTGCTCCACCATCTGGTCAGTCACTGCCACGGCGACGAGCGGCCGGATTGCCCGATCATCGACGAGCTGGCAGGACAAGGCGTCGCCCAGTGAGGTGGATTGAAAATCGGAGCGGCTGACGTGCAAACTTCGCTGTCATGCCGGCTTGTGCTGCCGCACGATCTTCCATTCATGCCAGATCAGCACCATGACGACAGCATCGAAGACGGTCAGGACAAGCAGGCCGAACGAATGGGTGTAGGAGTAGCGGTAGACTTGGTAGATCATAAATGCGCCCAGCGCCGCAAGCGATGCCGGATACGACCACAGCTTGCCTCTCAAAAGCCCGACAACGAGCAGCAGCTTTATCAGGCCGTGGCTAAGCAGGTAGAAGGCATAAAACTCCTTGCTGGCGACGGAAAAGTGGCTTGCCATCTGCGACAGATAGCCAGCTATGAAATCGTTCGGATCTTCGATCAATTCCTCTTGGGTGAATGTATTGACCCAGGAGGCAATGGCGTCGGTGGTGACGACATAAAGCAGGATCCCGCCCACGCATTCGATCAGGGCATGCGCCCCTTTAAGCCAGATGCTGAGCTCGAAAATCTGATGGATGCGGCGTTCGTCTACTGCTTTCACAAAATTCACCTTGCGATCGACAACAGCGGAAACGAGAAACGATGGATGCAGCCCTAACCCACTGGATCAACGCGGCAGCCGGGATCAGCCCTTTTCTTGATAAGGCAATGATCGCTGTCTCACAAATCGGCGTTCCGCTGATGGTGCTGGCTGTTGCCCTGCAATGGTGGGCAAAGGCCGACCGCTACCATGTGCGCCATGCTGCCTTGTCCGCCGGCTTGGCGTTCCTGCTCGGTCTGGCGATCAATCAGTTCATTTTGCTATTCGTCCACCGGCTGCGGCCCTACGATGCCGGCGTGACGCATCTGCTGATTGCGCCCAGCGCCGACTGGTCGTTTCCCTCCGACCACGCGACAGCCAGCTTTGCGGTTGTTGCGGCTCTTGCAATGCAAGGTCTGCCGCGCCGGACGCTGGCCCTCTCCATCATGGCATTGCTGATCTGCTGGTCGAGAATTTATATCGGCACCCACTATCTCACCGACGTGATAGGCGGTGCCATCACTGGCGTCTTAGGTGCCGTTGTGGTCCGATTGGCCTATCGCGAGAACTCCCGACTGGACAATCTGGTCACAAGAATTCTCTAGCTCCTTATGTGCCAACGATGAGACGAGCAGCTATCATAGCGGTCCTGTCGCTTGCCTGCGCCTCTGTCGTGCTCGCCGCCGCCCATTCGGGTCGTGATGCGGTCATCCAGGCTCGCCAGGCCTCGATGAAGGAAATGGCCGCGGCGGCAAAGGCGATCGCCGGGATGTTCGACGGCAAGCAGGCGTACGACGCCGCAGCCTTCAAGGCGGCGGCCGAGACCATCCGCGCCCGCACCGGCCCTGCCCTGATTGCCGAATTCCCCAGCGCGACATTGGGCGCGCCTTCAGGCGCCAAGCCGGATATCGACCCCGCCCGCGCGGAGTTCGAAGAGCTGGCTCGCCACATCGGGACGCTGGCCAGCGCCCTGGCCTCCGACGCCGAGCGGGCACCACCGCATATCACCGACGACATGAGAATGGGTTCCGGCCTGGCAATGGGCGGTGGCAGCCTGCTTGGCAAGCGACCATCACTCGCGGAAGCCGATCCCACTAAATTGCCGGCGGAGCACCTCCTGCATCTCATCTTGCAGGATTGCTCGAGCTGCCATTCGAAGTTCAGGCAAAAGGTAGAGTGATAGCGTCAGCTCCGCTGCAGCTGACCCGCCATGAAATTGCGCCAGCCGCCGAAATGCGAAATTTCCTTTGCATCGGCAAGGCCGGCACTTTCGACGAGGAAGCCTTTCGGCGAAGTTCCGTCATCGAGTAGAAGCGTCCCGATGCCGAGCGGCGGCGGGATCGCGGCAACGAAGCGGCCGAAGGCTTGTGGCGAGAGCCGCCAGACTTCGACCTCGATCGCTGCCCCCTTGCCATTGCAGCTGCGCTCGAGCCCCGGTCGCGACACCGACTGGCCGGCGAGTGCATAAAGCCGGTACAGCGGCGCCGTTCTTGCCGCCCGGGCGAAAATCGCGCCGAGCTGCTGCAACTGGCCGTTCAGCGCCATCCCCGACAGATGCGCGCCGACCACGGCCAGCTCGATCGTGCCCTCGTCCACGTCGACGCGAACGTCGCCACGCGGCAGCGGCCAGCCTGTAGCGCCCAGCGCAAGGCCGCTTGCCGCATGGACATCGCGCGCAAGCGACGCCGGCAGATGGTCCTTGCCCGCCGCGGCAAGCAAGGTGACGCTCATCGGCAGACCGTCGCTGCGGGTTCCGCTCGGCACGGCAATGCCGCACATGTCGAGCAGATTGACGAAATTGGTGTAGGTGCCGAGCCGGCTGTTGGTGACGATCGGATCGGCCAGCACCGCTTCGACTGTGTAGTGCGTCGGCGCGGTCGGCACGCAGAAAACGTCGACCGAGGCGATGACCGGCGCAAGCCTGGCCTTATAGCCTTGCAGGGCATAGAGCCCGTTGAAAGCGTCCGCGGCGGAAAGTTTTCGCGCACCGCCGATGATCTGCCGCGTCACCGGATGCATGGCGGCCTCGTTGGCATCCATGAAGTCCCTGATCGCGGCGTAACGCTCGGCTACCCAGGCGCCTTCGTAAAGCAGGTTGGCGGTGGCGTAGAAATCGGCGAACGGGATTTCCACCAGCTGGCAGCCCAGCGTCTCCAGCGAGGCAAGGGCGGCCTCGAAACCCGCCTGCATCGCCTGGTCTCCGAAAAAGGTCCAGTCGGCCCTGGCCGGCACGCCAACCGTCAGCACCGGCGGGCGCGCGGCAAGAGCCTGAATGCAGAGGTCGCGCGAATAGGGATCCGCGTCGTCCTTTGCCGCCGCGACCTCGAACACGCTGTAGGCGTCATCGACGGTGAGCGCGAAGACCGAGACGCAGTCAAGCGTCCGGCAGGCCGGCACGACGCCGGCGGCTGATAGCGCGCCGACGCTCGGCTTCAGCCCGACGATGTTGTTGAGGCCGGCGGGTATGCGCCCAGAACCGGCGGTGTCGGTGCCGAGCGCGAACGAGACGATGCCGCGCGCGGTTGCGACGGCCGAGCCGCATGAGGAGCCGCCCGGCACCAGTTTCGGGTCGATCGCATTCCTCGGGATCGGATAGGGCGTGCGCACACCGACCAGGCCGGTGGCGAACTGGTCGAGGTTGGTCTTGCCGACGACCAGTGCGCCGGCGGCCTTGAGCCGCGCGACGACGGTGGCGTCTTTCGCCGGCAAGTAGGCATATTCCGCACAAGCCGCCGTGGTCGGCATGCCGGCAACATCGATGTTGTCCTTGACCGCGAACGGTACGCCCCACAGCGGCTTTGCCACGGGATCGAACGGGCCGAGCTTTTCCGCCTCGGCAAGCAACTCCGCCCTGCTCGCCAGATGGATGAAGATGCCGGGGTCATCGGCCGCCGCGAGCCGCGCATCGACCGCATCGATCATCTCGCCGATGCTGACGCCGGCCTGATAGGCAGCGTGCAGGCTCGCTATGTCGAAGCGGATGTCGCTCATTTGGCCTCGCCCAGAATGACTACCGGCAGGTTCCACTGGATGAGCACCACGCAGCCATCCTTCGTCCACACCGAATGCTCGGTTCCGACCGGGTTCAGGATCACGCTGCCCGCGGCATGATCGCCGTTCTCGTCGCTCTGTGTGCCTTCCAGCACAAGGATCGTTTCCAGCCCGGCATGGCGATGGCGCGGCACGCCGGCGCCGGGCCGGTAGTTCAGGATGGCGACCGACGGTTCCGTCGGTCCGCCCTTGAGCAGCCAATGCGCCGTAATGCCATCGCGGAAAGGCTCGAACGGCAGACCGCGCCAGCCACAATTGAGGAGGCCGGCAAAGGCAAGGTTAGGCATTGGCAATCCCCTCGAGCACCTGGTCCGTCGTTGCCGTCCAGCCGACGATGGCGCCCTGCGCCCTGATCATGGCAAGGGCTGCCGCCTTGAACTCCGGAAAATAGCTCTCAGTGGCATCCTCCGCCAGAAGGCATTCATAGCCGCGGTCGTTGGCCTCGCGCATCGTCGTCTGCACGCAGACCTCCGTCGTCACCCCGGCAAAGACCAGTTGCTGTGCGCCAAGCCGCTTGAGGTCGTCGCCGAAGCTGGTGGCATAGAACGCGCCCTTGCCGGGTTTTTCGATGACGATCTCGCCAGGCAGTGGGGCAAGTTCATCGAGGATCGCCGTTCCCGGCTCCCCGACGATCAGCACACGACCCATTGGCCCGACATCGCCGATCCTGATCGACGGATTGCCGCGATTGCGCTTGGCCGGTGGCAGATCCGAAAGGTCTGCCTTGTGGCACTCCATCGTGTGGATCACCGGCAGGCCAGCGGCGCGAAACCCCTCGATCAGCCTCTTCACCGTCGGCACGATGGCCGTGACCCGGCTGACGTCATTGCCGAGGCTGGCGCCGAAGCCGCCGGGTTCGGCAAAGTCGCGCTGCATGTCGATGACGACCAGCGCCATCGCCTCAGGCTTGAACACAAACGGAAACGGCAGCGCCTCGATCTCCGCCATCAGTGATGTCCCGCCATGTGCTCGCCGATGGTCTGCACGCTCGCTTGTGCGATCGGCGTCTCGTAGACCAGCGCGCCGTCGGACATGACGAAGATGCGGTCCGAGAGCTCGAGCAGCTCATCAAGGTCCTCCGACATAAGGAGCACCGCGGCGCCGGCATTGCGCGCCTTCATGATGCGGGCGCGTATTTCGGCGACGGCGGAGAAGTCGAGGCCGAAGCAGGGGTTCGACACGATGAGCAAATCGACCTCGCCGGTCAGTTCCCGCGCCAGCACCGCGCGCTGCACATTGCCGCCCGAGAGCGACGAAATCGGCGAAGCGAGGGATGCCGTCTTGACCTTGAACTGTTGGACCAGACGGGCCGCGTAGTCCCTGATCGCACTCATCCTGATCCAGTTGACCGGCTTGCCGGCCTCGTTGAGGTCGAAGGTCCGGAAGGCCATGTTTTCCGCCACCGTCATCTTCGGTGCGCAGGCATTGCGCAACGGCTCCTCCGGAATGAAGCGGACATTGAGCGTGCGCGCCTCGCTGCGGCTGGCGCCATAGGGCGAGCCTTTCACCAGAACGTCGCCGCCATTGCGCGCCCGTTGTCCGGCAAGGACTTCGAGAAACTCCTTCTGGCCGTTGCCGGAGATGCCGGCAATGCCGACGATCTCACCCGACTTCACATCGAGTTCGCCGATGTCGATGGTTTTCAAACCGGTGCGGTCGGGCGCCTTCAGCGACTTTACCGTCAGCACCTGTCTGGCGCCGGCCGGCACCGGGGCGCGGCTGTCGAGTGCGGCGATCGGTTGGTCGCCGATCATCATCGCCGCCATCTGCTTGTGGGAAAGTTCGGAGACCTTTCCGGTTCCGGTCAGCCTGCCCTTGCGCAGCACGGTGATATCGTCGGCAAAGGCCGTCACCTCGTGGAATTTATGCGAGATCATCAGCACGGTGAGGTCGCCGGTCCTGGTCATGTCGCGCACCAGGCCAAGCACTTCGTGTGCCTCGCTGGGAGTGAGCACCGAAGTCGGCTCGTCGAGCACCAGGAAACTGCGGCCGAGATAGAGCTGCTTGATGATTTCGAGCTTCTGCTTCTCGCCGGCCGCAAGTTCCGCCACCTTGACGTCGAGCGGCAGCTTGAACGGCATACGCTGCATGAATTGCGCAAGTGTGGCGCGCTCCTTGCGCCAGTCGATGACGCCGGGCACCTTCTCGCGCGAAATGACCAGGTTCTCCGCGCCGGTCAGCGACGGGACGAGCGTGAAATGCTGGTAGACCATGCCGAGCCCCAATGCCGAGGCATCCTTCGGACTGGCGATCGCGACCTCGCGGCTATCAACCAGCATGTCGCCGGCGGTCGGATGGTAAAAACCCATCATGCATTTGACCAGCGTCGACTTGCCGGCGCCGTTTTCGCCGAGCAGCGCATGGAACGATCCCGCCGGCACCTTGATCGAGACGTCGTCCAGCGCGGTGAAGGCGCCGAAGCGCATGGTCATGCCGATGGTCTCGACGCCGACGGCTTTCTTGCCGATGCTTCCGCTCAAGATCGTGTCCTCACGGCAGCTGCGCGACGAAGGATGCCGAATTCGACACCGCGCCGAACACGCCGCCCTGCATCTTGATCATCTTGATCGCGGCGAGATGGTTGCCGTAATCGGTCGCGCCGCAGCAATCCTCCAGCATGACGCATTCAAAGCCGCGATCGTTGGCCTCGCGCATCGTCGTGTGGACGCAGACATCGGTGGTGATGCCGGTCAGCACGATGTTGTCGATGCCGCGCTGGCGCAGGATCAGCTCGAGGTCGGTGGCGCAGAACGAGCCCTTGCCCGGCTTGTCGATGATCGGTTCGCCCGCCGCCGGATAGAGGTCGGGGATGATGTCCCAGCCGGGTTCGCCGCGCACCAGGATGCGCCCGCAAGGTCCGGGGTCGCCGATGCCGGCATTGATGCGGCGCGAACGCCAGCGCTTGTTGGCCGGCAGGTCGGCGAGATCGGGCCGGTGGCCCTCGCGCGTGTGGATTATGGTGTAGCCCTTGGCCCGCATGGCTGCGAGCACCGACTTGATCGGCTCGATCGGCGCCCGCACCAGCGAAAGATCGTAGCCCATATGATCGACATAGCCGCCCGGCCCGCAGAAATCGGTCTGCATGTCGATGATGATCAGTGCCGTATTGTCCGGCCGCAGCTCGCCATTATAAGGCCATGGATAGGGGTCGGCATCGATGTAGCGCTGGGTGATCTCGGCTCTGGCGTTCATCGGAAAAACTCCAGTCATTTGGTGATCGACAACTCGCCCGGCGCGCCGGCAAGCGAGCGGTTCGGCGACGAGGTGGCGATCATGATGATGAGCGTGAGGATGTAAGGTGCGGCGTAGAAGAGATAGTAGCCCTGCGTCACCCCGACCGACTGCAACGCCGGGCCCAGCGCGCCCGCACCGCCGAACAACAGTGCCGCGGCAAAGCAGCCGAGCGGATTCCAGCGCGCGAAGATGACCAGCGCCACCGCCATCAGGCCCTGCCCCGACGAGATGCGTTCGGTCCAGCTGCCGGGGTAATAAAGCGACAGATAGGCGCCGCCGATGCCAGCGAGCGCACCGCCGACACCTGTCGCAAGCAGGCGCACGGTGTTGGGATTGAGGCCCATGGCGCGCGCCGCATCGGAGCTGTCGCCGACGACGCGCACGATCAGGCCGGCGCGGGTGTTGCGGAAGGCCCACCACAGGAACAGCGCAAGTGCGGCCCCGATCAGGAACAGCACATTGACGTTGAGCGCCGCCTGCACCTGCGGGATATCCGACCAGCCACCGAAGGCGATGGCCGGCAGGTCTGGTGCCGAGGGCTGGATGAACGGCTTGCCGAAGAAGAAGGCGAGACCGGAGCCGAACAGCATCAGCGCGATGCCGATGGCGATGTCGTTCACCCCGCGGAATTTGCAGATCCAGCCGTGGAACAGCCCGAAGCAAAGACCGGCACCTGCGGCAGCCAGCAGGCCGAGCCATGGCGAGCCGGTCATCACCGCGACGGCGTAGGCAGTCATCGCACCGAAGACCAGCGTGCCTTCGAGGCCAAGATTGATGCGGCCGGAGCGTTCGGTGATGGCTTCGCCGAGCGAGACGAAGATGAAGGGCGTCGAAACGCGGATGGCGCCGCCGAGAATGGCGAGCGGCACGCCCCACAGGCCGATCTCGGTCGCGTCCATCAGGAGCCTCTCTTCCACAGATCGGGATTGAAGACCTTGAAGCGGCCGTAAAAGGTTTCGCTGAACAGGATGACGACGAAGAGCATGCCTTGCAGCACCAGCACGGTGGCGTCGGGCAGGTCCATGCGGCGCTGGATCAGCCCGCCGGAAGCGCCGATACCGCCGAGCAGGAAAGCGACCGGGATGATGGCGAGCGGATTGTGGCGGGCGAGGAAGGCGACGAGGATGCCGGTATACCCATAGCCGGCGGCGAGCGAGGCGTTGGCGCTGCCTTGCACGGCGCCGACCTCCAGCATGCCGGCCAGCCCGGCGAAGCCGCCAGCGAGCCCGGTGAAGCCGACGATCAGCGGCCCGACGGCAAGCCCTTGCACCTGAGCTGCCCTGACATTGCCGCCGGCGATGCGGGCGGCAAACCCCCAGCGCGTCTTTTCGATCAACAGCCAGGACAGGACGCAAGCGAGAATGCCGACGACGAGGCCCCAGTGCACGTCCATGCCTGGAATGTTGCCGATGCGGTAGGCATCCGCCAGCGGCTCGGTCGAGGGTTTGTTGAGCGAAGCCGGATCGCGCAGCGGCCCTTCGACCAGATGGTTCATCAGCGCGATGGCGATATAGGCCATCAGCAGACTGGAGATGGTTTCGTTGACGGCGCGGTAGTGGCGGAGTGCGCCGACGGCACCTATCCAGATGCCGCCGGCGACCGCGCCCGCCACGCCCATCAGCAGGATGACCACAAAAGCCGGCGCGCCATTCGCCGCGACGCCGATGGCGGCGGCGGCGACGCCGCCCAGCACGATCGCGCCTTCGCCGCCGATGACGACGAGGCCGAGCCGGGCCGGCAGCGCCACGCAGAGCGCTGCCAATAAAAGCGGTGCTGCCCGCGACAGCGAGTTCTGGATCGAGAACCACGAGCCGAAGCCGCCGCGCCACATCGTCTCGTAGAGTTGCACCGGCGATTTGCCGACCAGCGCGATGAACACGCTGAACAGCGCCATGCCGACGATCAGCGCCGCGAGCGGTATGACGAAGGCTTCCGCCCGCCGCGCCGCCCATTCGAGCGCCGCCGGATAATTCCTGGCGCCAAACAGCGCCGGTGCGCCCGCAGTGCTGACAGTGTCTGCCATGGCCCCGTCTCCGATCCGGTTCAGGCGGTCGAACCGACGACGCCCTCGACCAGGTAGTCCATGCTTTCGAGTTCGAGCGCGGTCTCGGCGAAGGCCTGGCCTTCGGTCGCGACGACGACGCCCTTGTTGCTCTTCAGCGGACCCTTGATGACGGAAAAGCCGCCTTTCATCATTTCGGCCAGCGTGCCGTCGAACTGCTTGCGGGCGGCCTCGCCGACAGCGGGGCCGAGCGGGCTCATCTTGACGAAGCCGTCGGCCAGGCCACCGCGCGTGAAATTGGGCAGCGGCGTGCCGGCCACCAGATCGTCGACGAACATCTTGTAGACCTTGGCCCAGTTCCATTCCGCGCCGGTCAGGTATTTTTCCGGCGCCAGCGGGCTCTGGTTGGCATGATAGCCGCAGACGAAGGCGCCACGCCCGGCCGCCGTCTCGACCACCACCTTGGGGCTATCGACATGGCAGGTGATGACGTCGGCACCCTGGTCGACCAGCGCATTGGTGGCCTCGGCCTCCTTGACCGCTAGCGACCACTCGCCGGTGAAGATCACCTGGCAGGTGATGGTCGGGTCGACCGAGCGCGCGCCGAGCAGGAAGGAATTGATGTTGAGCAGCACCTGCGGGATCGGCTTTGCCGCGACGAAGCCGAGCTTCTTGGTTTTGCTGGTGTGACCGGCGACGACGCCGTTCAGATACTGGCCCATGCCGATATAGCCGAAATAGGAACCGGCATTCATCGGATGCTTGTCCTTGTTCCACATGCCACCACAATGGCGGAACTGCACGTCGGGGAATTTCGCGCACATGGCGAGCATGTGCGGATCGAAATAGCCGAACGAGGTCGGGAAGATCAGCGACGCACCGTCGAGATTGATCATCGATTCCATCGTCTTCTGAACGTCGACCGTCTCCGGCACGTTCTCCTCCTCGACGACGGAAATTCCTTCGATCCCCTTCAGCGTGGCGGCCCCTTCGGCATGCGCCTGGTTGTAGCCGTAGTCGTCCTTTGGCCCGACATAGATGAAGCCGACGGTGGCCGTCGCGGCGAAGGCCCTGCTGATCGGAAACGATGCGGACGCAAGGCCGAGCGCCGCTCCGGCGGCGGAGGTTTTGAGCAGGTCGCGGCGGCTAAGCATGAATCTCTTGGACATTGAATGCTCCCTCTGTGGGGCCTTTGGGGCCGGTTAACACCTCAATGAAAGAAGTGTATGCAATCAGCATGCCAGTTTCAGAAATGAGATTTATTCAGTAATATCAATGAGTGTTCCGATGTGGACTGCACAAAGCCGGAGCAATTGCATACACTTTTTGCCTCCAAAATCGCCAATTTGACATGAAGGCTAAAACATAGGCATACAGAGATGCGGAGGAATCGAAGCCGGTGAGTGGCTTACGGCTCTAGCGAAAAGACTGGACGGAGGAGAGGTGTCGGGAAAGCGCAATTTGATCAGGTCGGGCACGACCGTCGATCAGATGGTGAGGGCGATCAGCGACCGGATCGTCACCGGTTTCCTGCGCCCGGGCGAAAAGCTCGACGAGGCCTCGCTCGCCGCCCGCTTCGACGTCTCACGCACGCCGATCAGGGAAGCGCTCAGCCGGCTCAGCGCCATGGGGCTGGTCGAAAGGCGGCCGAACCGCGGCGCCACCGTCGCCGTGGTGACGCAGGAGCACCTCGCCTCGATGTTCGAAAGCATGGCCGAGCTTGAAGCGATCTGCGCGCGGTTCTCGGCCGAGCGCATGACCGCTGGCGAGCGCCGCACGCTGGAGGCCGAGCACCAGGCCTCGGCGCGCTTCGTGCAGCTCGGTGCCGAAGAAGAGTATGAGCTTTTCAACACCGAATTCCACACCCGGCTCTATCGCGGCGCCCACAGCAAGCACATTTATGAACTGACCGTCATGACCCGCGGCCGCCTGGCGCCGTTCCGGCGCGCGCAATTCATGCTGCCCGGGCGGCTGGCCCAGTCCTGGCAAGAACATGACGCCATCGTCACCGCAATCATGCGCGGCGACAGTGCGGCGGCCGGAACAGCCGCCAAGGATCATGTCTCGATCGTCAGCGAGGCGAGCGCCGTCTTTGCGATCGGCGATCGCCCCAAAGGCAGGACCGAGCCGTTCCCGACATCGGCTTCCTAACCGTCAATCGACCAGCACGGCGACCACGGCAGCGCAGTCGCCGGCCTTGACCAGCCCCGGAAAATGCCGCGCCGCCAACAGACCGGACATTTTGGCCCGGATCTCCTGCGGAGCGCCGCCGGTGCGGCCTATGGAATGGATACGTGCCAGCACCTGGTTCTCTGCCACCGGCTCGCCGAGATCGATCATGGTTTCGATCATCCCGTCGTCCTCGGCGAACGAGAAGCAATCGCCGGACGGCATGTCGAGCCAGCGGGTTGGCTGCATCTCGACCGCGCCGGCGACGATGCCGGCATGGCGCAGCACATTGAGCACGCCGCGACGTGCGATCCGTACCGTTTCCGCGCGCGAAGTCCCGCCGCCGCCAAGCTCTGTGGTGATGAACAGCTTGCCCATCTCTTCGGCGGCAGTGTCGAACATGCCGACCGCGTCGATCTCCAGCATTTTCATCGACCATGGTGCGGAGAAGGCTTCAACCGCAGCGAAACCCTTCGCTTCCAGCACCTTGTCGGGCCGGATGTGGGCGGCGCAGAACGGCACGAAGTCGAGCGTCTTGCCGCCGGAGTGGAAGTCGAGCGCGATGTCTGTACGGGGCAGAAGCTCGCGCTGGAAATAATCAGCGATCTTCTCGGTCACCGTGCCGTCGGGCCGGCCGGGAAAGCTGCGGTTGAGATTGCCCTTGTCGATCGGCGAGGTGCGCGTGCCGGCGCGGAACGCCGGATAGTTCATCGCCGGCACGATGATGATCGTGCCGCTGACTTGCTTCGGGTCGAGCGTACGGGCGAGGTCATAGAGCGCCAGCGGCCCCTCGTACTCGTCGCCATGATTGCCGCCGGTGAGCAATGCGCTCGGCCCCTTGCCGTTGCGGATGACGCAGATCGGGATCATCACCGACCCCCAGGCGGAATCGTCGCGGCTGTAAGGCAGGCGCAGGAAACCGTGCTGCACGCCGTCGCGCTCGAAATCGACGGTCGGCGTGATCGGTGACGGGCGAAGGCTGGACATCGGACTCAATTCTTCACCACCAGTTTGCGCGGCACATTCGCCAGGCACTCGACGCCCGTCTCGGTGATCAGGATGGATTCGGTGATTTCCAGCCCCATCGTCTCAAGCCACAAGCCGGTCATGAAATGGAAGGTCATACCGGGCTTCAACTCGGTGCGGTCGCCTGGACGCAGGCTCATCGTGCGCTCGCCCCAGTCAGGCGGATAGGAAAGCCCGATCGGGTACCCGGTGCGGTTGTCCTTGACGATGCCGTACCGCTTCAGCACCGCGAAGAAGGCGTTGGCGATGTCCTCGCATGTGTTGCCGGGCTTGGCGGCGGCAAGTCCCGCCTCCATGCCTTCCAGCGTCGCCTTTTCTGCATCGAGGAATTCCGGCGTCGGTTTACCAAGGAACACGGTCCGCGACAGCGGGCAGTGATAGCGGTTGTAGCAGCCGGCGATCTCGAAGAAGGTGCCCTCGCCCGATTTCATCGGCCGGTCGTCCCAGGTCAGATGCGGCGCCGATGCGTCGGCGCCTGACGGCAGCAGCGGCACGATCGCCGGATAGTCGCCGCCGATGCCGTCGACGCCGCGCGTGCCGGCATCGTAGATCTCGGCGACCAGGTCGCATTTGCGCATGCCGACCTCGATCTTATCGACGATGCGCTGGTGCATCGCTTCGACGATGCGGGCGGCCTTGCGCATGTAGTCGATTTCGGTCGGGCTCTTCACCGCGCGCTGCCAGTTGACGAGTGCCGTGGCGTCGACGAAGCGGGCATTGGGTAAGTGCTTCTGCAGCGCTGCGAAGGCAGCGGCCGAGAACCAGTAATTGTCCATCTCGACGCCGATGCTGAGCTTGCCCCAGCCGCGATCGGAGAGCACGCTGGACAGAAAATCCATCGGATGGCGCTCGGTCGACTGCACATAGTGGTCGGCATAGCCGATGATGTTGTCGTGCGCGAGATAGGCGGTGCGCTTGGCGCCGTTGGCGTCCTGGCCGCGCCCGTACCACACCGGCTCGCCCGACGGCGGCACGATGACAGCCTGGTGCACGTAGAACGACCAGCCGTCGTAGCCGGTCAGCCAGGCCATGTTGGACGGATCGCTGACGATCAATAGATCGACGCCCTTGGCCTCCATGACCTTCCGCGTTTTGGCGAGGCGCTTCGCATATTCGCCGCGCGAGAATTTCAAATTGGGCTGCATTGTTCTTGGTCCTCGTTTGTTGGGCCTTGCGGCCAGCATCAGCTTTCGAAAATCGTACCGGTCTTGGCTGCACGCGCACGGTCGCGGGCGAGCGTGGCGATCGCCGTGTCCTGCACGCCGGTGCCGGTCAGGTCGGCAATGGTGATGTCGCTGTCCGAGCGCCGGCCATGCCTTTCGCCGGCGATGATGTGGCCAAGCTCGGTGATTTCGGCATCGGACGCCATCACGCCCGCCGCGATAGCATGGTGCAGTTCGCCCAGCCGGCGCGTCTGTTTGGCGCTATCGGCGACGTAGAGATCGGCCATGCGCAGGATCGCCGGCGCGATCTCGTTCTTGTGCTCGGCATCCGAGCCCATGGCAGTGATATGCTGGCCGGCGGAAACGAAGCCGGCCTTGATCAGCGGCTCGGTCGACGGCGTCGTGGTGACGATGATGTCGGCATCGGCCGCAGCCTTTGCCGCGTCGGGCTCGGCGTGAACGGCGATGCCCAGTCTTTCGGACAATGCGTCGGCCGCGGCCTCGGCCTTGGCGGCATCCCTTGCCCAGACGCGAGCCTCGGTGATCGGCCGCACCAGCATCAGCGCTTCGAGCTGCAGTCCGGCCTGAACACCGGCGCCGAAGATCGCGGCAACGGAGGAACCCGGCCGCGACAGATGTTTGGCGGCGACCGCACCGGCGGCGGCCGTGCGGATGTCGGTGAGATAGCCATTGTCGAGCAGCAGCGCCTCGACCAATCCGGTTTTCGCCGACAGCAGCACCATCATGCCGTTGACGCTGGGCAGGCCGAGCTTGGGATTATCGAAAAAGCCAGGGCTGATCTTGATAGCAAAACCGTCGATACCCGGTACATAGGCGGTCTTGACGTCGACCTCGCCGCGATGCTCTGGAATGTCCAGCCGCAGGATCGGCGGCATCGCCACCGGCAAGGTAGCGAGCGCCCGAAACGCGTTCTCGACGCAGGCGATGGCATCAAGATCGAGCTTCACGATCTTGCGCAATTCAGCTTCGGTGAGGATCGTCATCCGGCTCATGCTGCGCTCTCCGCAATTGCTTCGCCGCAGATGATCTTGCGGTGCAGTGTCATATCGATGTTGCGGCCGGACAGCACGAGCACCGTCGGGCCGCTCGCCCTGACCTTGCCGGCAAGCACGGCTGCGATGCCGACCGCGCCGGCGCCTTCGACGATCTCGCGCTCCTGTTCATAGGCATGGCGGATGCCGGTGGCGATCTCGCCCTCGCTGAGCAGGATCACATCGTCGAGCAGGTCGCGGCACATGGAAAAGGTCAGCCGGTTGTCGAGGCCTATGCCGCCGCCGAGGGAATCGGCCAGTGTCGGCAGTTCCTCGACCAAAACCGGATGTCCGGCGTCGAGGCTCGCCTTCATCGCCGCACCGCGCGCCATTGAAACGCCCATCACCTTCGTCGCCGGGCTGACGCCCTTCACGGCAGCAGCTACGCCAGCCGCCAGCCCACCGCCGGAAAGCGGCACCAGCACCAAGGCGGCGTCCGGAACCTGTTCGATGATCTCCAGCCCGAGCGTGCCTTGCCCGGCGACAATGGCAGGATGGTCGAAGGGCGGCAGCATGATCGGCCCCTCTTCCGCGACCAGCCGTTCGACCTCCCGCTGCGCATCGTCCTGGCTGTTGCCGACGATGCGGATCTCGGCGCCGAGCCGACGGATCTCGTCCAGCTTGTTCTGCGGCACCAGCCGCGACATGCAGATCGTCGCGTCGATACCTTGCAGTCGAGCGGCATAAGCCAGCGCCCGGCCGTGGTTGCCGGTCGAGGCAGCGACGACGCCGCGCGCCTTCTCCTCTTCTGTCAGCGAAGCGATAGCGTTCGAGGCACCGCGCAGCTTGAAGGCGCCGGTGGTCTGCCGGTGTTCGAGCTTGAGATAAACAGGAGCGTCCAAGTGCTGGGAAAGACTCCGGGAAGTGACGGTCGGCGTACGCTCGACCTTGTCTGCGATGCGCTCGCGCGCGGCGTGGATATCGGAGAGGCTTATCCTGGACGTGGTCATGGCTTATCAATCAGTTCAGCGGCAGCGTCATCAGACGGCCGAATTCAGGGCGCGGCTCGTCGTCGTCGCAAAGCCGCAGGCAATTCCAGGCTGTCGCCTGGTTGCTGGTGACGACAGGACGGCCGATGGCTTCTTCCATGCCGACAACTGCCGCCGCGGACCGCAGTGCCGTGCAGGAGACAAACAGCGCGTCCGAGTGTTCGGCCATCGCCTCGCGAGCCAGATCGACCAAGGATTTCGGCGCAATCCGCGCCATCTCGCGATCATCCTCGAAGCCGAGGCAAGTGAAGCTAGCGATCTCGAAACCATGCTCGGTGAAATAGGCCGCCATCGGCCGGCTGGTCTCGACCGTATAGGGCGTGAGGATGCTGATCGTCTTGGCGCCCAGCGCCTTCAGGCCGCGCACCCCGGCCATCGGCGGCGTGACCACCGGCACGCCGGGCTTGGCGGCCTGCACCGCCGCCTCGATTTCGGCATCGCCGATCACGACGGAAGCTGAGGTGCAGGAATAGCAGATCGCATCGAGCGGCTCGTCGGGCAGGATCAGGGCCGCGGCCGCCGTCAGTGACGGCTGCATCTTGCGCAAATTGTCCGGCGTCGTCGGGTTGGCGTAGGGGATGCGCGCGACATAGACGCCGATACGATCGCTTGCCACCATGCGGTGAAAATCCGGTTCGCTCGTATGGTCGGTGGCAAGGATGATCAGGCCGACCCGCTTTTCCAGCGGACGCGCATCGAGCGGCGGCCGGGCCGGGCGCAGGCGGATTTCGGGTGCAGCGCTCATCTTTCGATCCGCCCATAACGGTGTTCCAGCCAGCGCAGCAGCACCACCGAGAACAGGCTGATGGCGAGGAAGAAGGCGCCGACCAAGGTGATCGGTTCGATATACCGATAATAGGTATTGGCGACGCTCTTGGCCTGGTTCATCAGTTCGAGCACGGTGATCGCCGACAGCAGCGGCGTCTCTTTGAACATGGCGATGAAATAATTGGCAAGCGCCGGGATCATCGGCGGGATCGCCTGCGGAATGATGATGTGCGTCCAGGTCTGGGTGGCGTTCAGATTGCAGGCCTTGGCCGCTTCCCACTGGCCGCGCGGAACATTATCGATGCCGGCGCGGTAGACCTCGGCCGTGTAAGTGCCGTAATGCAGCCCGAGACCGATGACGCCCGCGACAAGCGGCGGCAACAGGATGCCAAAATCCGGCAGCACGTAGAAGATGAAATAGAGCTGCACCAACAGCGGCGTGCCACGGATGAACTCGGCAAGGAAACCGACGGTGCGCGACAGAGCCCTGTTCGGCGACCGGCGCGCCAATGCGATGCCCAACCCAACGATGGCCGCCAGCACCGAGCCAAGCAGCGTCGCCAGGATGGTGATCTTCACCCCCTCGATCAGCGTCGGCAGGATCTGCCGGACAAAATCCCAATCCCATTCCATTATCAGGCCCGGTCCATCATACGCGCACCCCGTCGAGGCCACGAGCCATGCGGCGTTCCAGCGACCGCACGCCCCATGAGATGAGCAGCGCCAGGACGAAATAGATGACGAGGATGGTGCTGAACGGCACCAGAGTATTGCCGGTCTGCGAGCGCACCACCTGCGCCTGGAAGGTCAGGTCGGCGAGCGAGATTAGCGAAACGACGGCGGTGGCCTTGAGCAATTCAATGGCGTTGTTGCCGAAGGTTGGCAGCATCACCAGAAGCGCCTGCGGCAAGATGATATGGTGCATGGCTTGCCAGCGGCCGAGATTGAGGGCGGTGCAGGCCTCATATTGTTCGCGGCCGATAGACTTGATGGCGCCACGCACCACTTCCGCCGCATAGGCGCCGACATTGAGGCCCAGCGCCAGCACCCCGGCCTGCAGCGGCGTCAACGAAATGCCGGCAAAAGGCAGCACGAAATAAGCCCAGAACAGCTGCACGAAAATCGAGGTGCCGCGGAAGAACTCGATATAGGCGGTGGCCAGCGCGCGTAGCACGAAAAACCGCGACAGCCGCCCCAGCCCGGCAAGAAAGGCCATGACCAAGGCCAGCACCGACCCCATCAGCGTCAGCTCGATGGTGACAAGCGCTCCTTGCAATATCAGGCCGAAATAGCCGGACCATTGGGTCATTGGGTCGAAAGTTTCCGCGTTGAATGTCTAGCGACACGTTGGTTCCAGCGTCCTTCTCCCCGTTCACGGGGAGAAGATGCCGGCAGGCAGATGAGGGGCAGCGCGAACCAACCGGAGTATGGCGCCGCCCCTCATCCGGCCCTTCGGGCCACCTTCTCCCCGTGAACGGGGAGAAGGAAGAACGCACCTACTTCGCCGAGCAGAGCTTGTCGCGGCTCGTCGACATTGCCGCCGCCGCCGAGAAGCCGTAAGGCTCGATGATCTTGGCGAACTCGCCGGACTTCTTCAGTTTCGCCAGCTCGACATCATAGGCGTCGCGCAGCGCTTCGTCGCCCTTCTTGAAGGCCGCGCCGTCGCAATAGACCGGCGCACCGACCACCGGCGCGATGACTTCGAGGTTCGGATCATTGGCTTTCTTGACCAGGTCGTTGATCGACAGCACGGGCAGCGAATAAGCATCGATGCGGCCGTCCTGCAGCATCTTCAGGCCGCTCTGGCCGTCCGGCACGACGATGACGCGCTCGCGCGGCACACCTGCGGTGAGCGCAAGCTTCTCTTCGGTGCCGCCACCCGGCGCGCCGATCGTGGCGCTCGCGTCCTTCGCGACGTCCTCGTAGCTCTTGAAGCCCTTCGGGTTGCCCTTCTTCACCAGCATCGCCTCGGCGTCGCACAGCACCGGTTCCGAATAGGCGACCGCAGCACAACGTTCCGGCTTCATGAACAGGCCGGCAGTGACGACGTCGAAACGGCCGGCCTGCAGGCCGGGAATCATCGCGCCATATTCCGAGATCGAGGCGACGATATCGTTGACGCCAAGGCGCTTGAAGATTTCACGGGCAACGTCAGGCGCCGCACCCGAAACCTTGCCGTCGGCAGCGACCGCCGTATAGGGCGGCTCGTTGGCGATGGCGACGCGGGCAAAGCCTTGCGCCTTGAGCTCTTCGAGCTTGCTGTCGTCGGCCGAGCCGGCCGTCGAGGCGGCCAGCACCGCCGTCAGCGCGATACCGGCGACGCCGGCCAAAATGGCAAATTTCTTCATTGTTCCCAACTCCTTGTTTGTCTGTCTTCTTGGCTTGCTTGAGGCGTCGCCGCCTCGCATGGCAGTCAGACCCGATGTCCGGCCGCAATGATCTTCTTCAGGAAACCTTGCGTGCGCTCCTGTTTGGGATGGCGGAAAATCTCGTCGGGCTTGCCCTCCTCGACTATTCTGCCGCGATCGAAGAACAGCACCCGGTCGGCGAAGTCATGGGCGAAACCCATCTCGTGGGTGACCAGCAGCATGGTCATGTCGGTCTCGGCCGCGAGCTTGCGCATGACGTTGAGCACCTCGTCGACGAGTTCCGGGTCGAGCGCCGAGGTGACCTCGTCGAACAGCATGATCTTCGGCGACAGCGCCAGCGCCCGCGCAATCGCGACGCGCTGCTTCTGGCCGCCTGAAAGCTGCGCCGGCATCGCCTTGGCCTTGTCGACCATGCCGACCATGTCGAGCAGTTCCATCGCCCGCTTTTCGGCGGCGGCCCGCGGCACGCCTTTGGTCAGCATCGGTGCCAGCGTCACATTGTCGATGACGCATTTGTGCGGAAACAGATTGAACAGTTGGAAGACCATGCCGATCTTCTGGCGCATCTTTGCCAAATGCCGTTCATCGGCCGTCAGCAGCCGGCCGTTACGCTCCATGTGGTACAACTGTTCGCCGTCGACTTGGATGTGGCCGCTGTCGATACGCTCCAGCGTCATCAGGATGCGCAGGATCGTCGTCTTGCCCGAACCCGACGGGCCGATCAGTGCCAGCTTCTCGCCGGGCATGACTTGCATCGAGAGGCCGTCCAGCACCTTGAAGGTGCCGAAGCTTTTTGAAATGCCGTCGATCTTGATGATGGGCGCCGACAATGGATTTCCCGTGCTGGAGAAGCTTGCCTTTAACGATGCGGATCGCGGCAAATCATGTCAATCAAGAAAATAATATCATGACAATATTTCGGATTCCGCACAATTTCGCGCCATTCGCCGTCTAGATCGCAAGCAGGAGATGCTCGGGATCGCCGAGCAGAAGCTTGGTGACAACGCCGAGACCGGCACGCAGTTCCCCCTCCGTGGTCGAGCCAAGCGAAATCCGGACAGCTGGATGCCAAGGCGTCTGCGAAATGCGAAACGACGTACCGGGCGCGATCGCCACGCCCTGCAGGCGGGCCTGGGAAACAAAGCTTTCCTCGCCGCGATCATCGGGCAGTTGCAGCCAGACATGCAGCCCGTCGCGATGAGCCCGATAGTCCACTCCGGCGAGCACCTCGGCGGCGATGTCCAGACGCCGCCGCAAAGCCATACGCTGCCATCGCACGAGTTCCATCGCGGTGCCGTCGGCCACCCATTTGGTGGCGATCTCGGCCACCAGCGGCGTCGCCATCCAGTTCGAGACGAGATGGCGGTTGGCGACCGCGGCGACATAACGATCGGGCGCCGCGAGATAGCCGATGCGCAGGCCCGGCACCACGATCTTGGTGAAGGAGGTGACGTAGAGCGTGCGCTCGGGCGCGAAGGCGGCTACCGGCGGCGGCCGGTCCTCGACCAACGGGCCGAGGACGTCGTTTTCGATAATGGCGATGTCATGCCTGCGCGCAACGGCGGCAATCTGTTCGCGCCGGCCGGCATCCATCAGGGTGGCCGTAGGGTTGATCACCGACGGCTGCACGAACACGGCGCGGATGTCCGACAGCCGGCAGGCCTCGTCCAGCGCTTCCGGGATCAGCCCATTGTCGTCGATCGGCAAACCCTCAAGGTTGAAGCCGAGATAACGCGCCAGCGGGATCAGCGTGTGGTGGCCGATCGCCTCGGTGGCGACGGTCGAACCCGGCGGCGCCACGCTCATCAGCGCCACTGTCATCCCTGCGGTGGCGCCGTTGGTCAGGCTGATGTTCTGCGGCGACGCGTCGAGGCCACAGAGGCGTAGCCACTCGACACCCACCGCGCGGTGGCGCGGGAACACCATGTTCGGCCTGAACGACAGCGCCGAGCTCGACGGCAGGTTTTCGGCGAGCCAGCCCAGCGCCTGTCTCAGCCGCTCCAGATGCATCGGTTCGCAGACCGGCTTCAGGATGGAGAGATCGATGACCTCGCCCAGCCGCTCCGGCAGATAGGGCGGCTCCGGCTCGCGGCGCTGCGTCTGCACGAAGCTGCCGCGGCCGACCTCACCGGACACCAGCCCGCGGCGGATCAGCTCCTCATAGGCGCGGCTGACCGTCTGCACGGAAAGTTGCAGATCGTCAGCCAACTGCCGGTGCGTCGGCAAGCGCGCGCCATTGGCCAGGCGCCCGTCATGGATGGCGCGCGCCAACTGGTCGGCGAGCGATTGATAGGCCGGCCGCCGGATAAGAGCGGGATCTGGTCGCCAAAATGTCATGACTTATTAGAGATCGAAATCAGTGCAATTGACAATCGAAATAATGCGCCGTCATGGTGTCCGGCACTAGAAGTGGACGATCATGGCTGCAGCGAAACTCGATCCGATCGACCTGAAAATCCTCGACGCCATCCAGCGCGACGGGCGCATCACCAAGCTGGCGTTGGCCGAGAAGGTCGGCCTGTCGCCGACGCCTTGCTGGATGCGACTGCGCAAGCTGGAAAAAGCCGGCATCGTCTGCGGCTATCATGCCAGGATCGCCATGCGCGCCATCGCACCGGTCGCCACCGTGCTGATGGAGGTGACGCTGGCTAGCCACCGCCAGGCCGATTTCGACCGTTTCGAGCGCGTCATCCGCGACATCCCCGAGATCGTCGCCTGCTGGTCTGTCGGCGGCGGCGTCGATTACCTGCTGAAGGTGATGGCGCGCGACATCGACGCCTATCAGCGGCTGGTCGACACTCTGCTCGAGCGCGAGATCGGCATCGACCGCTATTTCACCTATATCGTCACCAAGACGGTGAAGGAGGAGAGTGTACTGCCGGTGGCGGACCTGTTGCCGGCATCTTCCTGATACCGGAGAGATCGTCTGGCTGGGCAGGGCAATAGAGACAATCTCTCTACGTGCAGGCACGCAAACAGCCTCTCTGTTTGCGCGGCAGAGATAGTCTTGCGGCATCACCCGAACCGGGAGCCCGATGATGTCCGCACATTTTGCCCGCTCGCACCGCCATGAAGCACTTGATCGCCTCGCCGATCGGCGGCTGCTGCGCGAACTCGCCTATGTCGCTGGCCACTGGACGGCGAGCGAGACGGCGGAGAGTTTCGAGGTGACCGATCCGGCCACCGGATCCACCGTCGCTTTCGTTGCCGCGCTCGATGCCCGGCAGACCACATTGGCGATCGATGCGGCATCGCGCGCCCTTCCTGCCTGGCGCGCATTGCTGCCGCAGGAACGGTCGAAAATCTTGCGAAAATGGTTCGATCTGATCGTCGCCGCCAAAAATGACCTGGCCCTGCTGATGACGCTAGAGCAAGGCAAGCCGCTGAAGGAATCGCGCGGCGAGATCGACTATGCCGCCTCTTTTGTCGAATGGTATGCCGAGGAGGCCAAACGTCTCAACGCCGAAGGCTTCACCAGCCATCTGCCAAATGCCGAGATGGTGGTGCGACGCGAACCGCTTGGTGTCGTCGGCGTCGTCACGCCGTGGAATTTTCCCGCGGCCATGCTGACCCGCAAGGCGGCGGCCGCCCTCGCCGCCGGCTGCACCATCGTCGCGCATCCTTCCTCGGAAACGCCGCTGTCTGCACTGGCGTTGGCCGAGCTTGGCGAACGTGCCGGCCTGCCGGCTGGCGTGTTCAACGTCCTCTCCGGCAGGGCTTCGATCATCGTCGGGCGGATGTGCGAAGACCCGCGCGTTCGCGCCATGAGCTTCACCGGCTCGACCGAGATCGGCAGGCTGATCGCCGCGCAAAGTGCGCCGACGATGAAGCGTCTTGTGATGGAGCTTGGCGGTCATGCGCCTCTGATCGTCTTCGCCGACGCCGATCTCGACAAGGCTGTGACCATCGCCGTCGACGCTAAATTCGCGACCTCCGGCCAGGACTGCCTCGCCGCCAACCGCATCTATGTCCAGCGCCCGATCTACGACCGTTTTTGCGCCGCCTTCACCAAGCGCATCGAGACGTTGCGGACCGGCAATGGCCTGGCTGACGACACCGACATCGGGCCGTTGATGCACGAGCGCGGCGTCAAGAAGATCGAAGAGCAGGTCGCCGATGCGCTGGCTGGTGGCGCGCGCTGCCTCACCGGCGGTGGCCGCCATGTGGCTGGGCCGCTGTTCTACCAGCCGACCCTGCTCGCCGACGTTGGAGACGACGCGCTGATCATGCGCGAGGAGACCTTCGGTCCGGTTGCGGCAGTGACGCCTTTCGACAGCGAAGAGGAAGTTGTCGCCCGCGCCAATGCGACAGAATACGGGCTCGTCGCCTATGTCGTCACTGAAAACGGCGGCCGGCAATTGCGCATGGGCCGCGCGCTCGACTATGGCATGGTCGCCATCAACCGCGTGAAGATCACCGGCGCGCCGATCCCCTTCGGCGGCGTCAAACAGTCCGGCATGGGCCGCGAGGGCTCGCGTCACGGGCTCGAAGCCTTTACCGATCTCAAATATCTCTGCCTCGACGTAGCGTAAGCCGCGCCCGACACTTTCCCTTAGGAGTTAAAAAAATGCTCGACCAGTCAAACGAACTCGCCGCCTGGGATCGCGATCATTTCTTCCATCCCTCGACCCATATGGGAACGCATGCGCGGGGTGAATCACCGACCCGCGTGATCGCCGGCGGCGAAGGCGTCACCATCTGGGACAATAATGGGCGCAAGAGCATCGATGCCTTCGCCGGGCTCTACTGCGTCAATGTCGGCTATGGCCGCCAGAAGATAGCCGACGCCATCGCCGCGCAGGCCAAGAACCTCGCCTATTACCACGCCTATGTCGGGCACGGCACCGAGGCATCGATCACGCTTTCCAAGATGATCATCGACCGCGCGCCCGAGGGCATGTCGAGGGTCTATTTCGGCCTCTCCGGTTCCGATGCCAACGAAACCAACATTAAGCTGATCTGGTACTACAACAATGTGCTCGGCCGGCCCGAGAAGAAGAAGATCATCTCGCGCTGGCGCGGTTATCACGGCTCCGGGATCATGACCGGATCGCTGACCGGCCTCGACCTGTTCCACAACGCCTTCGATCTGCCGCGTGCGCCGGTCCTGCACACCGAGGCGCCCTACTATTTCCGCCGCGCCGACCGCTCGCTGAGCGAGGAGCAGTTTTCGCAATACTGTGCCGACAAGCTCGAGGAGATGATTCTCGCCGAAGGGCCGGAGACGGTCGCCGCGTTCATCGGTGAGCCTATCCTCGGCACCGGCGGCATCGTGCCGCCGCCGGCCGGCTACTGGGAGAAGATCCAGGCGGTGCTGAAGAAGTACGACGTGCTTCTGGTTGCCGACGAGGTCGTCACCGGCTTTGGCCGGCTGGGCACCATGTTCGGCTCCGACCATTACGGCATCAAGCCTGACCTGATCACCATCGCCAAGGGCCTGACCTCGGCCTATGCGCCGCTCTCCGGCGTCATAGTCTCAGACAAGGTCTGGCAGGTGCTCGTCCAAGGCTCCGACAAGCTCGGCTCGCTCGGCCATGGCTGGACCTATTCGGCGCACCCGATCTGCGTCGCCGCCGGCGTCGCCAACCTGGAACTGATCGACGAGATGGACCTGGTGCGGAACGCCGGCGAGACCGGCGCCTATCTCCGCGCCGAGCTGACGAAAGCCGTCGGCGGCCACAAAAACGTCGGCGAGGTGCGCGGCGACGGCATGCTGGCGGCGATCGAGTTCGTCGCCGACCGGGACGACCGCGTATTCTTCGACGCCTCGCAAAAGATCGGACCGCAGGTCGCGACCGCGCTTGCGGCAAGCGGCGTCATCGGCCGCGCCATGCCGCAGGGCGACATTCTCGGTTTCGCGCCGCCGCTCTGCCTGACGCGGGAAGAGGCTGATATCGTCGTGTCGAAGACGGCCGACGCGGTGAAGAGCGTGTTTGCAAACATCTGAAGAGCCGACATGAATGCCATGACCAAAACCCTCCCCGCCACCATGGCCGCCGTGCAGCTGATCGGGCACGGCGGGCCGGAAAAGCTCGTCTATCGCACCGACGTGAAAGTGCCCTCGCCCGCCCGGGGCGAGGTGCTGGTCAAGGTCACCGCTTGCGGCATGAACAACACCGATGTCTGGGTGCGCCAGGGCGCCTATGGCACGGAGGAGGATGCCGCCGCTGTGTCGACCTGGCGTCGTCAGGGCAATACGCTGAGCTTCCCGCGCATCCAGGGCACCGACACGGTCGGCAACATCATTGCCGTCGGCGACGGCGTGTCGCCGGCCCGCATCGGCGAGCGGGTGATGGTCGATTTCTCCATCTACAATCGCGACGACGATTCACTCGCCGACATCGACTATATGGGCCATGGCCGCGACGGCGGCTATGCCGAATACCAGGCAGTACCGTCCGAAAACGCCCATGTCGTCGACACCGATCTGAGCGATGTCGAGCTTGCCACTTTCTGCTGCGCCTATCTCACCGGCGAGCAGATGTTGGAACGCGCCGCATTGAAAGCCGGCGAGCGTGTGCTTGTCACCGGCGCCTCTGGCGGCGTCGGCTCCGGCATCGTGCAGCTGGCGCGGGCGCGCGGCGCCATTCCCTATGCGGTTGCCGGCAAGGGCAAGGAACAGGCCGTGCGTGAGATCGGCGCCGAGGCGGTGATCACCCGTGGCGTTGCCGATCTGCCGGCCGCCGTCAGCGCGGCGACCGGCGGGCGGCCAATCGACGTGGTCGCCGATCTGGTCGGCGGCGCCATCTTCAATGACCTCTTGCGCATCTTGAGGCCCGAAGGCCGCTACACCACGGCCGGCGCGATCGCCGGCCCGGTCGTGCAGCTCGACCTGCGCACCATGTATCTGAAACAGCTGCAACTGCATGGCTCGAGCCAGGGCACACGGGCGGATTTCCGCCGCATCGTGCGCTACATCGAGGAGAAGAAGATCCGGCCGCTGGTCGGCGGCGTCTACAAGCTGTCCGATTTCCATCGCGCCCAGGCCGATTTCATCGCCAAGGATTTCGTTGGCAAGCTGGTGGTCGTGCCGGATGCGGTCGCCAAAATAGCGCGTCGACCAAAAACGCCTATCACAGGCTCGGGCCGTTCGCAGACGCGGTGAGGTCGAGCGCCACATCCAAGCAGCGTTTTCGTGATGGCTTTGTTTATCTGAATGAGCAAAACCCATTCTGATTTGGCTGCACGCCGGCGACAAGGATTCCTGACCCTCTCCTGCGGCATTATAAGGTTTTCGCGATTTTCTTATAACACCCGCTTGCGTCCCTTGAGGTCATGCCGCTATAAGAGAACCGCATTTTTCTTATAACCGGAGCCGCCCGACATGAAGACGGTCGACCTCGTTTACCGCACGATGTATGCGGAACTCGTCCAGCGATCCTTGGACGCAGCCTTCGAAACCGATTTCCCTACGACGGGCAATCTCGTCAAGGTGCCCGTCAAGGGCAAGGTATACTGGTATTTCGAGGAAACGCAACCGACGAAAACGCGACGGTATGTCGGGCCTGACAGCGATCCCGAGATTGCAAAACGCGTCGAATCCTTCCGTCAGATCAAGGACGACCTTCGCGCCCGCAGGAAGTTGGTATCCACGCTCGTGCGCGAGGCAGGGCTGACAGAACCCGAAAGGTTCACCGGGGATGTCGTCGAGGCGCTGGGGAAGGCTGGCATCTTCCGCTTACGCGGCGTCCTGGTCGGCACAGTCGCCTTTCAGTCCTACGCGGGCTATCTGGGCGTGAAGCTGCCCGGTGCAGCGTTGCAGACGGGCGATGCAGACTTCGCCCTATTCCATTCCGTGTCGGCCGCGGTCGAGGACAGCCTGCCGCCCATCCTCGAAATCTTGAGGGAGATCGACCCAACCTTCAGGGAAATCCCTTACAGATCAGATCCCGGACACGCGACGCAATTCGAGAACGCAGTCCGATACAAGGTCGAGTTCCTTACACCGAACACGGGCAGCGATGACTACGCCGATCATGCAACCTCGATGCCGTCTTTGGGCGGTGCATCCGCGCAGCCTCTTCGGTTTCTCGATTTCCTGATCCACGAACCAATCAGAACTGTGCTGCTGCATCGATCGGGAGTGCCTGTCGTGGTACCGTCGCCCGGACGATATGCGGTTCACAAGCTGATCGTTGCCTCGCGCCGACAGAACAACGCAAACGGCGTGGGCAAGCGGGAAAAGGATTTCCGCCAGGCAGCACTTCTGGTCGAGGCACTGGAAGCTACCCGTCGCCAGGACGATCTCGCCGTCGCGTTTTCGGAAGCGTGGGACAGGGGGAAACATTGGCGTGAAGCGATACAAAAAGGACTTGGCTTGATTCCCCAGAAACAGCGTGGCGACGTCGAGGCGACGATCGTCAACGCACTTTCAGGAATCGGCGAGGAACTGGAAGGATTCAGCGGCTCATCTGCGAAAACAAAGCACGGAGACTAAACGGCAGCAACGGGTGTGGAGGGTAACCTTCTGCCAGCCGTCGCCGAGGCGTTTTTGTTTTCAGGTTTCAAAAATCGACTTTGCCTATTCAGCTCTGCGATCGGATCTGCTTGGCGGCAGCCTCGAGCGACCGTTCAAACGCGTCGATCACCTGGTCGACCTGCGGCTCGGTGATGATCAGCGGCGGGCAGAAAGCCAGCGCATCGCCCATATTGCGCGAGATGACGCCGTTCTGCTGCATGAAGCCGTTGACGAGCCCGCCCAGTTCACTGGTCTTCCCCCACGGCGCCTTGTTCGCCTTGTCGCCGACCAGTTCGACCGCCGAAATCAGGCCGATGCCGCGCACCTCGCCGACAAGCGGGTGCGAAGCGAGCGTGCGCAGCCGCTTCAGCATATGCGCGCCGACCGCACGCGCATTGCCGACAAGGTCGCGCTCCTCGATCAGCTTCAGGTTCTCGAGCGCGACCGCTGCCGCAACAGGATGGCCGCCGCCGGTGAAACCGTGGCCGAAGGTGCCGATACGGTTGCTTTCGTCGGCGATCGGCTCGAATACCTTGTCATTGATCAGCAGGGCTGAGATCGGCAGGTAGGACGAAGAGATCTGTTTCGATAACACCATGATGTCGGGCCTGATGCCGAAGGTCTGCGAGCCGAACATCTCACCAGTTCGGCCAAAGCCGCAGATCACCTCGTCGGCGATGAGCAGGATGTCGTATCTCGACAGGACCGCCTGTATCTTCTCCCAGTAGCCCGCCGGCGGTACGATGACGCCGCCGGCGCCCATGATCGGTTCGCCGAAAAAGGCGGCGATGGTTTCCGGTCCTTCGGCGAGGATCAGCTTTTCCAGTTCGTCGGCAAGCCGCGTCGAAAACAGCTCCTCGCTTTCACCCGGCAGCGCCTCGCGCCAATGGTGCGGCGTCGAGGTATACAGCACATTGGCAATCGGCAGGTCAAAGGAAGTGTGGTTGTTGGGCAGTCCGGTCAGGCTTGCCGAGGCGATGGTGACGCCGTGATAGCCCTTCTTGCGGCTGATGATCTTCTTGCGCGCCGGCTGGCCGAGCGCATTCGACCGGTACCAGATCATCTTCATGGCCGTATCGTTGGCCTCGGAGCCGGAATTGCTGAAATACGCCTTGCTCATCGGCACCGGCGCCATCTGCACCAGTCTCTCGGCGAGATCGATCAGCGGCGAATGCGATTTGGAGCCGAAATCGTGATAGTAAGGCAGCTTCGACATTTGCCGTACTGCCGCATCGACCAGCCGCTTCTCCGAAAAGCCGACCGCGACGCTCCAGAGCCCCGCCATCGCCTCGATATAGCGGTTGCCGGCAAGGTCCTCGACATAGATGCCGTCGCCCTTCTCGATGACGAGCGGCCCCGACTCCTGATGCTTGCGCGCATTCGTATAGCCATGCATGTGAAAGCTTATGTCGCGGGCTTCGGGTGAATTCGGTCTTGCGTCCATGACGGCTCCTGATGCTGACGCGGAACAATCCTGCCGCCGGTCCGGCTCAGCAGGTCCCCGTGCGTTATGCCGTTTGATGCATCTTTCTCGAACGGTATAGTGTCAAGCGCTTTCGACAGGGCCAGCGGATGGATGGACGCATGCAGAACTTCGGCTTGACCTAACCGTGGACCATGTCGACTGCATTGTCGCCGGCGCCGGCGTTGTTGGCCTGGCGATCGCGCGAGAGATGGCGCAGCGCGGCATCGATACGCTGGTCCTGGAAGCCGAGAACGCTATCGGCACCGGGACAAGTTCGCGCAATTCCGAGGTCATCCATGCCGGCCTCCACTATCCGGTTGGATCGCTGAAAGCCCGGTTCTGCGTGGCCGGCCGGGAAAGACTCTATCGCTATTGCGAGGAGCGGGCGGTCCCACACGCGCGCTGCGGCAAGCTCATCGTTGCCACAAATGCCGAACAGGAGCCGGTGCTCGCCTCAATCCGGGCCAATGCACGCACTTGCGGCGCCGGCGACCTGTTGCGCTTGAGCGAAGCCGAGGCGCATACGCTGGAGCCCAGCCTTAAGTGCACGGCGGCGCTGCTGTCGCCCGCCACCGGCATCATCGACAGCCATGCCCTGATGCTCGCCCTGTTGGGCGACGCCGAGGAGCACGGGGCGGCACTTAGTCTCAACACGCGCATCGCCTCCGGCCGCATCGAAGCAGGCCGCGTCGTGCTCGAGACGGTGGACGCTGCCGGCGGCGAGCGCTTCGAGATCGCCACTCCGCGTTTCGTCAATGCCGCCGGGCTTGGCGCCGCAGCCCTTGCCGGTTCGCTTGAAGGGCTCAATCAGCAATTCGTGCCAAAGCTCCATTATGCCAAGGGCAATTATTTTTCGGTGGCCGGCCGTGCGCCGTTCTCGCGATTGGTCTATCCGGTGCCCGAACCCGGCGGGCTCGGTGTTCATCTGACGCTCGACCTCAACGGCGTCACCCGCTTCGGGCCGGACGTCGAATGGACCGATCAACTCGACTATCGCGTCGATCCGGCTCGTGGCGAACGCTTCTACAGCGAGATCCGCAAATACTGGCCGGCCCTGGCCGATGGCAGCCTGCAGCCCGCCTATAGCGGCATCCGGCCAAAACTGTCCGGTCCCGGTGCGGCCAACGCCGACTTCGTCGTCCAGGACGTGGCGGTGCACGGCGTGGATAGCCTGGTCAACCTGTTCGGCATCGAAAGCCCGGGCCTGACCTCCTGCCTGACAATTGCCGACCATGTCGCGCAGTGCCTCGCGCCGAAGTTGTAGCGTGCGGCGCCCCGCGCCGCGATCTGCACTGTATCAAGGCGCATTGCGTGAATTTTCAGACGCAAGTCGCCTATGAGGCACATCGCGCACTTGCAGCCCGCTCCGCGCTCTGATTCCCTTCGTGCTGGGCTGTCCTGATTCGCACTGCCCGGTTCAAAGTTTTCGCAGTGCGCCCGGGACAAGCTTCCAGCGACCACTCGGCGTATCCAGGGAGAACGGCAATGAACACCGCGACGAGGCCGGTAATCTCGGAGATGAGGCCCAAGATCACCGTCGTCGGGGTCGGCGGCGGCGGCGGCAACGCCGTCAACAACATGATCGCCGAAGGCCTGCAGGGCGCGGAATTCATCGTCGCCAACACCGATGCCCAGGCCCTTGCCATGTCGAAGGCAACGAGGCTGATCCAGTTGGGCGCTCATATCACCGAAGGTCTCGGCGCCGGGTCCCTGCCCGAGGTCGGCCGTGCCGCGGCCGTGGAATCCATCGACGAGATCATGGATCACCTTGCTGGAACGCACATGTGCTTCGTGACCGCCGGCATGGGAGGCGGAACCGGCACCGGTGCCGCGCCTGTTATAGCGCAGGCAGCGCGGGCAGCCGGAATACTGACCGTTGCCGTCGTCACCAAGCCATTCGTCTTCGAAGGCAGGCGCCGCATGTACGCTGCCGATGAGGGCATCGAGCGCCTGCGCGAAAGCGCCGATACCGTCATCGTCATTCCCAACCAGAACCTGTTCAGGATCGCCGACGCCAGAACCACGTTCGCCGACGCCTTCGCCATGGCCGACCGGGTCCTCTATGCGGGTGTCGGCTGCATCACCGATCTGATCGTCAAGGAAGGCCTGATCAATCTCGACTTCGCCGATGTGAAGTCGGTGATGCGCGACATGGGCCGCGCCATGATGGGAACCGGCGAAGCCGCCGGAGAAGGCCGCGCCAAGAAGGCAGCGGAAGCGGCAATCGCCAACCCGCTGCTCGACGAAGCTTCGATGATGGGCGCCAAGGGCGTCCTTGTCTCGATATCGGGCGGCATGGACATGACGCTGTTCGAGGTCGACGAAGCCGCTACCCGCATCCGCGAGGAGGTCGACAACGATGCCGACATCATCGTCGGCGCCATCTTCGACAAGGCACTCGCCGGAAAATTCAGGGTGTCGGTCGTGGCGACCGGCTTGCGGCGTGGCCTGGAGATTCCACTGCTTGCCGAACCGGAAGTCCGCATGAACTGAACGCGTATCGCTGCAACTCGCTCAGCCGACCGCCAGCCTCGCGTCACCAGGGCCGCGCGCCGTCGATGACTTCCATGGCGCGTAGAGCAAAACAGCCGGCCAGCGGTGCCACATCCGCCGCATCGGCCGCAACCGCGCTGCCGGCCAGCACGCGGTCGGCGATGCCGACGAAGATCACGGCAAAGCGGAACATGGCAAACACCAGATGGAACCGCTGCAGCGGCGCCGTCGGCACGGCGTGGGCGAAGTAATGATCGAGGAATTCGCGCTGTGTCGGAATCCCGAGCGCTGCCTGATCAAGGCCGAGGATGCCGCCATATTCGTCCGATGAGGAATGCCAGGGCATCGAGCAGAAGCCGAGATCAGCAAGCGGATGGCCGAGGGTCGATAACTCCCAGTCGAGTATGCCGATCACCTCGGGCCGCTCGGGATGGAAGATGAGATTGCCGAGACGGAAATCGCCATGCGCGATCGAAACGTGGCCGTCATCTGGCGGAAGATGTCGCGGCAGCCATTCGGCGACGGCTTCGAGCGCGGCAATGCGCTCGCTCGGCGATTCCCGCAACTGTCTGGTCCAGCGCGCGATCTGTCGCTCAAAATAGTTCCCGGGACGGCCATAGTCGCCGAGCCCAACCTCTTCCGGCCGGACTGCGTGCAGCTTTGCCAGCGCCTCGGCCATGCCGAAATAGATGCCGCGCCGCTCGTCCGGCGCCAGTCCCGGCAACGAGCCATCGTGGAACACCCGGCCGTCGAGCCGCTGCATCAGATAGAACGGCGTGCCGAGCGGCTCGTCGCCGTCGTGATAGAGCACCGGCCGCGGCACCGGCACCTTTGTCGACGCTAGCGCCTCGATCACCCGGTACTCGCGATCGACCGCATGAGCGCCGCGCAGGATCGGTCCCGGAGGTTTCTTGCGCAGAACCATGCGGCGGCCGCCATAGTCGACGAAATAGGTCGGGTTGGATTGGCCGCCGACGATCCGCTCAAGCGACATTTGGCCATCGCCAAAATGCGCTCTCAGAAAATCCTCCAGGCGTACTGGATCGAAATCCATCCTCATTGCCGGCTCAGCGGTTCCCGCCGCGACCTGTTTCGTCTTGTCTGCCGGCTTCGACATGCCAGCGCCAGAAGCCCGCACCTTCCTCGTTGAGAAAGCGGTTGAGCACCATCTTGTGGACCTCGTCGGCGCCGTCGACCAGGCGAGCCTGGCGGGCGTAGCGGTAGATCCATTCGAGTACAGTGTCTTTCGAATAGCCGCGGGCGCCGTTGATCTGGATCGCCACGTCGGCGGCTTCATGCAGCACATTGGCGACCTGGATCTTGGCCATGGAGACCTCCTTGCGGGCAAAGCCGCCGCGATCGAGCTCCCAGGCCGCCTTCATCACCAGCAGCCGCCCGATCTCGATGCGCATGGCAAGGTCGCCGAGCATCAGCTGGATACTCTCATGGTCGGCCAAAAGCTGCCCGAAACCGCTACGCTCGGCGGCATAGGCGCGCGCGATCTCGATGCAGCGCTTGGCAAGCCCGAGCCAACGCATGCAATGGGTGAGCCGCGCCGGACCGAGCCGGACCTGGGTAACCATGAGGCCGCTGCCTTCGCCGGCAAGCACGTCCTCGACCGGGACTTCCAGGCCGTCGAACTCCAGCTCGCAATGGCCGCCATGTTCTTCCGGTCCCATGATCTCGATGCGCCGCACGATCCGCCAGCCCGGCTGGTCCTTGTGGAACAGCAAGGCCGAAAGGCCGTGACGCGGATCGTCCGAAGTGCGCGCAATGAGAATGAAGTGGCTCGCCTCTTGCGCGCCGGTGATGAACCATTTGCGGCCTTTGACGACATATCTGTCGCCGCGCCGTTCGGCTCTGGTCATGATCATCGACGGGTCGGAGCCGCCGCCCGGATGCGGTTCCGTCATTGCGAAGGCCGAACGCACCTTGCCCTCGACGATCGGCTTCAGCCATCTTTGCTTCTGCTCCGGCGTTCCCAGTCGCTCCAGCACCATCATGTTGCCATCGTCGGGGGCCGCGGAATTGAACACGACCGGACCGAAGATCGAGCGGTTCATCTCTTCATAGCAGACGGCCATATCCACCTTGGAAAGGCCGGCCCCGCCGGTCTCGGGTTTCAGCTGCAGGCATCACAGGCCGGCTGCTTTCGCCTTGCCCCGCAGCGTTTCAAGCAGCGGCAGCGCAATATTGCCATGGCCGTCATAGCAAGCCTTGTCAGCCTCGAGCGGCAGGATTTCGCGCTCGACGAAATCGGCGATCCGGCTGCGGAAGGCCTCGGTTCGGACGGAAATGCCGAAATTCATGGCGCTCACAAGGATGAAACGAGATGCCGCCATCGGCTCCGATGGTCGCGCCGGTAGTGTAACTGCCGTCGTTGAATGGGAGCAACAGCAGTTCGCCGGCCGTTCCTTGCGCACGTTCAAAGCGCCGGTTCGATATGGATCGATGCCCGGCGTGCTGCCGATGGCGGTCGAATTCCAGGATCAAAGAGTACTCAGGTTTCGTATGGCTAACGTCCGCTACAATGCTCAGATCAATTCGAGGACAGCGCAGCCATAGCCGTCCAGCGTCAACACTCCGGGGACAGGCCCTTCGCTATCGAGCAAGTTGCTGCCGAAGGGAACGCCGGTTACCGTAACGGGCGTGTCTTTGATGTTTTGCACGAACAACAGCCGGCGTTCGTCATTCTCGCGCATCGTGACCTCGACGCCGTCCGGCAGATCCGGAACCAGAGGCTCCACATTCGCATCCACGAAAGTGCGCGTAGCGAGTTGAGCTGTCAGCTCCGGGGTTAGATAAGTGCCGACATAGAGCACACGGCCCTTGCCGACGGCGCGGGAGGTAATTGCAGGCGTTCCTGCCGCGTAGCGGTTCGACCAAACCCCTACAATTTCGACTTCCGGTTCGACTGCAAGGTTCTCATAGAAATAACCGGCATCGAACTCGTGGTTTCCGACGGTGAAACGACGGATACGGCGGCTGGATTCGGCCGGTCTGTCGGGAGGAATGACGAGCCCGCCGGAGCGCGACATGGTATTGAACAGGCCGTTGGCCCCAGGTGCCGCCAGCCGCCCGAAATCCTCGACGCGAACGCCGGTCAGCTTCGACAGCGACTGGCCCGGCGCTGTCTCGCGGATGACGTGGTTGTTTTCGTCGCGGGTTCCCGTGCGCGCGCCGATGATGACGGTACCGCCATTTTCGGCAAAGACTTGCAGCCGCTCGGTCCAGCTGTCCTTCCAGATCACCCAATGCGGCACGTAGAACACCTTGAGCTTCGACAGATCGTCTTCCGGGTGGATGAAGCCGCAGGCGATGCCGCGGTCATAGCAATACTGATGCAGCAAGGTTGCATCATCCTGCGGACTTGGCAGGCCGATGGGGAAGGTCTTGTGGGCTTCCTGATTGTCGAAGTCCGAGCCGGCGATGCCGACATCCATCCGCACATGGGTGCCTAGGATCTTGTCTTTAAGCGCCGTCATCTCGGTGGCGAACTGCCTGGCTTCGTCATAGCGGCGGCGAGCGACATCATCGTGATCGATGATGCCCATCCAGTATATCTCGGCGCCGAAATGTGCGGGACGCCAGCGGAAGAACATGATCCCATCGGCGCCACGCGCAACCGACGACATCGCCATGCGTCGCATTTCGCCCGGCTCCGGCGTCAGCGTGCAGAAGCCCGGCTGGGCGCCAAAGCCCGACTGTTGTTCCGGCACTATGTAGTTGCCGGAAAATCCCCTGCAGATGTCGAGATGCAGCGCCTGGATCTTGGCGTGATTGCCGAGGCGAAAGAACTCGTCATAGAGGAACGGATAGATGTCGTAGCCGACGAAGTCGAGATCGGTGGAGAATTGGCCGCGAAAGTCGATGTCACGCAATCCGCCGAGATTGTGGAAGATGAACCAACCGGCATTCGCTTTTCTCAGGATCTCGACCTGGTCGTGCTGGAACCGTGCTGTCGAAAAGGCGAGAAAACGGTGGTAGTCCTGGAGGTGACCGGGACCGGGAAAGGACGGTGAGAATTCCAGCGGGAAGACAATTTCGCTGAAATCGCCGTAAGCCGTCGCCCAGAAGTCGCCACCCCAGGCGAAGTTCAGCCTGTCTATCGTCTGGTAGGTTTCCTGGAGATAAGCCTGGAATTCCTTCAATGCCGACGGCGAGTAGGATTCCGGCATGCTGGTGTTGAGTTCGTTGTCGGTCTGCCAGCCAATGACATTTGCGTTGTCGCGGTAGTGGTCCACCATCGCCCTGGTAATCTTGCGGCTATAGTCGCGAAACACCGGGCTGCTGGTGTCGGCATACTGGCGCGAGCCGTGGCCCATCGACCGGCCATTTCCATCAAGCCGCAGGATTTCCGGATGCTTTGCGGTCAGCCAGCGCGGCGGGGTGGCGGTCGGCGTGCACAGGATCGTGTTGACGCCGTGACGCGCGAGGCCCTCGATTGCCCGGTCGAACAGGTCGAAATCGAAGGTGCCTTCACGCGGTTCGAAAATGTGCCAGGCGAATTCGCCGAGGCGGGCGACGTTGAAGCCGGCCTCGGCCATGCGCCGGGCGTCGTTGTCCCAGTAACTCTCGTCCACATGTTCGGGGTAGTGCGGCGCGCCGACCAGAAAGCGGTCGGTCTGGATCGTGCGCCAGACCGACAGGGCGCGGCCTCTTGAAGTCTTGTTCACGAAGGATACTCCTGCAGATCAGTCGGTGATGGTGGATTTGCGGGCACTGATTGTCCGCTCATCGACAGAGGAAAAGAGATAGACGTCACGCGGCTCGACCTTGAAGCCGACGGTCGCATCGGCAGCGACGGCACTCGCATGGCCGATCTGGACGGTGACGTTGCCGCTGCCGCTTTCAGAACTGACGCATTGCAGCGGGCCGGCGTCGGCATAGAGGATGGTCTCGCGGCCGAGATGCTCGACCAGCCGCACCCGTGCGGCAAAACTCGCTGTCCCTTCCGCGGCCAAGCTGATGCTCTCCGGCCGAATCCCCATCGTCACCCTATCGCCGACCTGTACGGATGCCGCTTCCGTCAGTTCGACAGTCAAAGGAGAAAGACCGGCGGTCGACAGCGTGGCGGCGCCGCCGGAGACAGCGGCGACGGTCACTTCGAAAAAATTCATCCGGGGTGCGCCGAGGAAGCCCGCGACGAAAAGGTTGGCCGGATTGCGATAGAGTTCGAGCGGAGCGCCCACCTGCTCGACCGAGCCGCGATTGAGCACGACGATACGGCTCGCCATTGTCATCGCCTCGGTCTGGTCGTGCGTGACATAGACCATGGTGGCGCCGAGCCTGGCGTGCAGATCGGAAAGCTCGACGCGCATCTGCGTGCGCAGCGCTGCGTCGAGGTTGGACAATGGTTCGTCGAACAGGAACACGTCGGGCGAGCGGGTTATCGCACGGCCGATCGCCACACGCTGACGCTGGCCGCCGGAAAGCTGTTTCGGCCGCTTGTCGAGCTGGTCGGTAATGCGAAGGATCTTGGCGGCTCGCAGCACGGCGGCATCGATCTCGGCCTTGGGGCGATGCGCCATGCGCAGGCCGAAACCCATGTTCTCGGCGACGGTCATATGCGGGTAAAGCGCATAGGACTGGAAGACCATGGCAATGCCGCGCTCACCCGGCTCGGTGGTGGTGACATCACGGCCGTTGATCAGAATCTTACCGGTCGAGACGGTTTCAAGCCCGGCGATGATCTTCAACAGCGTTGACTTGCCACAGCCGGACGGCCCGACGGTGACAATGAACTCGCCCTGTTCGACGCTGAGATCGATGCCGCGCAGCGCGTGGTAGCTGCCATAATTCTTTTGTATCTGCCGGAGTTCAAGACTGGTCATGGAGCCCTGCTTGCGAAATCAGTTTCGGATCGGGTGGGCGACGCCTTGAAGCCATGGTCGCTCATCCCTTGACCGCTCCCATGGTGAGGCCGGTGATGAAGTGCTTCTGCATTAGGAAGAACATGGCAACCGGCGGCAAAGCCACGACGATGGTGCCGGCCGAGATCAGGTTCCAGGCCGAAACCCATTCGCCGCGCAGGTTGGCCAGGCCAGCGGTTACCGGTTTGACGGTATCGCTGATGGTGAGCACGACCGCCCAGAAATAATCGTTCCAGATGAAGGTGAAGAGCAGGATCGCCAGCGCCGCAAGAGCCGGCCGCACCAGCGGCACCACGACATGTACCAATGTCTGAAACGGTGTCGCGCCCTCGGCCCTGGCGGCCTGAAACAGTTCTCCCGGCAACGCGGCGATGAAGTTGCGCATGAACAGTGTCGCAAACCCGGTCTGGAAGGCGATGTGGAAGATGATCAGGGCGGCCATCGTGTCGTAGAGGTTGAGCCGCACCATGAGATCGCGCACCGGGATCATCATGATCTGGTGCGGCAGGAAGTTTCCGCCGACGAACAGGGCGAAGACGAGCATGTTGCCGCGAAAACGGTAACGGGCGAGCACGAACCCCGCGAGCGTGCTCAAGATGAGAACGCCCATCACCGAGGGGATGGTGATCGTCAGGCTGTTGAGGAAGTAGCGGGCCATCGGCGTCTGGGTGAAGACCGCCGTGTAGTTGTCGACCAGGCCGAATTGGGTCGGCCAGCCCCACAGATTGCCGCCCATGACATCCTGCGTAGAGCGGAACGAGGTAAGGATGATGGCAAAGAGCGGCGCCAGCCAGACAATCAGGATGCCGACCACCAGCACGACATAGAGGCCACGCTGCCAAATAGCAGTCTCGGGAATCGGGCGGGGAAACATCAGCCGCCTCTTTCATCGGCGCGGATCATCCGCGTCAGGTACCAGGCGATGAAGACCGCCATGATCACGAACAGCACCGAGGCAATGGCCGCGCCATAGCCGAAGCGGTAGGAAAATATGGACTGCTCGAACATCTGATAGGCAAGCACCTCGGACGAACCGAAGGGGCCGCCGCTGGTCATCACCGAGACCATGTCGAAGGAACGCAGTGCGCCGACGACAGTGACGGCGATGGCGATAAAGGTGACCTGCGTCAGCTGCGGCAACACGATGTGGCGCAGCATGTTCCAGCCCCTGGCGCCGTCGACCCGCCCGGCGCCGATCAGGTCCTCGCTGAGATTGTTGAGGCCGGCGAGATAGAGCACCATGCAGAAGGCGATCTGCGGCCACAACGCTGCGATCACGACGGCGAAGGTGACGAAATTTTCATCCGACAGCACTGCCGGGGCGGTCGCGCCGAAGGTGCGGAAGATCAGGGCGAGAAGTCCGAATTCCGGCGTATAGACCCAGGTGAAGACCACGCCGACGGCAACCGAAGCCAGCACCAGCGGAATGAAGAACAGCGATTTGAGCAGGCGCATGCCGCGGATTTTCTGGTTGACGAGCAGCGCAATGGCGAGGCCGACCGGCGGCGCCAGCATGAACATTACCAACCAGATCAGATTGTTCTTCAGCGAAACATAGAACTGTGGATCGGCGAACAATTCGCGGTAGTTGCCAAGGCCGATCCAGACCATCGGGCTGAAGCCGTCCCATTCGTGCAGGCTGATCCATAGGCTCTCGACCGCAGAGGCCAGAATGACGACGGAAAACAGCACAGCGGCTGGCAGAATCAGAAGTGTCGGTGTCAGCCACCAGCGATGGCGGCGCCAAAGCTTCGTCATTTTGGGAGACCTCATTCACGGAATGCATCGGGGAGCAGAGCACGAACCCCGCTCCCCTCCGCTGGGAGGCGCTAGATCTTGAAGATCCGGCGACGGGTTCCCTCGAGACGCTGAAGAATGGCGTCCCGGCGATCCGGCTTGGCCATGAATTCCTGGAAGCCGACCAGGCCGGCCTGGGCCATGTCGGGATCAGTATCGCGGTCGTAATATTGCGACGTGCCGGCCACCGTCTTCAGGCTTTCCACAGCCGCGTTGACCAGCGGGTCCTTGCTGGCCGGAAGGTCGTTGCGCGGCGGAACGTTGCCGCCGGGTTCCAGATAGGGGCCGAAATTTTCCGGCTGGTAGAAGAAGGCGAGGAACTCGCGGGCACCCGCCTTGTTCTTGGCGTTGGCCGGGATGTGGACCGAATTGACCGAGAATTCTTCGTAGCGGTCGAGGGCGCCGTCAATCTTCGGGAAAGGGGCGAATGTCAGCTGCTCGAGATCCTGCTCAGGGAAAGTAGCTTTCACGAAGGCACCGAGGTTCATCATGCCGGCCTTCTTCTGGGCGAGGAAGGCGCCGGCCTCCTGCCAGCCGAACGACGTCTGATCCGGGGTGAAGAAACCCTGCTTGATCAGCTCTTCCCAGTGGTCGAAAACAGGCGTCAGCGCCGGGTCGGTGTAAGCCATCTTGCCGTTCATCAAGGCAAAATGCTTGTCGAGACCGTTGATCCGCAGGTTCATCTGGTCGAACCATCCGGCCGCCGGCCAGAGTTCCTTGGTGCCGATGCTGACGGGAATAAGGCCGGCAGCCTTGGACTTCTGGCCGTAAGCAAGGAATTCGTCCCAGGTCGCCGGCACCGTCAGTCCGTGCTCGGCAAAGACGTCCTTGCGATAGAACATGCCCCACATCGTGCCGCCAGTCGGCAGGCCATACTGCTTGCCGTCGACAGTGACGGCACCGGTCGTGGCACCCAGCACGTCCTTGTACTTTTCCTTCTCGAACAGATCCGAGATGTCGTCGAACAGGCCGCGGGTGACGAAGGCGCGCATGCGGTTTCCGGAGAACCAGAAGCAGACATCCGGCGCGCCGGCGACAAGGTAGTTGCGGATCGCGGTCTTGTGGGCCTCGTGATCCATATTGTTGATCACAACCTTGGTGCCGGACTGCTTCTCGAAATCGGCCGCGATGCGCCGCAAGATCCGCAGGGCATCGGCATTGTTTTCGTCTGAAATGATGGTGACTTCGCTCGACTGGCTGAGTGCCGGCATCGGGAAGCCCGCGAGAGCTCCAGCAGAAATGCCCCCGGCTCCCTTCAGGAAATTGCGCCGCGTCGACGGCTTTTCAATCCACTTGAACGTCATTGTTACTCCTCCCGTGTTGTCAATTCTCTACTGGCACACCGGCCGGCGCGGTTGTTCTTCTCAACGGCACGGCTCACCTCCCGGGCAAGGGAACATGCTTGCCCGCTGCTTCAGAGCGCGGTGACATTGCTAACCGGATTAATTTCGCTGACCCCCGGTTCGGGTGTTGAACAGTCGGGCAAACTTACGCATATGTTTTCTCGAGAGGCAATAATTAATTTACAAAATTAAGAAAGCAGATCCGTGAAGCTCAAGGGTGACCCGAGCACGACTCGGGCGATGAACCGCAGACTGATCCTCAATCTCTTGCGGCAGCAAGGAGCGCGCAGCCGGGCCGACATAGCGTCAGTTACCGGCCTTAGTCCGGCAGCGGTCACCTTCGTCGTGGCCGACCTCATCGAGGATGGCCTGCTGATCGAAGGCAAGACAGTCGTGGGCTCGGCTGGGCGCCGCCCTATCCCGGTGGATATCAACTATGCCAACGGCCTTGCCATAGGTTTCAAGCTGATGGTCGGATCGGTCGAATGCGTGGTCACCGATCTTGCGACCAATCCGCTGGGGTCTCTGCGCGTCAAGCTCTCGGACAGCGATCCCGACCATATCATAGCGACCTTGGCCAAGGCGGTACCGGAGCTGATTTCCATTGTCGATCGGCCCGCTGCCAAGCTTGCCGGGATCGGCGTTTCAATGCCTGGCGTCATAGACAACCAGAAGGCTGTGTGTATCCGCAGCAATCGCTACAACTGGGACAACGTTCCCCTTGGCCCGATGCTGGCCGAACTGGTAGACGTCCCCGTGTGGCTTGAGGACGACACCAATGCCTATGCCATTGCCCAGCAACTCTTCGGCCTCGGACGCCAGCACCGCAATATGGCTGTGCTGGCGATCGGCGTCGGAATCGGCTGCGCGCTCGTCTTCGATGGCAAACTCTATCGCGGCGCGAACGGTGCCGCCGGCAAGTTCGGCCACAGCTCTTATGAAGAGAACGGCCGCCTTTGCGAGTGCGGAAAACGCGGCTGCTTGATGGCCTATTACGCCGAGCCGGCGATCCTGCGCACCTGGCGCGAAGCCACCGGGCACGACGAAACGGATAGCAAAGTCAGCCTTATGGCAGCCTTGGCAGACCGCGAACCGCGAGCCGTCGCCATTCTCGAAGAAGCCGGACATGGCATCGGCCGGCATCTCGCCAATCTTGTCAACATCACCGACCCGGAGGTCATTGTCGTCGGCGGTGAAGCCGTGTCGTTTGGCGATGCGCTGTTTGGCCCAATGCGGCTGACGCTTGGGAAAAATACCTTTCGCGCGGCACCACCAATGCTGCTGGACTGGGAGGACAATTCCTGGGCAAGGGGAGCGGCTGCTCTCGTAACGCAGAAACTCTTTGATTTCGAAACATCTGCCGGCAACGCCGCTCCGCTTTCAAAGCCGGCCCTATGGTCGGCATAGGTGAGTGAAACAGACAGCCCTGCGCCTCAGGCCGCCCGAACGCTGCGCGCTCCACGCGCCCAGGCCGGCAGCCAATCGCCATGCGCAACCAGCAAATCATCGACCAGCGACCATATCTGGTCGAGGTCGAGCTCGGCCGCCGTGTGCGGGTCCATCATCGCCGCGTGGTAGATGTGCTCGCGGTTCTCGGTCATCAGCGCCTGGACCGTCAGCTCCTGGACGTTGATATTGGTGCGGATCAGCGCGGTGAGCTGCACCGGCAGGTCGCCAATGAACGTGGGTTGAATGCCGGAGGCGTCGACGAGGCATGGCACCTCGGCTGCGCAATTATACGGCAATGACGTGATGCAGCCATTGTTGCGGACGTTGCCGTAGATCACCGACGGCTCACCGGTCCAGACCGAGTTCATGATCGAGGACGCATATTCCTTCGACTGCTCCACTTCGATCTTGTCAGCCGAGCGATAGGCTTCCGCTTGCCCCTTCCAGCGTTCGATCTGCTCGATGCAGCGCTTCGGGTATTCGTCGAGCGGGATACTGAATTTCTCGATCAGATCCTCGCGCCCGTCCTTGATGAAATAGGGCGTGTATTCCGCGAAATGTTCGGAGCTCTCGGTGACGAAGTAACCGAGGCGCTTCAGCATCTCGTAGCGCACCTTGTTCGGGCAGCGCGGATTCCATCCAGGCTTCGGCGCCCGCCCTTCGCTGTAGGCGCGCAGCAGATCCGGATAGAGATTGCGGTAGGAGCCGTCCGGCTGGCGATGCTCGAACTTCAGGTAGAAGGCCATGTGATTGATGCCGGCCGAGCGGTAGCGAATCTCCTCGTAGGGAATGTCGAGATCATGCGCCAGTTCCATCGCCGTGCCTTGCACCGAATGGCAGAGGCCGACCTGCTTGATGTCAGGGTATTTCTCCGCGATCGCCCAGGTGTTGATCGCCATCGGGTTGACATATTGCAGCATGATCGCCTGCGGGCAGACCGCGAGCATGTCCTCGCAGATCTTCCAGAGATGCGGCACGGTTCTCAAGCCTCGCATGATGCCGCCGACACCGAGCGTATCGGCGATGGTCTGGCGCAGCCCGTATTTCTTCGGAACTTCGAAATCAGTTACGGTGCAGGGCTCGTAGCCGCCGATCTGGAAGGCGACGACGACGAAATCGGCGCCCGCCAGCGCCTTGCGCTGGTCCGAATAGGTTTCGGCTTTGGCCTTTACGCCAAGCGTCGAGATCAGCTTGCCGACGACGATTGCGCTTTCCTCGAGCCGTTGCGGATTGATGTCCATCAGCGCGATCGTCGAGCCGGATAAAGCCGGACGCTGCAATATGTCGCCGACGATGTTCCTCATGAACACCGTCGAGCCAGCTCCGATGAAAGCGACCTTGGGATTTCTTGCCACAACAACCTCCGGCATAAGCAATTAGGCTACCTCGAAAGCGGCTTTGACCAGCCGTTCGGTGTAAGCGGTCTTGGGATGGGACAGGACTTCGTCGACCGGCCCCTCTTCGACGATCTTGCCGTGCTGCATGACGATGACGCGGTGGCACAGCGCTCGCACGACCTTGAGGTCGTGCGAGATGAAGATGTAGCTCAGGCCCCGTTCGCGCTGCAGCTTGCGCAACAATTCGATGATCTGCGCCTGGACCGAGAGATCCAGCGCCGATGTCGGCTCGTCGAGTACGATGAATTCCGGTTCGAGCGCGACGGCGCGGGCAATCGCAATACGCTGGCGCTGGCCGCCGGAAAACTCGTGCGGGAAGCGCGACAGGATATCGCCGGGCATGCCGGCGCTGATCAGCGCCTCGCGCACCCGCTCGATCCGATCGTTCCTGGTGGCGCCCATGCGGTTGACGACCAGCCCTTCCTCGATGATCTGGCCGATCGTCATGCGCGGGTTGAGCGACGAGAACGGATCCTGGAAGACGACCTGCATGCGCGACCGCAACGGCCGCATCTGCGCCCGCGAACAGCCATGGATCGGCTGGCTATCGAAATAGATCTCACCGCTGTCCGTGGTGTTGAGCCTGAGCAACGCCTCGCCGAAGGTGGTCTTGCCCGATCCGGATTCGCCAACGAGACCCAGCGTCTCGTGCCGTCGAAGGGTCAGGCTGAGGCTGTCGACGGCAACGAGTTCGCGCAGGTCCGGCCTCATGAACGTGCCATGCCGCAGCATGAAGGAGACGCGCACATTCCTAGCTTCAAGAATAACGTCGGCGCCTTCCGGCAACGGATTTGCCTGGCCGCGCGGCTCGGAGGCAAGCAGGTGACAGGTGTAGGGATGCTGTGGATTGGTGAACAGCTTCTCCGTCACATTGTGCTCGCGCATCTCCCCATGCTGCATGACGTAGACATAGTCGGAGAACTGCCGCACCACGGTCAGGTCATGCGTGATCAGGATCACCGCCATGCGCAGTTTCTTCTGCAGGTTTCGGATGAGATTGAGGATCTGCGCCTGAACCGTGACGTCGAGCGCCGTCGTCGGCTCATCGGCGATCAGCACATCGGGATCGTTGGCCAGCGCCATGGCGATCATCACACGCTGGCGTTGGCCGCCGGAAAGCTGGTGCGGGTATTGTTTCAGCCGCGCCTGGGGCTCAGGAATCTGTACCTGCTGCAGCAGCTCGAGCGCTCTTGCTTCGGCCTGCCTGCGGCTCATCTTGCGATGCACCCGTATCGCCTCGACGATCTGGCTGCCGATCGTGTAGATCGGGTTAAGCGAACTCATCGGCTCCTGAAAGATCATCGAGATGCGGTCGCCGCGCAGTTTGCGCCGCGCACGCTCGGAAAATTTCAGGATGTTGGCCCCGTTGTATTCGACAGTCGATTTCGGCGACACGACTGCGCGCTTCGACAACAGTCCCATGACGGTGCGCGCCGTCACCGACTTGCCCGATCCCGACTCGCCGACAATGGCGATCGTCTCGCCGCGATAGAGCTGGAAGGAGATGTCCTTGACGGCTTCGATCATGCCGTGTTCGACCTTGAAATCGACGGCGATGTTGCGGGCATCAATGACCGGGTTTTCCGAACGGCCGTCATGGTCGAGCCGGACAGGCGGTGCGAAGGATTTGACGAGCGCGTGTTGCATCATGTCATGCTCAATAAGGATCGACCGCATCGCGCAGTCCATCCCCAAGCGCGTTGAACGCGAAGACGGTGACAAGCACGAAGCCGACCGGCGAAAGGATCCAGGGATAAGTGCCGATGACCGAATAGGTCGCGGTGTCTTGCAGCATCAGGCCCCAGGAGATCAGCGGCGGCTTCACCGCGAAGCCGAGAAAACCGAGGAAGGATTCGAGCAGGACCACGCTGGGGATTGCCAACGTGACCGCAACGATCACGTGGCTCATCACGTTTGGAAAAATGTGTTGCATGATGATGCGGCCATCTGTGGCGCCGACCGCCATCGCCGCACGAACGTAATCGATCCGCGCCAGTGCCAGGGTCTTGCCGCGCACCTCGCGCGACATCTGCGCCCAGCCGAGCGCCGACATGACGACGATCACGAAGGCCAGGAAGACATTCGTCGGCGCCGTCACCGGAACCAGCGAGGTCAGCGCCAGATAAAGCGGCAATTGCGGAAACGCGAGCACCAGTTCGACGAAGCGCTGGACCCAGACGTCGAATGTGCCGCCGAAATAGCCCGACACCATGCCGACCGTCGTGCCGATCACGGTGACGATGAAGACCACGGTCAATGCGATCATCAACGAGATGCGCGAACCATAGATCGCACGAGCCAGCACATCGCGACCGAATTTGTCGGTGCCAAGGAAGTGCACCGGCTGGCCGTCGGTCGAGCCGAAGAAGTGCCGGTTCGCGGGAAGCAGGCCGAGCAGTCTGTACTCCGCTCCCTTGACGAAGAAGCCGAGCAGCCGCGGATGGTCGTAGTCCGGCCCGACGACGGGTTGGAAGGTAACCGGGTCGAGGTCTTCCGAATCCGCCAGGGCATAGACGCGTGGCTGGAAGACGAAGTTGCCGTCCATGTCATGGAAGCTCATCATCTGCGGCGGGGCGAAGCCGACATCGGTCACCTTGGGATCCATCGGTGCGAAGAAGTCGGCAACCACCGCCAGCAGCACCAGAAACGCGACCAGGATGAGCCCGGCCATGCCGGTCCAGGACCGTTTCAGGCGGCGCCAGACGAGTGCGATGTAACTCTCATTGCCGCGCGGCTTGATCTTGGCCGGTTCCTCGGCAAGTGGCGGCAGCGAGGGCTCGAAAGCAAGCATCTCAGGACCCTGCATATTGGCGCACACGCGGATCGAGCATGACGAGCAGCATGTCGGCGATGATGTTGCCGACGATCAGCGTCGCCGACAGCACCATCATGAATGTCGCCGTGACATAGACGTCGCCGACCGCCATCGAGCCAACGATCGCCGGGCCGACGGTCGGCAGGGCAAAGATGATCGCGGTCTCGATCTCGCCGGTCAGCATATAGGGCAGCACCACGCCCTGATACATGACCAGCGGATGCAGCGCATTGGGCACCGCATGGCGCATCACGACCGCACCGCCGCTGAGGCCCTTGGCGCGAGCGGTCTCGACATATTGCGCGTTCAGCGTGTCGAGCAGATTGCCGCGCATCACCCGCATGTTGTAGGCGAGCCCGCCGAAGGTGGCGATGGCGACAACCGGCCAGACATGCCGGACGAGATCGACGAACTTCGCCCAAGACCACGGCGCCCCGCCAAATTGCGGCGAAAAGAAGCTGCCGATCTCGGAGACGTTGAACTGGAAGACCAGCAGATAGACGATGATCAGCGCCATCAGGAAGCGCGGCACCGTCATGCCGAGGAAGGAAATCGCTGACAGCGTACTGTCGATCCAGCTGTACTGCCTGGTCGCCGCCCATATGCCGAAGGTGATACCGAGGACCGAGGCCAACAGATGGCACACCAGCGCCAGGAGCAGCGTGCGCGGCAGCCGCTCGCCCACCACATCGGCCACCGGCTTATTGTAATAGAGGCTATAGCCGAAATCGCCGCGGGTGATGATGCCGCCGATCCAGTTGAGATACTGGACGGGCAGCGGCTTATCGAGACCATGTTCTATCCGATAGGCCTTGGCCTGCGCGTCGGCTTCGGCGAATGAGGCCCCGCCCTGATTGATCAACTGCGAGCGAATGTAGTCGGCATAGTCGCCCGGCGGCGCCTGGATGATGGCGAAGGTGACCAGGCTCAGAATGGCGAGGACCGGGATCGCCGACGCTATGCGCGTGAGCAGGAATCGCAACATCGGTCGGTCCGCTTCCTTGTCTGGCCGGTCGCTCTCTTTGAGCGTACGGAGGTTTGCTTTGTCCGGGCCCCCCCCCAGGGGGCGGGCGGGGAGAGACTGAAGGGGGGGAAAACCAATTAAAAGGGGCCGGTTGAACCGGCGTGGCGGGGCCCGAGGGGGGGGCGAAAGTGGTAGTTGTAGGTATAAAAAAATCA